>NZ_DATEJS010000071.1:0-4755 GCF_035277845.1 Microbacterium sp.
GAGTTCCTCGTGGCGCTGACGCTGAGCCTGGCGTCCGACCCGGACCAGCGTCCGCTCACCGTCGCCATCAACGGCTACATCGGCCAGTACTCGGTCGACTGGGGGCACCTGTTCGCCGGGTCGCTCATCGCGACGGTGCCGGTGATCATCCTGTTCGCCCTCATCGAGGGGCGCGTGGTGTCGGGCCTCACCGCAGGCGCCATCAAGTAGGGCGCCATCAAGGAGGCGTCTTCCGGTGGCGCGCGCCCGTGCTGACGGCGCGCGTCACCGGAAGTCCCGCGACGTGTGCGCGACCCCGACCCGCAGGTCGACGGCGGCGTCCGCGAGGACATTGACCACCCCCTCGATCGACCGCTCCAGCACGCCCCGCACGATGAGGGCCGGAGCATCCCGCAGCACCCGCCGGTACCGCGTCCACATGCCCTGCGAGCAGATCACGTTCACGAGCCCCGCCTCGTCTTCGAGGTTGAGGAACGTGATGCCGGATGCCGTGGCCGGCCGCTGCCGGTGGGTGACGAGACCCGCCACCTCGACGCGCCGCCCGGACTCGTGACCCTGCAGCTGCGTCGAGACCAGCACCCCGCGCTCGTCGAGCCGCTCCCGCACATGCGCGAGCGGATGGTCGTCGGTGGACACCCCGGTCGCCCACAGGTCGGAGGCGAGCCGCTCGTAGTCGGTGGGATCGGCGAACAGCGGCGGCTGCACCGACACCACCGAGTCCGGCAGGTACCGGGCCCGGTCCTGGGCCGCGGACCCGGCCAGCCAGATGCCTTCGCGCCGGCTCAGCCCGAGACATTCGAAGGCTCCCGCCGTGGAGAGGGACTCGAGCTGCGCAGCCGTGGCATCCGTGCGCCGCACGAGGTCGCGCAGGTCGCGGTACGGACCATGCTCCTCCCGTTCGGCGACCAGGCGCTGCGCCATGGGCATGCCGATGCCGGTGACGGACGCCAGCCCCAGCCGCACGGCGAATGCGCCGTCGCGCCGGTGCGCAGCGGTCTCGTCGGGAGCATCCCGGTCGAATGCGCCGACCGGTGGCTGACGGCGGTCGGTGCAGGCATCCCGCCCCGTCGGCGGACGCTGCGCCGGCCCCGCCGCGTCGAGCGGCTCGAGACAGGCATCCGCCCCCGACGCGTGCAGGTCGGGGCGGCGCACCTCGACGCCGTGCCGGCGGGCGTCGGCGACGAGGGACGCCGGCGAGTAGAACCCCATCGGCTGGGCGCGCAGGAGCCCCGCCAGGAACGCCGCCGGATAGTGCAGCTTCAGCCACGTGCTGGCGTAGACCAGCAGCGCGAACGACAGCGAGTGCGACTCGGCGAACCCGAAGTTCGCGAACGCCTGGATCTGCGCGTAGATGCCGGCGGCGACGTCGTCCGGGATGCCGTTGTGCGCCATGCCGGCGAAGAGCTTGTCGCGCAGCGAGTCGATCCGCTCGACCCCGCGCTTGGAGCCCATGGCGCGACGGAGCAGGTCGGCGTCCGCCGCGGTGAGGTCGCCGATCGCCATGCCCATCTGCATGAGCTGCTCCTGGAACACCGGGATGCCGAGGGTGCGCTCCAGCACCGGCTTCAGCTTGGGATGCGGGTAGGTGACGTCCTCCTGGTCCCGCCGGCGTCGCACGTAGGGATGCACCGCACCGCCCTGGATGGGACCGGGACGGATCAGCGCGATCTCGATGGCGAGGTCGTAGAACTCCCGCGGCTGCAGGCGCGGCAGCAGGCCCATCTGCGCGCGCGACTCCACCTGGAACACCCCGATCGCGTCGGCCCGGCACAGCATGTCGTAGACGGCGGGCTCCTCCTTCGGCAGGGTCGCCAGCTCCCACCGCTCCCCCGTCGATGCGGCGGCCAGGTCGAAGCAGTGCTGCAGCGCCGCGAGCATCCCGAGTCCCAGCAGATCGAACTTCACGAGTCCCATCCAGGCTGCGTCCTCTTTGTCCCACTGGATGACCGTGCGGTTCTCCATGCGGGCGTGCTCGATCGGCACCACCTCGCCCACCGGTCGCTCGGTGAGCACCATGCCTCCGGAGTGGATGCCGAGGTGCCGCGGCGCCTTCAGCATCTCGCCCGCGTACTCGAGCACCTGGTCCGGGATGTCGTGGCCGCCCGCCGTGGAGAGGGAGGCGCCCCACCGCTCCACCTGCTTGGACCAGGCATCCTGCTGACCGGGTGAGAAGCCGAGTGCTCGGGCCATGTCGCGCACCGCGTTCTTCGGCCGGTACTGGATGACGTTGGCCACCTGCGCGGCCCGTTCCCGCCCGTACTCGCCGTACACCCATTGGATGATCTCCTCGCGGCGGTCGGAGTCGAAATCGACGTCGATGTCGGGCTCCTCCTCGCGCAGCGCCGACAGGAACCGCTCGAACGGGAGGTTGTAGCGGATGGCGTCGACGGCGGTGATGTCCAGCAGATAGCAGACCGCGCTGCTGGCGGCGGATCCCCGGCCCTGGCACAGGATGCCGCGGCGCCGGGCTTCCTGCACGATGCCGTGCACGATGAGGAAGTAGCCGGGGAAGTCCTTGGACTCGATGACGGCGAGTTCGTTCTCGATGCGCTTCAGGTGCTCGGGCGGGGCGTCGGGGTATTTGCGCGGCACGGCGTCCCACACGAGCCTGCGCAGGTGCTCCATCGGGGTGCTGCCGTCGGGGATGGTGAGCTTGGGCAGGGCCGGGCGGGCGTTGCGCAGGGGGAAGGCCAGCTCATCGGCGAGCCGCACGGTCTCGGCCACGACCCCGGGATACCGGGCGAAGCGGTCCTGCATCTCGGCGCCGGAGCGCAGGTGCGCGCCGGCGTGTGCGGGCAGCCACCCGTCGAGGTCGTCGAGGCTGCGGTTCGCCCGCACCGCCGACACCGCTGCGGCGAGGTGCCGTCGCTGCGGCGTGGCGTAGTGCACGTTGTTGGTCGCCAGAGCGGGAAGCCCCCGGTCACGGGCCAGCTGCCACAGCAGGTCGTTGCGGGTGGTGTCGAGGGGGTCGCCGTGGTCGGTGAGCTCGACGAACACGTTCTGCCGGCCGAACAGCGCGACCAGGTGATCGAGCTCGGCGGCTGCGGCATCCGGACCGGCGATGAGCCCGCGACCCTCGAGCGCCTGCCGCACCGCGCCCTTGCGGCATCCGGTGAGCACCGCCCAGTGCCCGGCATCCGGCCCGCCCGCGGCCTCGGCCAGCTGCTCGAGATCGTAGCGGGGACGCCCCTTCTCGCCGCCGGCGAGCTGGGCGTGCGTGATGGCCGCGGCCAGGCGGTGATAGCCCTCCTCTCCACGGGCGAGCACGAGCAGGTGCGCGCCAGCCGGGTCGGGCTGGCCCTTGCGCTGCGTCGGCATGCGTAGAGACAACTCGGACCCGAACACCGTCTTGACCTGGCGTTCCTGCGCCGCCTCCGCGAAGCGGACGATGCCGTAGAACCCGTCGTGATCGGTGATCGCGAGGGCGTGGAGCCCGAGCCGCTCCGCCTCCTCGACGAGCTCCTCGGGCGAGGACGCCCCGTCGAGGAACGAGTACGACGAATGCGCGTGCAGCTCCGCATACGGCACGGCGTCGGCGGGACGCTCGATGGGCGTTGCCACATAAGGCCCGCGTTTGCGCGACCAGGCCGGGCTGTCTCCGCCGTCGGCGTCGGCGGGGATGTTCTGCGGGCGCCGCCGGTCGCTGAGGGTGCGCTCCAGCTCCGACCAGGGGATGGAGGGGTTGTCGAAGCCCATCAGCCACCGCCCCTCGTGCCGGCAGCCGGGAAGCGGGCGTCAGTCATAGCGGGCCTCCGCCGCCCAGACGCCGCCCTCGCACACGAGCAGCCACGCGGTGAGCTCGTCGTCGACCACCTGGAACCGGTGCGCCACCCGGCGACGGTCGGCATCCCACCCCCGCTCGTCGACCGGCCACGGCCCCGCCCAGGACACGATCTCGCGGCGCCCCGGCCGCTCCCCGCCCCCGGAGACGGTGAGCAGCTCCGGCTGTCCGCTCACGACGCCCCGCTCCGACACCTCGATCGCCGCCCCCGTGCGGGTCACCACGTCGACCGGCAGCGCCTGCGGGAACACCGTGGTCGGCAACGGGGGCGGCAGGCTGCCCGGCCAGGGGCGGGCGGCATCCGGACCCGGCTCGGCGCGGTCGCCCCACGGCACGAGCGTCTGCCGCTCCCCCAGCCACCGCCCGCCCTCGATCACCGGCGTGAGCACGCCGCGATGCCCGAGCATCGCCTGCACGCGCGAGAGCACATGGTGCACCTTCTCGTCGGCGCCCGACCCGAAGATGGCCGGCTGATGGTGGGAGGCGGCATCCACCGCGGCCGGCTCGAGCCGCACGAGCACCACGCCGCTGCGCAGGCCTCCTGCCTCGGCGAGCTGCCAGCGCACCCGGTCGACCACGGCGGCCGCGTCGAACGAGCCGGGATGCAGCCACACCCGGTCGCTGCGCTCCCCGAGCTCGGTGAGGATGCCCACCCGCAGCTCGGTGCACACGAGCCCGTGCGCGCCGAGCCGGTCGAGGAATTCGTCGGCCGCGATCCGCATGCCGAACGCGACCTGCGAGGCGTCTTCGAGCGGCGGCTCGAACGCCACCTCGCGGTGGAGCTCGGGGGGCGGGGTGCGCGGCTGCACCGGCCGTGAGTCGGCGCCGGCGACCAGGTCGTGCAGGCGGATGCCCCGCTCGCCGAACCGCTCGCGCACCCGGTCGGGCTCGAGCTCGGCGAACGCGCCCAGCGTGTGCACGCCGAGCCGCTCGCGCACCCGGTCGGGCTCGAGCTCGGCGAACGCGCCCAGCGT
>NZ_DATEJS010000072.1:0-14473 GCF_035277845.1 Microbacterium sp.
AAGAGCAGCGCCCGCTGGCCGAGCAGTCCGATCCGCCGGCCCGCGGGCGGCACGCGGACCCGGGGCCCGTCGAGCACGCGTGCGCCGACACGCACCGGGCCCCCCTCGATCGGGCGGTGCCCGGCGACGGCGGCGAGTAGGGTGGACTTGCCCGCGCCGTTCGGGCCGAGCACGGCGACGATCTCGCCGGGAGCCGCGGTGAGCGCGGCATCCAGCACGAACGCGCCCATCGTCACCCGCACCTCGGCGGCCAGCATCCCGCTCATCGGATGACGTCCGCCCGCCACCCGCGCATGACCAGCAGCACGGCGATCGCCACGAGGATGAGCAGCAGCGACAGCGCGATCGCCGTGTTCTCGTCGACGCCGGCGCCGTTGAACGCGGTGTAGATCGCGAGGGGCATGGTGCGCGTGACCCCCGCCGAGTTGCCGGCGAAGAGGGCCGTGGCGCCGAATTCGCCGAGCGCCCGCGCGAAGCAGAGCACGGTGCCGGCCAGCAGTCCCGGCCCGGCGAGCGGCAGGGTGACGCGGCGGAAGACGGTGAAGGGCCGTGCGCCGAGGGATGCCGCGACCAGCTCGTGCGCCGTGCCGGCCGTGCGCAGGGAGCCCTCGATCGAGATCACCAGGAACGGCATCGCGACGAACGACTGCGCGATGACGACGGCGACCGTCGTGAACGGGATGTGGATGCCGAGCTGCAGCAGCCACGGGCCCAGGACGCCCTCGCGGCCGAGCAGCGACAGCAGCGCGATGCCGCCGACGAGCGGGGGCAGCACGAGCGGGAGCGTGGTGAGGGTGCGCATGACCGTCGCCGTCCACCCGGTCGAGCGGGCGATGAACATCGCCAGGGGCACGCCCAGCACGAGGCAGACGACGGTGGCGACGGCCGCCGTGCCGAGCGACAGCCACAGGGCCTGGAGCGCGGCCGGCGACGTCATCGCGCCCGGCACGGCCGTCCAGTCGAGGTGGGTGAGCAGCGCGAGGAACGGCACGACGAGGAACGCGGCCCCGACCGCGGCCGGGATGCCCAGCCACGGCGGGAGCCGCGTCGCCGCCCCCCGCGGCCCGGCGCCCCCTCGCGCGGTCATGGTCGGCCGAAGCCGAAGGATGCCAGCACCTTCTGCCCCTCGGGGGAGGTGACGAACGTCACGAACGCCGCGGCGGCGGCCGGGTTCTGCGCGCCGGTCAGCACCGAGAGGGGGTACGTGTTGACCGCGGCATCCGCATTCGCGATCGGCACGCCGGCGACCTTGGCGCCGGCGGCCTTCACGTCGGTGACGTAGACGAGGCCGGCATCCGCGTCGCCCGATTCGACCTTGGTCAGCACCGCGGTGACGTTCTGCTCCTCGCTGGCGGGCGTCACGGCGACCTTCGCGTCGGCGAGCAGCGTCTTCGACGCGTTGCCGCACGGCACCGCCGGAGCGCACAGCACCACGGTGGGCGCCTTGCCGGCCTTCGTCTTCGCGAGGTCGCCGAGCCCGGTGATGCCGAGCGGGTTGCCCGGACGGGTGGCGATCTCCATGGTGTTGGTCGCGAAGTCGACGGGCTTCACGGTGAGCTTGGCGGCGGTGACCTTCGTCATGTTCTTCACGTCCGCCGAGGCGAACACGTCGACCGGCGCTCCCTGGATGATCTGCGTGGCGAGCACGGACGATCCGTCGTAGTTGATCGGCTTGACGGTCACTCCGGGGTATTTCGCGTGGAACTCGGCGGCGAGCTCGTCGAACGCCCCGGACAGCGAGGCCGCCGCCGAGATGGTGAGATCGCCGGACAGGGTGCTCGCGGCGGCCGACGGGCTCGTGGTGCCGCCGGCGGCCGGGGCGCCGGAGCATCCCGCGACGGACAGGCTGATGGTGACGGCGACGGCCGCGACGCCGAGCAGGCGGGGGGTCTTCACGGGGTTCTCCTCAGGGGATGCAGGATGCAGGATGCAGGATGCGGGGGAAGGGTGCGGTCGGCTCAGGCGACGGCTTCGACGATGACGGTGGTCGACTTGACGATGGCGACGCCGCGCGAGCCGACCTCGAGGCCGAGGTCGCGGGCGGCCTCCGACGTCATCAGCGAGACGACGCGGAACGGGCCGCACTGCAGTTCGACCTGGGCGATGAGGCCCGAGATCTCGATACGGGTGACGAGGCCCTCGAACCGGTTGCGGGCGGAGAGGCGCAGCTCGCCTTCGCCGGCATCCTCGTGCGAGGCCTGGGCGAGGGCCTGCGCGCGCGCGGCCAGCTCGTCGCCGGCGACCACCTGGCGGCCGGACGCGTCGCGCGCGACGCTCAGCAATCCGTCGTTCACCCAGCGGCGCACGGTGTCGTCGCTCACACCCAGCAGGCGGGCTGCTTCCTTGATCCGAAACTGCGTCACAAAACACACGGTAACTCCGCATCTGCGGAAACGCAAGAATCATTACCGCATTCCGGAAATGAAGTTCCGAAAAGCATGGACGTGCACGCAGGACGGTGCTATTTTTGACGGTGCTGAGGCGGCTCGAACAGGAGTCGTTTCGGGATCTTATACGCAGCAGCGGATCTACCGGCAAAGCTCTCTCCGATAAGAGCCGCGAATTCGGCGCCGACTGCGACAAGAAGCAAGGAAGCTCAGTTCCCATGCAGACCATCGGAAACTCCACGATCGACGCCGCCCAGTCGGGCTCCGATCGACCGACACCGGCCGCATACCTCTCACGTGCGGTGGCTCTCGCCACCGAGAACGTGCGCAACGCGGGCGGTCCCTTCGGCGCCATCGTCGTCTCGGCTGACGGACAGGTGTTCGAAGGTGTCAACCGTGTCACCGCGAACCTCGACCCCTCGGCGCACGCCGAGGTGACCGCGATCCGCAACGCCTGCCAGGGCCTCGGCACGTTCGACCTCACCGGCGCGACGCTCTACACGAGCTGCGAGCCCTGCCCCATGTGCCTCGCGACGTCGCTGTGGGCACGCATCGACCGCGTCTACTTCGCCGCCGACCGCGATGACGCGGCGGATGCCGGCTTCGACGACGCCGTCTTCTACCGGTACTTCGAGGGCACCGACGCGGACCGGGCGATCATGCCGGTCGGCTCGGTCGAGCTCGAGCCGGCCGAGCGGGTCGCCCCGTTCACCGAGTGGAACGCGAACACCTCGCGCATCGACTACTGACCCGCCTCATCCGAAACAGGTATCCATCATGACTTCCCCCACCTCCGTCGAAGACGGGGCGACGCCGGGCACGGCGATCGAACTCGAGCCGAAGAACGGCTTCGACAGGTTCTTCGAGATCACCAAGCGCGGCTCGACCGTGGCCCGCGAGATCCGCGGCGGCTTCGCCACCTTCTTCGCGATGGTCTACATCGTCGTGCTCAACCCGCTCATCCTGAGCTCGTCCGACGGCTCCGGGCACGCGCTCGGCATCGCACGCGTCGCGGCGATGACCGCCGTCGTCTCGGGCGTGATGACGATCCTCATGGGTCTCATCGCCCGGTATCCGTTCGCGCTGTCGGCGGGTCTCGGCGTGTCCGGCTTCGTGTCGGCGACCATCGCCACCACGAAGAACCTGACCTGGCCCGATGTGATGGGCCTGGTGCTGCTGTCCGGCATCATCATGTTCATCCTCGTGCTCGTCGGCTTCCGGGAGGCGGTCTTCCGGGCGGTGCCGAGCGGCCTGAAGCTCGCGATCGTCGCCGGCATCGGCCTGTTCATCGCCACCATCGGCTTCGTCGACGCCGGCTTCATCCGCCGCGTGCCGGATGCCGCGCACACGACGGTTCCGGTGAGCCTCGGCATCGGCGGCAACCTGCTCGGCTGGCCCACGTTCGTCTTCGTGATCGGCCTGATCGCGATGATCATCCTCACCGTCAAGAAGGTGCCCGGAGCCATCCTCATCGGCATCATCGGCACGACGATCCTGGCCATGATCGTCCAGGCGGTCACCCACACCCCGAGCAGCGAGACCAGCCCCACCGGCTGGGCGCTGAGCATCCCGGTGGTGCCGTCCAAGATCATCTCGGTGCCCGATCTGTCGCTGTTCGCGCAGGTGAACATCGTCGGCGCCTTCACGAGCATCGGCTTCATCTCGGCGTCGCTTCTGACCTTCACGATCCTGCTGACGGTCTTCTTCGACGCCATGGGCACGATGACGGGCCTCGCCAGCCAGGCGGGCCTGCTCGACAAGGACAACAACTTCCGCAACGCCAACCCCGTGCTGCTGGTCGACGCCGCGGCGTCGGGCGTCGGCGGCCTCGCCTCGATCTCCAGCGGCGAGATCTTCGTGGAGTCCGCGGCGGGCATCGGCGAGGGCGCCCGCACCGGCTTCGCCAGCGTCGTCACCGGCGTGCTGTTCCTGCTCATCTCGTTGTTCGCCCCGCTCGCCGGCATCGTGCCCTTCGAGGCCGTCGGGCCGGCGCTGGTGATCGTCGGGTTCATGATGGTCACGCACGTGAAGGACATCGACTGGGGCGACTTCGGCATCGCGATCCCGGCGTTCCTCACGATCATCCTGATGCCGATGACGTACTCGATCGCCAACGGCCTGGGTGCGGGGTTCATCGCCTTCGTGATCATCCGCCTCATCCAGCGGCGGGCGAAGGAGATCCACCTGCTCATGTACGTGGTCTCGGCGGCGTTCGTGGTGTTCTTCGGCGTCGGCGTGATCGAGGGCTGGATGGCCTAGACACGACGTCCGAGAGGGGCGGTTCCGGCAGCAGCCGGGGCCGCCCCTTTCTTCGTGCCCGGGTGGTGAGCTCTGGCATCAGACGAAGATAGCTTCGACTATTGCCAGGCGCCCGGAGAGAGGGTGTCCACCTCGTTCCACGTCTGGCCGGACAGCCGCCCGCGACGGCGGGCGATGGCGAGCGGCACGATACGGCGGGTGCGTGGAGGCGGTGGATGCGCGGGCGTCGACGCGACGCACGGCGACGGCGGACGAAGACCTCGGACTCCACTCAGCGCCATTCGCGCGCAATTGTGCAATTGGGAAGACCAATTGCGCATTCCCGGCAGGGAATAACCTGCCGCAATTCGGCATCCCATTCGCCGGTCGATTCTCTCCGGCGACCCGACACGCGAATGCGCCGTTCCGAAGGCGCGCAATTCACGCCTTGGAATGGCTGTGCGGCGGATGCCGCTCCGCCGCAGATGCGGAAGGCGGGTCAGGATGCCGGAGCGGCCTGCTCGATCTGAACGAGGATGCGGGCGGCGACGCTGACGGCGATGACCGCGGGCTGCTTTCCGGTGACCTCGGCGATGCCGATCGGCGTGGTCACGCGCTCGAGGTCCGCCTCGGAATGGCCGGCCTCGACGAGTCTCTTGCGGAACCGCGTCCACTTGGCCGAGGAGCCGATGAGCCCGATCGAGCCGATGCCGTCGGTGCGCAGCGCCTGGTCGACGATCGCGAGGTCCTCGACATGGTCGTGCGTCATCACCAGCACGTGAGCCCCGGCGGGCAGCTCCGAGAGCACGGATTCGGGGACGGGGGCGTGGCGCACGTGCACGCGGGCGACGGCGTCGGAGAGGCCGGCGTGCCGCAGGCGGTCCTCGGCGAGCATCTCGGCGCGGGTGTCCACCAGGTAGAGGTCGAGTTCGTGCCGCGACAGGATGCGGGCGAGCTCGATGCCGACGTGACCGATGCCGAAGACGGCGACCGACGGCACGACCCGGACGGGTTCCAGCAGCATCGTGACCTCGCCTCCGCAGCACTGCACACCGTAGTCGGTGACGGCCTTGTCGTTCAGCCGGAGCGGAAGGAGCTCCGGTTCCGCCGCGCCCGCGGCGAGCATCGCCCGGGCGCGCGAGACGGCGGTGGCCTCGAGATTGCCACCGCCGACGGTCCCCCAGATCCCGTCCGGCGAGACCACCATCTTGGCGCCGCCGTTGCGCGGCGCGTGGCCGCGCACCATGACCAGGGTGACGATCACCGCGGGGATGCGCTGCGAGCGCAGCGTCCGCAGGGCGTCGAGCCAGTCCATGGTGCGCGACCTTCGCTCTTGTGCTGCGCCGCGTCAGACGGCGGCCAGCTCGGCGTCGACCGCCGGCGCCGTCGTGATCGGGGCACCGGCGGCATCCCGCGCCTCCTGCACCGCCCAGAACACGGCCTCCGGAGTCGCCGGGGAGCCGAGGTTCACCGAATGGCCGGCCGGGCCGAACGCGGCGACGGCGTCGCGCAGCGCCTCGCGGGCCGAGAAGGCGAGCATGAACGGCGGCTCGCCGACGGCCTTCGAGCCGTACACCGCGCCATCCTCGCGCGCGTTCTCGAACAGCCGGACGTTGAACTGCTCGGGCATCTCCGAGAAGCTCGGCAGCTTGTACGTCGACGCCGACTGGGTCTGCAGCCGGCCGCGGTGCGGTCCGTCCGACTCGTCCCAGCGCAGCTCCTCGAGGGTGAGCCAGCCGAGGCCCTGCACGAACGCGCCCTCGATCTGCCCGATGTCGAGCATCGGAGACAGCGAGTCGCCCACGTCGTGGATGATGTCGACGCGGCGCACCGTGTAGGCGCCGGTGAAGCCGTCGACCTCGACCTCGCTGGCGGCGCAGCCGTACGCGAAGTACTTGAACGGCTCGCCCTGCATGAGGTCGGGGTTCCAGTGCAGACCCTCGGTGCGGTAGTAGCCGGCGGCGGACAGCTGCACGCGCTGGTGGTACGCGGCGTTGGCGACCTCGGCGAACGTGAGCCGCTGCTCGCGGTTGCCGAGACCGGTGACGAACCCGCCGGAGAACCGCACGTCGCGCTCGTCGACGTTGAGCAGGCGCCCGGCGACCTTGGCGAGGCGCTCGCGCAGCTGGTCGCACGCGTTCTTCACCGCGCCGCCGTTGAGGTCGGCCCCGGAGGATGCCGCCGTCGCCGACGTGTTCGGCACCTTGTCTGTGCGGGTCGGCGCGAGGCGCACCTGGTGCAGTTCCAGTCCCAGGGCGGTGGCCGCGATCTGCATCATCTTCGTGTGCAGGCCCTGGCCCATCTCGGTGCCGCCGTGGTTGATCAGCACCGATCCATCCTTGTAGATCAGCACGAGCGCGCCGGCCTGGTTGAACGCGGGGAAGTTGAACGAGATGCCGAACTTGATCGGCGTCATCGACAGGGCGCGCTTGACGTCGTCGTGCGTCCGGTTGAACTCCGCGATCTCGGCGCGGCGGGAATCCAGCTCACCGGCATCCCGCAGCTGGTTCCAGATGATCTCCAGCCGCTCGGCATCCTTCACGACCTGGCCGTACGGCGTGGTCTGCCCGGGCCGGTAGAAGTTGAGCTCGCGCAGTTCCAGCGGATCGATGCCGAGCTTCGGGGCGACACGGCCGAGGATGTCCTCGATGAGGAAGACGCCCTGCGGGCCGCCGAAGCCGCGGTACGCGGTGTTCGAGGTCTTGTTGGTCTTCGCGATGCGCCCGAGGGCGTGCACGTTCGGGATCCAGTACGAGTTGTCGAGGTGGCACAGGGCCCGCGCGAGCACCGGCTCGGACAGGTCGAGGCTCCAGCCGCCGTCGCACGTGAGGGTGGCATCCAGCGCCTGGATGCGGCCGTCCTCCGAGAACCCCGCCTTCCACGCGATGTGGAAGGGATGCCGCTTGCCGGTCATCGTGAGGTCCTGCGTGCGGGTGAGGCGCAGGCGCACCGGGCGTCCGGTGAGCTTGGCGCCGATGCACGCGATGGCCGCGAAGCCGTGCGGCTGCATCTCCTTGCCGCCGAACCCGCCGCCCATGCGCAGCGACTGCACGGTGACCTCGCTCGAGGTGATGCCGAGCACATGCGAGATGATCTCCTGCGTCTCGGACGGATGCTGCGTGGAGCACTGCACGAAGTACTGACCCTCGGAGTCGCGCACCGCGAACGAGGCGTGCGTCTCGAGGTAGAAGTGCTCCTGGCCGCCGAACTGGGTGACGCCCTCGAACACGTGCGCGGCGTCGGCCAGGGCGGATGCCGCATCCCCGCGCGCGACCGTGCGGGCGACCGACTGGTACGACTCGGCGGCGATGGCCTCCTCGACCGTGATGATCGCCGGCAGCGGCTCGTACTCCACGGTGACGGCGGCGGCGCCCAGGCGCGCGGCCTCCTGGGTCTCGCCGAGCACCCAGACGAGGGCGTGCCCGTAGAACCGGGACTCCGACGGGAACAGCGGCTCGTCGTGCTTGATGCCGGCGTCGTTGACCCCGGGCACGTCGTCGGCAGTGAGCACGCGCACGACGCCCGGCACCTCATAGGCGGGGGAGACGTCGACGGTCACCTTCGCGTGGGCGTTCGTGGACTGCACGGGCCACGCGGTGAGCACGCCCGCGCTGTGCGCGGCGAGGTCGTCGGTGTACATGGCCGCACCGGTCACGTGCAGCGCCGCGCTCTCGTGCGGAGCGGGCCGTCCGACGACGGGGTTCTTGGGGCGGTCGGCGAGAGCGCTCATGCCGACACCTCCTTCGACTCGATGACGGTGCTGCTGTAGAGCTTCAGCAGGGCGGTGTTGAGCATGAGCGAGCGGTATTCGGAGCTCGCGCGGTGGTCGGACATCGGGGTGCCCTCGGTGCGCATGATCGCGGCGGCGGCCTTGACGGTGGCGATGTTCCACGGCTTGCCGATGAGGGCGTCCTCGGTGGCGATCGCCCGCAGCGGGGTGGCGGCCACGCCGCCGAGGCCGATCTTCGCGGCCGTGACGACACCGTCTTCGATGTCCAGGGCGATGCCGACCGCGACCGACGAGATGTCGTCGAAGCGGCGTTTGGCGATCTTCTGGAACGCGGTGACGGATGCCAGCGGCAGCGGGATCCGCACCGATTTGATGAGCTCGTCCGCACGGCGCACCGACTGGCGATAGCCGGTGAAGTAGTCGCTCAGCTCCACCTCGCGCTCGCCGTCGACGCTCGCCAGCACGACGCTCGCGCCGAGCGCGAGCAGGGCGGGCGGGGTGTCGCCGATCGGCGACCCGGTGCCGAGGTTGCCCCCGAACGTGCCCCGGTTGCGGATGAGCCGCGAGGCGAACTGCGGGAACAGCTTCGCCAGCAGCGGCACCCGACCCTGTAGGCGCCGCTCCACCTCGGACAGCGGCAGAGCGGCGCCGATCTCGATCACGTCGTCGCTGACGGTCAGCAGACGCAGCTCCTCGAGCTGGTCGATCGCGACGACGAAGGGAGCACGGCTCCCACGGATGTTGACCTCCACGCCCCAGTCGGTGGAACCGGCCACGACGAGCGCCGAACTGTCGTCGTGGAGGATCCGCACCGTCTCGGCGAGGGTTGCCGGGCGCACGAAGCGCGAACCGTCGACCTCGGCATCGGTCGCAGCCGCGGCAGGAGCGGGCTGCGCCATGCGCTGCTTGAAGGGGTCGTCGGCATCCGGCATGCCCAGGGTGTACGCCGCATCCCGGATCGGACGATATCCGGTGCAGCGGCACAGGTTGCCGCTCAGGGCGTGGAGGTCGAAGCCGTTGGGGCCGTGCTCGGCGGCATCGCCGTGGGACCCGTCGGAAGTGTCGTGGACGGGGCATCCCGCCTCGTCGGTGCCGTCGCCGGCGAACTGTGCCGCGCTCACCAGGGGCGCGCGGTCTTCGCGGTAGTACTCGCCGGCCATCGAGCAGACGAAGCCGGGGGTGCAGTAGCCGCACTGGGAGCCGCCGGCCTCGGCCATCTTCGCCTGCACCGGGTGGAGGTCCTCGGGGGTGCCGAGGCCTTCGGCGGTGACGATCTCCTGACCGTCGAGCGCGTAGACCGGCACGAGGCAGGCGTTGACCGGCGTCCAGGTCGTGGTGCCGTCGTCGCCGGGCGTCGCCAGCAGCAGCGCGCACGCGCCGCACTCGCCTTCGGCGCAGCCCTCCTTGCTGCCGGACAGGCCGTGATCGCGCAGCCAGTCGAGCGCGGTGGTGAACGTGGCGACGCCGTCGAGGGAACGACGTTCCCCGTTGACGGTCAATGCGACATCGGTCATTGTGATTCTCCTCGTGTCCGGCGGGGGTGGCCGCATGGGCGGCACATCGGGTCCGATACCGGGGTGAGGCGCAGCACTGCGATCACAAGGGCGAACGGCGGGCGCTCGCGTGCGCAGAGTCTACGCCGACGACGCTGCCCGGGGCAGGCGGTATCGGCAGGCTGCGGATCAGGCGCCGTGCGCGAACCAGGTGCACCCCGAGAAGGCGGGGGTGCCGTTGGAAGGACGGAGGACTGCGGCGCTGGTGTGCGGCATCGCGTGCTCCTTTCAACTTCCGTGTTGCGGATTCGAACTTCCGGTCTTCGGAAGTTTTCGCGGGTGGTTCCGTGCAAGCTTAGGGCGTGCCGGAGGGGAGGTCAAGAGCTCGGGGGGAATCCGGGCGGGGCCCGGAGCAGCATCCGGAGCGGCGTCCGGCGACTCAGTCCAGGTGCGCGAGGGCGCTGATCTCCGCCACGATCTCCTGGAGCACGGGGATGGCGCGTCCGCCGAACTCGTCGTCGACGCGCGTGAACGGCCCCGACACCGAGACCGCCGTGGCGATGGGCATGTCGGGCACGGCCATCGCGTAGCAGCGCACGCCGAGCTCCTGCTCGCCGTCGTCGATCGCGTACCCGCGCTCGCGCGTGACGGCGAGGTCATCCAGCAGCGCGTCGATGGTGGTGAGGGTGTGCTCGGTGACGTGCGGCATCCCCGCCCGCGTCATGATGTCGCGCACGTGGTCGTCGTCGAACTGCGCGAGGATCGCCTTGCCGACGCCCGTGGCGTGCATGTAGGCGCGGCGGCCGACCTCGGTGAACATGCGCATCGCGTGCGGGGAGGGCGACTGCGACACGTAGACCACGCGGTCGCCGTCGATGGTCGCGAGGTTGGCGGTCTCGCCGAGGCGCTCGACCAGCTCCTTCAGCTGCGGGGCGGCCACGTGCCCGAACTGCCGGTTGGCGATCTCGCCGAGGCGCACCAGCCGCGGGCCGAGGGCGTAGCGGCGGTTGGCGAGCTGGCGCGCGTAGCCGAGTCCCACGAGCGTCCGCAGCAGGCGGTGGATCGTCGGCAGCGGCAGCTCGGCCGCGGCCGCGAGTTCGGAGAGCCCGAGGCTGCCGCCCGCTTCGGCGATGAGCTCCAGCAGCTCGAAGACGCGCGCGACCGACTTGACGCTCTCGGCGCTGGGTGCGGGCATGGAGCCCCACCTTTCTCGGGTATTCATCGGACAGATACTTCCGGATGGTGGAAGTGGGCGGCCTTGTCACCATACCCTACGGAGAGCGCCCGATTCCGGTCGGTGACGCGGGTGTTGATTTTCCGTATTGCAGACTCTAAACTCCATAATGTGAAATTCGCGACGGGGTAGGACCGCGCGAGACCACACGATCACCGAACTTGATCAAGGGGCGCAGACGCACCCGAGAGGACGACCAATGGCGAACACGAGTCCCGGATATTCGATCCAGCTGCGAGCCGAGGCTTCGGTCCGCGGAACGGCCACCAGCGAGATCGTCACGACGATCACCGACGCAGGTGCGCTGGTCCACGGCCTCACCGTCGACGACTCCGGCCACGAGCGCCTGATCATCGACCTGACCGTCTACACGTCGAGCGTCGACCACGCCGAGCAGGTCGCGAACGCCGTCGCTGCGATCGAGGACGTCACCGTGCTCTCGGCCGTCGACCGCACCTTCGACCTGCACGAGGGCGGCAAGCTCAGCGTCGAGCCGTC
This sequence comes from Microbacterium sp., assembly GCF_035277845.1. GTDB lineage: Bacteria > Actinomycetota > Actinomycetes > Actinomycetales > Microbacteriaceae > Microbacterium. Next base: position 11,581 of record NZ_DATEJS010000072.1, read on the forward strand.
GGCTCCGCTGCTGGACCGCGACGACCTGTCCCGCGCGTACACCCCGGGCGTCGCCCGCGTCTGCCTCGACATCGCCGCGAACCCCGAGAACGCCAAGCGCTACACCGTCAAGGGCAACACCGTCGCCGTCGTCACCGACGGGTCCGCGGTGCTCGGCCTCGGCAACATCGGTGCCGCGGCATCCCTGCCCGTCATGGAGGGCAAGGCGGTGCTGTTCAAGCAGTTCGCCGGCGTGGACGCCTGGCCCGTGGCTCTGGACACCCAGGACACCGAGGAGATCATCTCGATCGTCAAGGCGCTCGCCCCGGTCTACGGCGGCATCAACCTCGAGGACATCGCCGCTCCCCGCTGCTTCGAGATCGAGCGCCGCCTGCGCGAGGAGCTCGACATCCCCGTCTTCCACGACGACCAGCACGGCACCGCGATCGTGACCCTGGCTGCACTCGTGAACGCCCTGCGGATCGTCGACAAGAAGATCGAGGACGTCAAGATCGTCATCTCCGGCGTGGGCGCCGCGGGCAACGCGATCATCCAGCTGCTCCAGGCCGAGGGCGCGCAGCACATCGTCGCAGCCGGCCGTTCCGGCATCGTGCACAGCGGCGAGACCTACGCCGACCAGCACCGCACCTGGATCGCCGAGAACACGAACCGCGATGCGCGCACCGGCTCGCTCGCGGACGCGCTCGTCGGCGCCGACGTCTTCATCGGCGTCTCCGCCCCCAACCTGCTCGGCGAGGCGGAGCTGGCCAGCATGGCCGAGAACGCCATCGTCTTCGCGATGGCCAACCCCGACCCCGAGGTCGACCCGAAGCTGGCCGCCAAGTACGCCGCCGTCGTCGCCACCGGTCGCAGCGACTTCCCCAACCAGATCAACAACGTCCTCGCCTTCCCCGGACTGTTCCGCGGGCTCCTGGACGCCCAGGCGACCGACATCACCACCGAGATGCTCGTCGGCGCCGCGCGCGCGATCGCCTCCTGCGTCAGCGACGAGGAGCTCAACGCGCAGTTCATCATCCCCAGCGCGTTCGACGAGAACGTCGCCAGCACCGTCGCCGCCACCGTCGCCGCGACCGCCCTCGCCGCACAGGCCAAGGAAGCAGAAGGAGCACTTGTCTGATGACCATCGAGATCACCCGACCCGCCCGGGTCGAAGGCGCCGATGAGATCCTCACCCCCGAAGCCCTCGCGTTCGTCGAGCAGCTTCACCGGCGTTTCGCCGGGCGTCGCAACGACCTGCTCGACGCCCGCAAGGTGAAGCGCGCCGAGGTCGCGCGCACCGGCCGGCTCGACTTCCTCGAGGACACCCGCGCGGTGCGCGAGGGCGAATGGCAGGTCGCCGAGGCCCCCGCCGCCCTGCAGGACCGCCGCGTCGAGATCACCGGCCCCGCCGCCGACCCGAAGATGGCGATCAACGCCCTCAACTCGGGAGCCAAGGTGTGGCTGGCCGACCTCGAGGACGCCACCAGCCCCACGTGGGAGAACCAGGTCGCCAGCATCCGCATCCTCCGCGACGCGGCCCTCGGCACCCTCTCGTACGTCTCGCCCGCCGGCAAGCAGTACGCCCTGCGCGACGACATCGCCCGCCCGACGGTCGTGGCCCGCCCTCGCGGCTGGCACCTGCCCGAGAACCACGTGCTCGTCGACGGCGAGATCGCCGTGGGTGCCCTCGTCGACTTCGGCCTGCACTTCTTCCACACAGCGAACATCCTGCTCGCGAACGGCGCCGGGCCGTACTACTACCTGCCGAAGATGGAGAGCCACCTCGAGGCGCGCCTCTGGAACGACGTCTTCACGTACGCGCAGGAGGCCCTCGGCATCCCCTACGGCACCATCCGCGCCACCGTGCTGATCGAGACCATCACGGCCGCGTACGAGATGGAGGAGATCCTCTACGAGCTGCGCGACCACGCCTCGGGCCTGAACGCCGGCCGCTGGGACTACCTCTTCAGCTTCATCAAGGTGTTCCGCGACCAGGGCGAGGAGTTCACCGTCCCGGACCGCGCCGACGTCTCGATGACCGCGCCGTTCATGCGCGCCTACACCGAGCTGCTGGTCAAGACCTGCCACAAGCGCGGCGCCTTCGCCGTCGGCGGCATGGCTGCGTTCATCCCGTCGAAGAAGGACCCGGAGGCAGCCGAGGCCGCCTTCACCAAGGTGCGCGCCGACAAGACGCGCGAGGCCGGCGACGGCTTCGACGGCTCGTGGGTCGCCCACCCGGGTCTCGTGCACGTGTGCCGCGAGGTGTTCGACGGCGTGCTCGGCGACAAGCCGAACCAGCTCGACAAGCAGCGTCCCGAGGTCTCGGTCACCGCCGAGCAGCTCATCGACGTGGCATCCGCTCCCGGACACGTCACCGAGCAGGGTCTGCGCACCAACCTCTACGTGTCGGTCGCGTACACCGCCGTCTGGCTCTCGGGCAACGGTGCGGTCGGCATCCACAACCTCATGGAGGATGCCGCCACCGCCGAGATCTCGCGGTCGCAGGTGTGGCAGCAGCTGCGCAACGGCGTGAAGCTCGAGGACACCGGCGAGGTCGTCACCCCCGAGCTGGTCTCGCGCGTGCTGTCCGAAGAGGTCGAGCGTCTGCGCGGCGAAGTCCACGCGGACACCTTCGAGCGGTACTACGTGCCGGCTGCGCAGCTCGTGTCGGACATCTGCCTGAACGACGAGTACACCGACTTCCTGACGCTGCCCGCCTACGAGCTGCTGGACTCGATCGAGCTGGACCGCGTCGCATGACGGCGGCGCTGAGCACCGCCGACATCGCCCGCATCGACGCGCAGCTCGCCGAGACCGATCAGCTGCTCGCCACCGCCTACCCCGGCGATGACGGCTCGCGTCAGCCGATCCACACGGTGTACGTCCCCGGAGACACCTACACCCCCGGCCTCGA
>NZ_DATEJS010000073.1:0-3094 GCF_035277845.1 Microbacterium sp.
GAAACGCATGGTCCCGTACGGGCGATGCGTTTCGTCTCGCTTCGCTCGCTCAACGACCGGCGTAGGAGAGCTCGCTCAACGACCGGGGGGAGAAGAGCTCGCTCAACGACCGGGATAGGAGAGCTCGCTCCGTCCGCTCAGTAGTCGGGTTCGCCGGAGAGGATGCCGCGCAGCCAGTCGCGCGCCTCGACGAACACGTCGTCGGAGTAGCGCTGCGGGTAGCGGACGATGGCGCGGTCGGCGCGCGGGTAGCTGCCGAGGAACGTCACCTTCGGGCTGAAGCGGCGCAGCCCCAGCAGCGCGTCGGCCATGCGCTCGTCGCGCACGTGGCCGTCGGCGTCGATGACGAACCGGTAGCGGCCGAGCTCGTCGCCGATGGGGCGCGAGGCCAGCAGCGACAGGTTGATGCCGCGGGTGGCGAACTGCTCGAGCATGTCGAGCAGCGCGCCCGGGTGGTCTTCGGGCAGCTCGACGATGAGCGAGGTCTTGTCGGCTCCGGTGGGCGACTGCTGCGGCACGGCGCGGCTCACCAGCACGAAGCGGGTGACCGCGTTGGGGTTGTCGCCGATGTTCTCGGCGAGCAGCTCCAGGTCATGGTGGTCGAGGATGCCGGGCGGCGCGATCGCGGCATCCGCGTCGCTGGTGCCGTCGAGGATGCCGAGGGCGGATGCCACGTTGCTGGCGGCCGGCACGTGCGAGTGGGCCGGCAGCTCGGTGCCGAGCCACTGCAGGCATTGGGCGTAGGCCACGGGGTGCGCCGCGATCAGCGAGACGTCCGCGAGCGTGGTTCCGGGCTTGCCGACCAGCACGAACGACACCGGCACGAGGTATTCGCCGACGATCCGCAGCCCCGGCACGGTGGCGAGGGAGTCCTGCGCCGTGGACACGCCGCCGTCCACGGAGTTCTCGATGGCGATCATCGCGGCATCCGACCGGCCCTCGGTGACGTCGGCGAGCGCCTCGGCGACGTTGCGCACCGGATGCCACACCTGCCCGCGCGCCTCGGGGACCTGGGCGAGGGCGGCCTCGGTGAAGGTTCCGGCCGGACCCAGGTAGCTGTAGGTGCGTCGGGGCGCGCCGGAGTCCCACATGTCGCTCGTCACTCGCCAAGCCTACCGGCGGTGCCCGCCCGCTCCGGAAATCAGCAAGATCAGCCCGATTCAGCAGGATGCCGCGGGAATCGTCCTGAATCCGGGTGTTCCGACTGAATCCGCACCGGCATCGCGCGTCGCACGGCTGACACGGACGACTCGGCGCGGCAGACTGGGGGGCATGACCCGCGCCGGACAGCCTGCCGAAGCCAGCGACCTCATCGACGTCGACGAACTGATCAACGCGTACTACGACCGCAAACCCGATCCGACCGTGGCGTCTCAGCGCGTGGTGTTCGGCACATCCGGCCACCGCGGTTCGAGCCTGTCCACGAGCTTCAACGAAGACCACATCCTCGCGACCACGCAGGCGATCGTCGAGTACCGGGCGGCGCAGGGCATCACCGGTCCGCTGTTCCTCGGCCGTGACACGCACGGTCTGTCGCTTCCCGCCGAGCGCACCGCCGTGGAGGTGCTCGTCGCCAACGGCGTCGATGTGCGCCGCGACTCGCGCGACTCCTGGGTGCCCACCCCGGCACTCAGCCACGCGATCCTCACTTACAACCGCGGCCGCGCGGTGGACGACCCCGGCCGCGCCGACGGCATCGTGGTCACCCCCAGCCACAACCCGCCCCGCGACGGCGGCTTCAAGTACAACCCGCCGCACGGCGGGCCGGCCGACACCGACGCCACCGGCTGGATCGCGGATCGCGCCAACGCGCTGATCGCGGCCGGCCTGGAGGGGGTCGAGCGCACCCGCTTCGCGGACATCGACGCGGATGTCGTGGGCGAATACGACTTCCGCGACGGCTACGTGCGCGACCTCGAGAACATCATCGACATCGACGCGATCCGCAACGCCGGGGTGCGGATCGGCGCCGACCCGCTCGGCGGGGCATCCGTCGAGTACTGGGCGCTGATCGGGGAGCTGTACGGACTCGACCTCACCGTGGTGAACCCCGATGTCGACCCGACGTGGCGGTTCATGACGCTCGACTGGGACGAGAAGATCCGCATGGATCCCTCGTCGCCGTCTGCGATGGCCTCCCTCGTCGCGCGTCGCGACGAGTACGACGTGCTCACCGGCAACGACGCGGATGCCGACCGCCACGGCATCGTGACGCCCGACGCCGGGCTGATGAACCCCAACCACTACCTCGCGGTCGCGATCGACTACCTGTACTCGCACCGGCCCGGGTGGCCGCAGGATGCCGCGATCGGCAAGACGCTCGTGTCGTCGATGATCATCGACCGCGTCGCGGAGTCGCTGGGCCGGCGGCTGCTGGAGGTGCCGGTCGGGTTCAAGTGGTTCGTGCCGGGGCTGCTCGACGGGTCGGTGGCGTTCGGCGGCGAGGAGTCGGCCGGGGCATCCTTCCTGCGCAAGGACGGCACTGTCTGGACCACCGACAAGGACGGCATCCTGCTGTGCCTGCTCGCCTCCGAGATCATCGCGGTGACCGGCAAGACCCCGTCGCAGAGGTACGCCGAGCTCGAGGAGCGCTTCGGCGCGTCCGCGTACCAGCGGGTGGATGCCGCGGCGACGCCGGCGCAGAAGGCCGCCCTCGGAAAGCTGTCGCCGGATGCCGTGACGGCGTCCGACCTCGCCGGCGAGCAGATCACCGCCAAGCTGACGAACGCTCCAGGCAACGGGGCCGCGATCGGCGGGCTCAAGGTGCAGACCGAGAGCGCGTGGTTCGCCGCGCGCCCGTCCGGCACCGAGGACGTCTACAAGCTGTACGCCGAGTCCCTGAAGGGGCCCGAGCACCTCAAGCAGGTGCAGGAGGAGGCCCGCGCGGTCGTCTCCGCCGCCCTCGAGGGCGCATAGCCCCGGGAGTCAGCGCGCCGGGCCGCTGCTCTCGCGGACGACGAGCTCGGTCGGGATCAGGCCGACCGAGCCGGGGCGCTCCCCTTCGATGCTGGCCAGCAGCGACCGCCAGGCGGCGACGCCGACCTGGTCGAAATGCTGGCGCACGGTGGTCAGCGCCGGCCAGAAGCTCGCCGCC
>NZ_DATEJS010000074.1:0-6343 GCF_035277845.1 Microbacterium sp.
CGGAGCGCTGGCCCCGTGACCGGCACCGCCGACGACACCGTGACGAGCACCGCGACGTCGACGACTACCAGCGCAACGGCCGCGAGATCGGGCGCCGTTGGCGTGAGATGGCCGGCACCGAGTACCCGGCCATGGCCGGCATCGGCGTGACGCGGCTGTGGCAGCGCGAGGCGATGATCGAGATCCAGGGCGTCGCACACCTCCCCGCCGCGGCGTCGGACGTCTGATGCGCCTGGCCACGGTTCGCACGCCGGCCGGCACCCGCGCTGCGGTGGAGGATGCCGCGGGCTGGGTGCTGCTCGAGCATCCCGACGCGCAGGCGCTCATCGCCGAGCCGGACTGGCGTGCGCAGGCCGACGCGGCCCTGCAGAGTCCGCTGCGGATGCAGCCGGAGCCGGCGGAGTTCGGCGTGCCGATGCCGCGCCCGGCCAAGCTGCTCTGCTGCGGGCTGAACTACCGCGACCACATCGTCGAGACCGGGCGCGCCGTGCCGGAGTATCCGACGTTGTTCGCGAAGTTCGCCGATACGCTCACCGGCCCCGCCGACGACGTCGTCGTGCACGACACCGAGCGGCTCGACTGAGAGGCGGAGCTCGCCGTGGTCGTCGGCGCGGAGATCCACCGCGCGACGCGCGACGAGGCGCGCGGCGCGATCCTCGGGTACACGGTGGCGAACGACATCTCGATGCGGGACTGGCAGCAGCGCACGCTGCAGTGGGTGCAGGGCAAGGCGTTCGACGAGACCACCCCCATCGGTCCGTGGGTGGTCACCGCCGACGAGATCGAGCCGAAGGACGGCCTGCAGGTGACGTGCGCGGTGAACGGCGAGACGATGCAGTCCGGGAACACGCGCGAACTGGTGTTCGATGCGGGCGACCTGGTGGCCTACGTGTCGCGGATCACCCGGCTGCAGCCGGGCGATGTCATCCTCACCGGTACGCCGCGCGGGGTGGCGCTCGGGATGCCCGAACCTCGCTGGCTGCGCGGCGGCGACGTCGTGACCACCGCGATCGAGGGGATCGGCGAGCTGCGGAACACGATCCGTTTCGCGTAGGCCCCTTGGAACGGGGCCATGTAGGCACGAGGCGGTCGCTGGTCCGGATCATGACGCTGCTACAGGTCAGCGCCGTCGATCCCGCGTGGGTGGCGGGTATTCATCGCAGGTCGGTTGGGTCCACTCGAGCTTTCGGATGTCGACGCCGCGAGCTGCCTGCGGGCGAAGCGCTCCTGCGCTTCGCGGTAGATCGATGCGATCCGCACTTCGAGCTCCTCTTTCGGTGGGAGCGCCGTCCAGTACTCAGCAACGACGATCCCGTCTTTGTGCAGCTCCAGCAGCTCGATCTGCTCACGGCTGGTCTCGGTGCACAGGATCAGGCCGATCGGCGCTTCCTCATCGTCACGGCGCTCGTATCGGTCGAGCCACTTGAGATAGAGGTCCATCTGGCCCTTGAACGCCGGTTTGAACTTGCCCACCTTCAGCTCCACGGCGATCAGACGACGCAGAGGACGCGAGAAGAAGAGCAGGTCCAGGAAGAAGTCGTCGTTGCCGACCGTCATGCGCTTCTGACGGCCCACGAACGTCCAGCCGTCTCCGACTTCGAGGAGGAACGACTCCATGTCGCGAATGATCGCTTCTTCGAGGTCGCGTTCGGCGTGACCATCGGCGAGCCCCAGGAAGTCGAGGAAGTATGGGTCTCGGAACGTGTCAAGCGGCACGGCCGTTCCGCCCGGCGTCTGCGCGTTCGCGATTTCATTGCGCTCGAACCCTTGCCGCCCGATGAGCTCGCGCAGTGCGCGCACGCTGAGGCGAGCCGATATCGTCTGCTCGATGTAGAAAGCTCGGGCGGCGTCGGAGTACACGGGGAGCAACGCCTTGAAGTGCGTCCAGCTCAATTGTCGCCCCAGCGAGGCGACAATCTCGGCATCGGGGAAGATCTGCGAGAACTGGATCATCCGGTAGAGGTTCGCGCGATCGAAGCCGCGTCCGAAGCGCTCGGTCAATTGTCGCGACAGCGAGGCGACAATCTCGCGGTCGTAGCCAGCACGTTGCGTGCTGAGTACGTCGACATCGATCATGCGGCCGATGTGCCAGTTCATGAGCGTCAGCGCGGCATTTGCCTGCGTTGCCACCGAAGCCCGTGTCTGTTCGATGACTTGGGAGACGCGTTCGAAGAGAGGAACGTCAGCTGGCGTGGACGGACCCGTGTGCTCGAGGTCGATCGGATCAGTCATCGGCGTTCCCTCGTGTCCTCATGGTGTGCATTGCCGGCCCCCCAATATCAACCCATGCGCTGCTTTACGGTGCGGCTGACCCTAGCGAGGGGCGCCGACATCAAACGTGAGTCGTCCGATGTCGGAGCCCGCGCATACCCTGGACGCAGCATGGATCTCGACGAACTCGACCGCCTCTGGGAGCGGCATCCGGCCTGGCGGGTGCTGCGCGCGCACAACGCGCCCCTGATCCTGTCGTTCCTCGGCCGTACCTTCATCGACGACAACCGCGGCGCGGTGCCGCTGGGTGAACTCGTGTCTGCGCTCGACGACGAACTGTTCGCCATCCATCGTGCGACGCCCGATCGATACGCGCAGGATGCCGCAGCGTACGTCGACGACTGGTCCGATCCGAAAGCCGGCCTGCTGCGTCGGTTCTATCCCGCAGCGTCCGAAGAGGTGCACGTCGAGGCGACCCCGGCCCTCGAGAAGGCGTACCGGTGGGTCGAGGGCCTGCGCACCCGTTCGTTCGTGGGAACCGAATCGCGCCTGCAGACCCTGATCGACCTGCTACGTCAGATCGTGCACGGCTCGCACGACGATCCCGCCGAGCGCATCGCCGAACTCGAGCGCCGTCGTGACGCGATCGAGAAGGAGCTCGCCAACGCCAGGGAGGGGCGAGTGACGGTGCTCGACGACACCGCCGTGCGCGAGCGGTACCAGCAATTCGCCACCACCGCGCGCGAACTGCTCGGCGACTTCCGCGAGGTCGAAGACAACTTCCGGGCGCTCGACCGCTCTGCCCGCGAGAAGATCGCCGGGTGGGACGGCGGCAAAGGCGCCCTGCTCGAAGAGCTGGTCTCCAGCCGCACCGACATCGCCTCCTCCGACCAGGGCCGCAGCTTTCAGGCGTTCTACGACTTCTTGCTGTCCGAAGGCCGGCAGGACGAGCTGTCCGACCTTCTGGATGCGGTGCAGGGGATGCCGCAGCTGCACGCCGACCGCCGGATGCGGCGCGTGCACTACGACTGGGCCGATGCCGCCGAGCGCACCCAGCAGACCGTGCGGGGGCTCTCCGAGCAACTCCGCCGCTTCCTCGATGACCAGGTGTGGGTCGAGAACCGCCGGGTCCTCGATCTCGTCCGCGCCGTCGAGTCATCGGCGCTCGCGGTCCGCGACCGGCCGCCGGCCGATGTCGGGGTGCAGGTCGACCAGCCGGGTCTGCCGATCGCTCTGCTGTTCGAACGTCCGCTGTACGACCCGCAGCCCGACGTGCAGGTCGACAGCATGCCGGCTCCGCAGTCGCTCGACGAGGTCGAGCTCGACGGCCTGTTCGCGCAGCGCTTCGTCGACACGGCGCGTCTCATGGGCAACATCCGCGCGGTCGTGCCGCCGCGCACGAGCGTCGCCCTCGATGACCTGGTCGCGCTGTATCCCATCCAGGACGGCGCGGCCGAGATCCTGGGGTACCTGTCGCTCGATGCCGACGACGTGACCGTCGCGGTCGACGAGGGAGAGGCCGAGATGACCATCGACTACACGGATGCCGCGGGCACGCGGCGCCGGGTGAGGATGCCGCAGGTGACGGTGACACGCCGATGAGAAGCCCCGACGAGCAGGCGGTCGCCACCGCGATCATCTCCCTCATGCGCGAGGTCGTCTACCGTGATGTCCCTTCGCAGGAGGCGGTGTGGGAGGCACTCGCACGTCATCGTGCGGCCATCGCCGATCATTTCACCGCCATCGGGGTCGATGTCGTGATCGACGAGGCAGAAGGCTACGCCTACCTGCGCACCCGCGAACCCGAAGAGGGAGAAGAGACGCTGCCCCGTCTCGTGCGGCGGCGAAGTCTCACCTACAACGTGAGCCTGCTGCTCGTGCTGCTGCGCCGCCGCATGGTCGAATTCGAGGCCTCCGGCGAGGCGGGCAGGCTGGTGCTCACTCGCGAGCAGATCGTCGAGCTGCTGCGCGTGTTCCAAGCGTCCTCCACCAACGAGGCGCGCGTGGTCGAGCAGGCGGATCGCACCATCGCCCAGGTCGCCGAGCTCGGCTTCCTGCGTGAGCTGCGCGGGCAGCGCGGCGCCTGGGAGGTGCGCCGCATCCTGAAGGCCTACGTGGATGCGCAGACACTCGCGGATTTCGCGTCGCGACTGGCCGCCTATGCGGGTGGCGAACCCACGACGACCGAAGAGGCACAGACGGTTGAACCGGAGAGTGAACGATGAGCGACGCACTGTTCTCAGCCCTGGACGTCGACAGCCCGGCGAACGACCAGACCGGCTACCGGCTCGTCCGGGTCGAGGTCTACAACTGGGGGACGTTCGACCGCAGTGTCTGGTCGCTGCAGCCCGACGGCCGGACGGCACTGCTGACCGGTGACATCGGCAGCGGCAAGTCGACGCTCGTCGACGCGATCACGACGCTCCTCCTGCCGGCGCACCGCATCGCCTACAACAAGGCTGCGGGCGCCGACGCGAAAGAGCGCACGCTGCGCAGCTACGTCCAGGGACATTACAAGTCGGAGCGCAACGAGGCGACCGGGGCATCGAAGCCCGTGGGCTTGCGCGACCACACCGCGTACTCCGTCATCCTGGGCCGTTTCACCAACACCGGCTTCGGCGAGACGGTCACGATCGCCCAAGTGTTCCACCAGAAGGACCGCACCGGGCAGCCGGAGCGGTTCTTCGTCACCGCCACCGTCGCGCTGTCGATCGATCCCGACTTCAGCCGCTTCGGCTCCGACCTGAAGGCGCTGCGCGCCCAGCTGCGGGCCCGCGGCGCGGACATCGACAACACCTTCCCCGAGTACCACCGTCGTCTGCGGCGCCTTCTCGGCATCCCCTCCGAGCAGGCGATGGAACTGTTCCATCAGACGGTGTCGATGAAGTCGGTGGGCAACCTCAACGACTTCGTGCGCGACCACATGCTCGAGCCGGTCGACGCATCCGCCCACGTGCGGGCGATCGTCGACCATTACGACAACCTCGTCACCGCTCACGAAGCGGTCCGTACCGCGACCGATCAGCTGGCGGTGCTCGGCCCGCTCGTCGCAGCGGCGGACAAGTACATGGCGGCCGCGACGCGGCACGCGGATCTCACCGACGAGCGATCGGCGGTGCCGCCGTTCATCTCCGAGCGCGTGTCCGAGCTGGCCGGTGCCGCGGTCGCCGACGCAAGCGTCCAGCTGACCGCGGCCGAGACCCGCAAAGACGAGCTGCGCACGGCTCGGGAGGCTCTCATCCCCGAGCGCGACCGTCTCGTGCTGGAACGCGCCGGCGTCGGGGGCGACCGCCTGGCCGCGCTCGAGCACGAGATCCCGCAGGCGCGCACCACCCGCGACGACCGGGCCGACCGGTTCCGCGCGTACAGTGCCCAGCTCGAGTCGCTCGGTCTCGATCCGGTCGAGACCCAGGTGGACTTCTCCGCGCGCGCCGAGTCGACCGCGACGCTGAGGTCGGGGCTCGATGCCGACCGCGCCGCACTCAGAGACCGGCAGGAGCCGCTGTTCGACCGTCGCGCCGAGATTCGGCACGCCCGCCGGGCGGTCGCCGACGAGCTCGATTCGCTCGAAACCCGCCGCAACAGCCTGCCCGCCGACCTCGACCGTGTGCGCGGCGGCCTGTGCACAGCGCTCGACATCGCTGAGGCCGAGCTGCCGTTCGCCGCCGAGCTGCTGGAGGTGCGCGAAGAATTCGCGCCGTGGCGCGGCGCGGCCGAACGCGTGCTGCGTGGATTCGCGCTGTCGCTGCTCGTGCCGCAGCTGCATTACCCGGCCGTCTCGAAGTGGGTCAACGACAACCGGCTCAATGCGCGGCTGGTGTTCCTGCGCGTTCCCGAACGACGCGTGCGCACGATCCCCGCGACGCACGGTGAGCCCGTGCTGCTCGATGTGCTCACCGTCGCGCCGGGCCCGTTCGAGGAGTTCGTGCGCGCAGAGCTGGAGCGGCGTGCCGACCATGTGCTGGCGGCATCGGTGGCTCAGCTGCAGCAGGAAGACCGCGCGGTCACCGTGCAGGGGCTCATCCGCGACCGCGACCGGCACGAGAAGGACGACCGGCGGGCGATCACCGATCCCCGCTCGTGGGTGTTCGGGCGACGCAGCGAAGACAAGCTCGCCGCGCTGCGCGGCGAG
>NZ_DATEJS010000075.1:0-4429 GCF_035277845.1 Microbacterium sp.
GCCGAGCACCGAGCCGCCGCCGTCCGCGAAATCGCGCAGGTACCGGTGCAGCCGGTGCACGAGATCCTGAGCCCGCGTCTTCTCGGCGCGTCCCACCCAGGCGGCCTCGAACTCGAGCTCGCCCCAGCGGGACTCCACCTGTCGCCAGAGGGCCTCTTCGTCGGGGAGCACCTCCGCCAGCGAGGCCCGTTCGAGCGCCTCGTGGATGAGGATGCCGACTCCGGCAGTGACGCTGCCGAGATCGGCCCCGAGGTCGCGGATCACCCAGTCCAGCTGGCACTCGGCCAGCTGCTCGAGCTTCGACGGCGACACCCGCACGTCTTCGACGCTCAGGTCGCGAAGCGGTGCCGTGGTGCTCGGCGGCAGGATGCCGTACCACTGGGCAGGGTCGGCGCCCGGCACCTGGGCGTCGGCGAGCAGTGCCAGCTGCGCCGCGGCGTGGCCGGCGTCGCCCGTCACGGTCGTGAGGGTGCGGCGGTGGCGGGCGACCAGCCCGCGCAGCGACAGCGGGTGCGCCACCTCGCCGTGGACGGCCTCGGGCAGCAGCTCGAAGAAGGGGCTGGGCCCGGTGTCGTCGTCGTCGACCGCGGTGACGATCACCCGGGACGACGCACGCGACAGCGCCCGGACGAGAAGCCGCAGCTCGTCGTGCAGGGCCGCCCGGCGCCGGTCGAGCACGCCCGCTCCTGCACGGGCCGGATCGTCGAGCGCATCCGCGAGCCGCCAGGCCTGCAGCAGTCCGCCGCGCAGCCGGGTGTTCGGCCATATCCGGTCCTGCAGACCGGCGATCACGACGGTGTCGAACTCGCACCCGACGGCCTGCGCCGGTGTGAGCACGGCGACGCCGCGGACGGATGCGCTGGTGTCGAACCGGTCGTCGGCGACGGTGCTGTCGAGCATGCCGCGCACGTACACCAGGGGATCCTCGTCGGGCCGCCGTTCGCCGAACCGCTTGGCCGACTGGAACAGGGCGACGACGGCATCCAGGTCCCGCCCGGCCTGCACGCCGAGCGGACCGCTGGAGTGGGACGCCTCCTGCCAAGCGCTCGCGACGCCCGCCCCCTGCCAGGCGGTCCACAGGAGCTCATGCGCGGAGGCATCCGTCGCGAGCTGGGCGCGCAGCGCGGCGAGGGTCTGGGCGAGGCGCGCGGCGCGGGTGCCCTCGCGTGTGCGCAGCACCTCGAACTCCACCGGATGCGCGAAGGCGGAGGCGAGCAGCTCGCGCGCGGGGCGATCTCCGCCCGCCGCGAGCTCGGCGTGCCGCAGTGAGGTGCGCAGCCGACGCAGCTGCACCGGGTCGAGGCCGCCGACGACGCCGAGAAGGGCGTCGGTCAGGTCCGCCGCCTCCAGCTCGTCGGCGGATCGTGACGCGAGCATGACCGCACCGAGCAGATCGCGCACCGGGCGGACGGTCACCGGAGCGGCCCCTGCTCCCGAGGCGCGGGCCGGCACCTCGCGCGCGGACAGCTCCGCCTGGAGCGCGGCGACCTGACGGGTGTCGTGGGCGATGACGGCGCAGTCCTGCCACGCAACGCCGTCGTGGACGTGCCGTTCGCGCAGCGTCCGCGCGATGTAGTCGAACTCCTCCGCAGCCGACGCGACCGTGATGCAGCGCACCGCCACGTCGTCCGCGGATGCCGCCGCATCGTCGGCGCGCGGTGGGATCCGGTGCGCCACCATCCCCCCGGCACCGACATGCTGGGTGACGGTGTGCACCACGTCGGCGATCGGCGCCGGCAGCCGGTGTGCTCCGCGCAGCACGTGCACGTCGCCGAGGCCCCGCAGCAGTCGCGCGAAGTTCTCCGGTCGAGCGCCGCGGAACGCCCCCGTGGACGTGTCCGGATCGCCGAATGCCAGCACGGCGATGCCGCGTCGACGACAGGCCTCGAGGAGCTGCACGCCGCCGAGGGTCAGCTCCTGCGCGTCGTCGACGAGGATCGTGCGGATCCTCGCCAGGTCGCCGAGTTCGGCGTCGGGTGCCGCGCTCAGCAGCTGCACGGCCTCCCGCACGAGCCCGGCCGCGTCCCGATGGGCGCCGCGCATCGCCGCGCGCACCTGCTGGTACTCCGCGAAGAAGGAGGCCAGGGGCGGCCATTCGGCGATCGCCGCGGCGCGCCCGAGCTCGGCGAGCCGCTCGGGCCCGATGCCGAGTTCGGTGCACTCGGCGAGGAAGGCCCGCACCTCGGCGCGGAATCCGGCGGTGGCCCGCACCGGCGCACCCACCTGCACCGGCCACCGGGACGGGCCGGACAGCTCGTCTTCGGCGTCGCCGAGCAGCATCTCCTGGATGATGCCGTCTTCGTCGGCCCCGGTGAGCAGCTGCGGGGCCGGCGCGCCGCTGCCGACGGCGGCGGCGCGCACGATCTGGAAGGCGAACGAGACGAGCGACCGTGCCGGGGCGCCGTGCGTGGCGGCGCCCGTGCGCAGCGAGATGCGGTCGCGCAGAGCGGTCGCGGTGACCCGGCTCGGGGTGAGGGCGAGCACGGCGTCGGCATCCGTGCCGGCGTCGACCAGGGATGCGATGCGCGCCACGAGAGTGTGCGTCTTGCCTGAGCCCGGGGCTCCGACGACGGTCCCGGACGAAGCGGCGGGGAGAGCCAGGATGCCGGTCTGGTCGGCGTCCGGCTGCTCCGTCCCGGGCGCCGGCGTCGCGTCGCGTGATCTCGTGTCCATCGTCCCGTTACGCTAGCGCGCCGGTCCGACATCGACCCATCCGGCGGCGCCATTCGCAGAGGCGGACGGGCACTGCGTATGATCGACGCGACCCACGACTTCGGGAGGCGCAGTGGCGGCCGGCGGCAGGAACAAGGATGCGCGCGTCGCGCGGGAGCGTGCACGCGCCTATCAGGCCCGCCAGGAGCTGCACGCGGCCCAGGTCCACCGTCGCCGCCGCGACAACCTCGTCGCCGGCCTCGGCGGCGGCATCGTGCTCGTCGCGATCCTCGCCGGGCAGTTCGCGTTCTTCAACGCCGGTCCGGGCAAGCACCCGACGAGTTCGAGTCCCGCGCCCAGCGCGACACCGACCGCTTCGGTCGCCCCGCCGAGCGCGACCCCGAGCGCGACGACGGCGTCTCCGAGTCCGACATCCTCCCGCTGACGACGACCCGATCCGTACTAGGCTGGGGCGCGTCCCCCTCCCCCACAGGCTCCATGCCGCGATGAGGTGCATCACGTGACTGCCGACGCAGAATCCACTCCCGTCAGCCCCGCCGAGACCGCCGCCGAGGCGGCCGCGGAGACCGAGACCGCCTGGGGCCGCGTCGAATCGGACGGCACCGTCTCGGTGCGCGAGGCCGACACCTGGCGCGTCGTCGGTGAGTACCCGGACGGCACGGCCGAGGAGGCCCTCGCGTACTTCGAGCGCAAGTACAGCGATCTCGCGAGCGAAGTGTCGCTGCTGGAGGCCCGGCACCGCCGGGGCGGCGCGTCTGCCGCCGACCTGCGCACGGCATCCACCTCGCTTCGCGGCAAGGTGACCGGTGCCGCCGCCGTCGGCGACCTGGCCGCCCTCGAGGCGCGCCTGGATGCTCTGTCGGGCGCCCTCGCCGAGGCGTCCGAGGCGGAGAGCGCCGCCGCACGTGCCGCCGTCGAGCAGGCGATCGTCGACCGCACCGCCCTCGTCGAGCGCGCCGAAGCTCTGGCCGCGCACGACCCGCAGTCGATCCAGTGGAAGCAGACCACGGCCGAGCTCAACAGCCTGTTCGACCAGTGGCAGGCGCAGCAGCAGTCCGGCGCCCGCCTGCCGAAGTCGACTGCGCAGCAGTTGTGGAAGCGATTCCGCGACGCGCGCGCGACCCTCGACAAGGAGCGGCGTGCCTTCTACGCGTCCCTCGACGAGACGCACAAGTCCGCCCGCGACCAGAAGACCCGGCTCATCGAGAAGGCCGAAGCCCTCGCGTCCAAGGGCGAGGACGGCATCGGGACGTACCGCGAGCTGCTCGACCAGTGGAAGTCCGCCGGCCGGGCCGGCAAGAAGGTCGACGACGCGCTGTGGGCGCGGTTCAAGGCGGCCGGAGACGCGCTGTACGGGGCCCGCTCGGCGCGGGAGAGCGCCGAAGCCGAGGCCTCGCAGGAGAAGATCGTCGCCAAGCGCGAGCTGCTCGAGGAGGCCAAGTCGATCGTCGACGAGTCGGACCTCGGCCGGGCGCGTTCGCTGCTGACCGGCATCCAGCGTCGCTGGGACGAGATCGGCCGCATCTTCCCGCGGGACCGCGAGCGGACCCTCGACGACGAGCTGCGCCGCATCGAGCAGAACGTGCGCACCCGCGAGGATGCCGACTGGAAGCGCAACGACCCCGAGACCAAGGCGCGCGCGAACGACATGACCCGTCAGCTCACCGACGCGATCGCGAAGCTGGAGGACGACCTCGCCGCAGCCGAGGCATCCGGCGACGCCCGCTCGATCGCCGAGGCCCGCGAAGCCCTCGAG
>NZ_DATEJS010000076.1:0-25239 GCF_035277845.1 Microbacterium sp.
CTGTTCCTGCGCACGCCGAAGACCACCGCGTCCCCCTTCGCGAAGGGCCCCACCACGTTCGCCCAGTGGAGCGACGTGCGCGAGCAGCAGAACCCCGGCGAGGCGCAGTCCGCCGAACAGCTCATCGCGACGTATTCGGACCTCAAGCCCGCCGACCTCGCCAACACCCTCCTGGACCTGCCCGCGGACCGCCTGCTCGAGGTGGTCGACGAACTGAGCGATGACCGCCTGGCCGACGCGCTCGAGGAGATGCCCGAGGACGAGCAGGTGCACATCCTCGAGTCCCTGGACGACGAGCGCGCCGCCGACATCCTGGACGCCATGGAACCCGACGACGCGGCGGACGTGCTCGGGCAGCTGTCCGACGAGCAGCGCGAGGGCCTGCTCGAGCTCATGGAGCCCGAAGAGGCCGAGGACATCCGCGCCCTGCTGAAGTACAACCCCGACACGGCGGGCGGTCTCATGACGTCCGAGCCGATCGTGCTGTCCGCGGATGCCACCGTCGCGGAGGCGCTCGCCCTCATCCGCCGGCACGAACTGCACCCCGCGCTCGCCGCCGCAGTGTTCGTCACGCTGCCCCCGTACGAAACGCCCACCGGTCGCCTGCTCGGCACGGTGCACTTCCAGCGGATGCTGCGCTACCCCCCGCACGAGCGGCTCGGCGCGATCATCGACGACACCCTGGATCCGGTGCCCGCGACCGCCTCGGCGGCCGAGGTCGCCCGCATGCTCGCGAGCTACAACCTCGTCTCGCTGCCCGTGATCGACCAAGCCCACCGGCTCGTCGGCGCGGTCTCGGTCGACGACGTGCTCGACTACCTGCTGCCCGAGGACTGGCGATCCCATGATTCCCGGTCCGACCCCGTCCCCACCGACACCGCGAGCATCCCGAGGAGGCGCTGATGGCCCGCTCCGCACGGCAGACTTCTCTCGACGCCCCCCGCGGGCTCTCCGCCCGGCGCGGACGGTCGCAGTCCAGCGACCGCTTCGGGCGCTTCTCCGAGGCCTTCGCCCGGGCGATGGGGACGTCGGGCTTCCTCATCGGCATGAGCATCTTCGTGATCATCTGGCTGGTGTGGAACACGGCGCTGCCCCCGGTGTGGCAGTTCGACCCCGCCCGCGGCAACTACACGCTGCTGACCCTCATCCTGTCGCTCCAGGCGTCGTACGCCGCCCCCCTCATCCTGTTGGCGCAGAACCGGCAGGACGACCGCGACCGCGTGCAGATCGAGCAGGACCGTCAGCGCGCGGAGCGGAACCTCGCGGACACCGAGTACCTCGCGCGTGAGATCGTCGCCCTGCGCATGGCGCTCGGCGACATGACCAGCGAGACGGTCACGCGCGACATGCTCCGCGCCGAGCTGAAGACGATGCTCGAACAGCTCGACGTCCGCGACCAGGAGCGCGCCGCATCGTGACCACCGACAGCCTGCGCGATCGGCTGGTCGCCGCCGTCGGGGCCGTCACCGATCCGGAACTGCGCCGGCCGCTGTCCGAGCTCGGCATGGTGCGCCGGGCCGACGTCGCGGGCACGACCGCCCAGGTCGAGATCGCGCTCACGATCGTCGGCTGCCCCGCCGCTGCGCGCATCGAGCAGGACGTGCGGGATGCCGCCGCCTCCGTCGCCGGCGTCGACGCCGTCGACCTGGAGCTGTCCGTCATGACGCCCGCGGAGCGCGCGGACCTCATCGAACGTCTGCGCGGCGTCCGGCACATGCCGTTCACGCCCGACTCGCTGACCCGCGTGATCGCGGTGACCAGCGGCAAGGGGGGCGTGGGCAAGTCGTCGCTCACCGCGAACCTCGCGGTCGCGCTCGCCCGCCGTGGCTTGCGGGTGGGTCTCGTCGACGCGGACGTGCACGGGTTCTCGATCCCGGGCATCCTCGGCCTCACCGACGCGGACGGCCACGTCACGCGCCCCACCCGCATCGACGACCTCATCGTGCCGCCCGTCGCGCACGACGTGAAGGCCATCTCCATCGGCATGTTCCTGCGCGAGGGCGAGGAGCGCTCGGCTGTGGCCTGGCGGGGGCCGATGCTGCACCGGACCGTGCAGCAGTTCCTCACCGACGTCTACTTCGGCGACCTCGACATCCTGCTGCTGGACATGCCGCCCGGCACCGGCGACATCGCGATCTCGGTCGGCCAGCTGCTGCCCCACGCCGAGGTGCTCGTGGTCACCACTCCTCAGCCGGCGGCGGCGGACGTCGCCGTCCGCAGCGGGCTCGTCGCCCGGCAGACCGGGCAGCGGGTCGTCGGCGTCGTGGAGAACATGGCGCCGCTCACGCTGCCCGACGGCACCGTGCTGGAGCTCTTCGGCAGCGGAGGCGGCCAGGTGGTCGCCGACCAGCTGTCCCTCGGCGGCGAGGTCGTGCCGCTGCTCGCATCGGTGCCGCTCAGCCCGTCGCTTCGCACCGCCGGCGACAGCGGCATCCCGGTCGTCGTGGCGTCCCCGCAGGATGCCGCCGCCCGTGCGATCACGGCACTGGCCGAGACGATCGCCGCACAGGGACGCGGGCTCGCCGGCCGGCGCCTGGACATCTCCGTGCGGTGACCGGTCGCGGGTCAGGTGGCTTCGAGGTCGAACGGCGGGACGCGGCCCGGTTCGAAGGCCGTGCGCGACGTGGTGCCGGCATCCGCGGCGTCCTCGGCGGCCGGCTCGTCGATCGCCGGGGTCGGCGCGAACGCCGAGCTCGCCGCGATCGGCGCGTCGTCCAGCAGCGCCTCGCGGATGATCCGGCGCGGGTCGTACTGACGCGGGTCGAGTTTGCGCCAGTCGACGTCGTCGAACTCGTCGCCCATCTCCTCGCGCATGCGATCCTTCGCGCCGTTGACGAACTCGCGGGCGCGCACGGTGAACTGCGCGAGCAGGGCCGCGTACTTGGGCAGGCGCTCGGGTCCGAGGAGCATCGCCGCGATCAGCCCGATCACGATCAGCTTCTCAATCGTCAGGCCGAGGATCATGAGTATCAGGTTACCTGCCGTGGCGGGCCGGGAACCTCCGCGAACGCCGCGTAGAGTGTCCGAGGAGGTCATGCGAATGGGTGAATACGACGCGAGTGCGCGCTTCGTCATGGAAGCCACTGTCGAACCCGAGCACATCGCCCGCGCTCGCGCCCACGCCCTCGAACTCGGTGCCGCTCCCGTCAGCCCGCCCATCGGCGCCCAGATCGCCGTGCTCGCCGCCGCGGCCAACGCGCTCAACATCGTCGAGATCGGCACCGGAGCGGGCGTGTCCGGGCTCTGGCTGCTGCACGGCGCGCCGCGCGCCGTGCTCACCACGATCGACAGCGAGCCGGAGCACCTCGCCGCCGCGCGGCAGGCGTTCGCCCAGGCGAAGGTCCCCGCCGCACGCACGCGGTTCATCACCGGCCGGGCCGCGACAGTGCTCCCCCGCATGAACGAGGCGTCCTACGACGTCGTGCTCATCGACGCCGACCCGGAGGGCGTCATCGACTACGTCGAGCACGGACTCCGCCTGGTGCGCCCCGGCGGCATCGTGCTGGTTCCGCGGGTGACCCGCGGAGGTGCCGTGGCCGACCCGGTCAAGCGGGATGCCGTGACCACCGCATACCGCACTCTCATCCACGAGACGCAGTCCTCGCCGGCGGTCATCGCGGCGATCTCGACCTCGGGCGAGGGACTGCTGCAGCTCACCACGGTCGCCGACGCGTAGGAGACGACGCCGCGACAGACCAAGAACGGCCGGTCCCAGGACCGGCCGTTCTCTTCTCCGCATGTGCGGTCAGGCGTTCACCACGCCGCCGAGCACGTCGTAGAGCTCTTTCGCCTCGTCGTCGTTGACCGACACGACCAGTCGGCCGCCGCCCTCGAGCGGAACGCGCACGATGATCAGGCGCCCTTCCTTGACGGCCTCCATCGGTCCATCTCCGGTTCGCGGCTTCATAGCTGCCATCGGCGCTCCCTTTCGTTAGAGGTCTGAATCCTTAGTTTATCCTGAGCGCCCGGCGGCCCCGAAATCGGCACGGCGTCAGGGGATGCGCCAGATGCCGTTCCCGAGTCCGTACATCGTGTAGATCCACCACCACTGTCCGAGCAGGCACACCAGGAGTACGCCGAACCGCCAGAGACGGGATCGAGGGGCCGCGGCGGCTCCCCAGATCGGGGCGGTCGGGAACAGCAGCCGGAAGACGCTCGACTGCGGGAAGAACACCGCCAGCAGATAGAGCAGGTAGCTGGCGGTCCAGAGCCGCAATTCGACGCCGAGCCGGCGCACGTGGGGCTCGAACAGCAGCAGCGCGGCGGCAGCCAGCACGCCGACGAGAAGAGCCGCCAGCCCGGCCGCCACCGGGACGTGGTGCTTGGAGCACCAGAAGGCGATCCCCTGCACGAAGCCCTGGAACGGTGCGAAGGCGTCGGACGCACCGGGCTGCCAATGGCGACGCCATGCCAACTCGGTCTCGAGATACGCGTTGCCGTCGCCGGTGACGCGACCGGCGATGATCTGCCACGCGAAGCCGATGACCGCGGCCCACACGGCGAGCACCGCGATGTGCGCCGCTTCGACCGCGCGCAGGGCCTCGGTGCGGCGGTTCAGCAGCCGCCAGATGCCGTACAGCCCGAGGAACAACGCGACCGGGAGCGCCCCCGGCCGCGTGAAGCCGAAGAGCGGAATGAGCAGGTACGACCAGCCGTAGCGGCGCCGCAGCACGCTCCACAGGATGAGCACCAGCCACAGCTCGCCGAGCGACTCCGCGTAGGCGATCTGGAAGAGGGCCGCGAGCGGGCCGGAGACGAAGAACACCACCGCCCACATCGAGGCCGACGGGTCGAGCTTCATCCGCCAGATCCGATGGAGCACCAGGGCGGTGAGGTATCCGGCGATCACGGACACGGCGATGCCGCCCACGGCCCACGAGTGGAACGGCGCGCCGACCAGCTTCGCGAGATACGGGTAGACGGGCAGGAACGCCCACGGATTCGCGGCGACCGTCCCGTCGGGCGTCAGCGGAAGAGTCGTCGGATACCCGTGCTCGGCGGTGAGCCGATACCAGGTGGCGTCGTATGCCGTCAGGTAGCGCCAGAGTGTCGGATGCTCGCCCAGTCGCGATTTCGGCCCGGAGAGGGCCGACGCACCGAGGAACATGGCGGTGGTCACCACCCGCGCGGCGACGTACCAGAGCGCGACCGTCAGCCATGCCGGGAGCGGGCGCCGCCGGACACGCGCCGTCACGGAACGCGCCAATACGTGTCTCCCAGCCCGTACATGTTGTAGATCCACCACCACTGGCCGACGAGGCCCAGGGCGAGCACGGTGACGCGCCAGGCGCGCGACGGCGGCGCCGCGACCGCGCCCCACAGCGGCGACAGGGGGAACAGCAGCCGGAAGATGCTCGACTGCGGGAAGAACACCGCGAGCAGGTAGACCACGTAGCTCGCAGACCACAGCCGCAGCTCCGCTCCGAGCAGGCGCACGTGCGGTTCGAACAGGAGCACCGCGGCCACCGCGACCACGACCAGTGCCAGCACCACGTAGCCCACCGTCGCCGGCAGGCCCCACATCGAGAACCAGAACGCGACGCCCTGCAGGAAACCGTCGAACGGGGCGAACACGGCCGTCGCATCCGGAAGCCAGTTGCGCCGCCAGGCGAGCTCCGTGACCAGGTAGGCGGTGCGGTCGCCGGTGACGAGTCCCGCGATCACCTGCCACGAGACGCCGATCACCGCCGCCCAGACGGCGAGGGCGGTGATGTGCACGACCTCGGCCGCATGCAGCGGCTCGGTGCGCCGCCCCAGCAGCCGTCGGATGCCGAAGAGTCCGAGGAAGAGCGCGACGGCGAGCACGCCCGGCCGCGTGAACCCGAAGAGCGGGATCAGCAGGTACAGCCAGCCGTAGCGGCGCTGCAGCACGCACCAGAGGATCAGCATCAGCCAGAGGAGGCCGAGCGCCTCGGCGTAGCCGAGCTCGAACAGCGCCGACAGCGGCCCCGCGACGAAGAACGCCACCGCCCACATCGACGCCGAGCGATCCAGCCGGGTGCGCAGCATCCGGTGCAGCACCAGCGCCGCGAGGTACCCCGAGGCGAGGGAGATCAGCACGGCTCCGACACCCCACGATCCGGCGGGGGTGCCGAGGATCTGCGCGAGGTACGGGTACACCGGCATGAAGGCCCACTGGTTCTCCGCGACCTGCCCGCCGTCCGTCAGCGGCAGCGTCGACGGGTACCCGTTGACGGCGGTGAACCAGTACCACTGGGCGTCCCACCCGAGCATGAGGTCGCCCACGCCGGGCGCGACGCCGAAGCGTGACGACGGCCCGGACAGCGCGGACGCTCCCGCCAGCATCGCCGTGGTGACGACCCGCGCGGCGAGATAGAGGATGCCGATGCGCAGCCACGCCGGCAGGGCTCGCCAGCGCGCGGCGCGGGACTCGGCGACCGCCGCGGTCAGGACGCCGTCAGCCACGTGCGAAGACCCTGCTCCACGCCCTCGATCTGGGCGACCGGCACCCGCTCTTCGTCGTGGTGGGCCAGGTGCGGGTCGCCGGGCCCGTAGTTGACCGCCGGGACGCCGAGCGCCGAGAAGCGCGCGACGTCCGTCCAGCCGTACTTCGGCTTGGGCGTGGCGCCGACGGCCGCGACGAACTCCTGGGCGAGGGGTGCATCCAGCCCAGGCCGGGCGCCCTCCGAGCTGTCCACGACCTCGACCTCGAAGCCCTCGAAGACGTTGCGCACGTGGTCCTCGGCCTCGGCCACCGAACGGCTCGGCGCGAAGCGGTAGTTGACCTCGATCTCGCACAGGTCGGGGATGACGTTGCCCGCGACGCCGCCGCCGATGCGCACCGCGTTCAGGCCCTCGCGGTAGACGAGGCCCTCCACGGCGACATCGCGCGGCCGGTACTCGGCCAGTCGCATGAGCGCCGGCGCCGCGCGATGGATGGCGTTCTCGCCGATCCACGCGCGTGCGCTGTGCGCGCGGACGCCGTGGGTGCGCACGATCGCACGAAGGTTGCCGTTGCACCCGCCTTCGACCTCGCCGTTGGACGGCTCGCCGAGGATCGCGAAGTCGCCCGCGAACAGGTCGGGCCGGGTCTGCGACAGCCGGTTCAGGCCGTTCAGCTCCGCGGCGACCTCCTCGTGGTCGTACCACATCCACGTCACGTCGATGCGGGGGTCCACGAGCTCGGCCGCGAGCTTCAGCTGCACGGCGACGCCCGCCTTCATGTCGACCGTGCCGCGCCCCCAGATGTATGGCGCGCCGTCGAGCTCGATGTCGCGGGTGGGGACGTTGGCGTTGATGGGGACGGTGTCGATGTGCCCCGCGATCACCACGCGCTGCGCGCGCCCGCGGTCCGTGCGCGCGACGATCGTGTCGCCGTCGCGGTACACGTCGAGGTGCGCGAGCCCGCCGATGGCCGCGTGGATCGCGTCGGCAAGGGGTGTCTCGTCGCCGGACACGCTCGGCACGTCGCAGATGGCGCGGGTGAGGTCGGCAGAGGACGCGGACAGATCGAGCTCCGGCATCCCTCGAGTCTAGGCCGTCACACGGACGGGACCCCGGGTGTCCGCCCAGTAGCCTGGAACCCATGAGTGAACGCCGCGCATGGGGAATCGGACTGTCGACGATCGCAGAGGACGGGACGGTGCTCGACGCCTGGTACCCGCAGCCCGCGATCGGCGCCGCGCCCGATGCACCCGACACGTCGGCGCTCGACGACGCCGCCGGCTCCGACGACCGCCGCGCGGTGCGCACCGAGGTGATCGTGGTGGAGATCGACCTGGATGCCGCCCCGGCGTCCACCGTCGACGCCTACCTGCGCCTGCATGTGCTCTCGCACTGCCTGGTGCGGCCGAACGAGGTCAACCTCGACGGCATCTTCGCGCACCTGCCGAACGTCGCGTGGACGAACGCCGGCCCCGTGCACCCGGACGCCCTCACCCGGCTCCGCCCGCGGCTGCAGGCCGCGGGCATCGAGGTGCAGGGACTGGACAAGTTCCCGCGCCTGACGGACTACGTCATCCCCGCCGGGGTCCGGATCGCGGATGCCTCCCGAGTGCGTCTCGGCGCCCACCTCGCCCCCGGCACGACCGTGATGCACGAGGGCTTCGTCAACTACAACGCGGGCACGCTCGGCTCGTCCATGGTCGAGGGACGCATCTCCCAGGGCGTCGTGGTCGGCGAGGGCAGCGACATCGGCGGCGGGGCATCCATCATGGGCACCCTGTCCGGCGGCGGCACGCACCGCGTCTCGATCGGAGCCCGGACCCTGCTCGGTGCGAACGCGGGCATCGGGATCTCGCTCGGCGACGACTGCATCGTCGAGGCCGGCCTGTACGTCACGGCCGGCTCGAAGATCGTGCTCGCCGACCAGCCCGTCCGCGCCGACGGCACGCGGCCGACGGCGAAGGGCGCGGAGCTCTCCGGGCGGAGCGGCATCCTGTTCCGGCGCAATTCGCTCACCGGTGCCGTCGAAGCCGTCGAGCGCAACGGGGTGGGCGTCACGCTCAACGAGGCGCTGCACGCCTGACGGGCGTGATCAGATCCGGATGGCGTTGATCGCCAGGTTCAGCACGCGGTCTCGCTGGGCGGCGTCCTCGTAGGCCACCGCGGCGACGCCTGAGACGAGCTTGACGAGGTCTCCGATCGTGACCCCGGGCACGACCTCTCCCGCCGCCTGCGCACGCAGCAGCAACGGCTCCCCCGCCGACAGCATGATCGCGCGGCATTCCCCCAGCACGGTCGATTCGCGGTTGAGCCCGTCCAGCAGGGCGTGCTTGGTTCCGACGTACGCGACGAACCGGTCCAGCCACGCCCGCAGCGCCGCCCAGGGCTCGAGATCCGCGACCTCGTCCGCGGCATCCGCCAGCGCATCCACCTCGCCGAGATAGAGCGTCTCGATCAGGTCGTCACGCGTCGGGAAGTTCCGGTAGAGCGTGCCGATGCCCACCCCTGCACGACGCGCGATGTCGTCGAGGGAGGCCGCCGATCCGTGCTCGGCGAACGCGGCGCGCCCCGCCGCGACGAGCGCGTCGAAGTTCCGGGCCGCGTCGGCGCGCTTCGGTCGGCGCGCCTCGAGTGCGGGCACCCGCTCGACAACCGGCATCGGGACCGCCCTTCGAGAAGTCGGTGAAATCGGGCCTTGCAAAACGGAGCCACCCTCCGGTAATCTCTAACCGGAGGCACTCTCCGTTCGGAGGGCTCCTCCTACTTTACCTCGCATTCACCGGATCCGCACTCTTTCGGAAGGCCCCGTCGATGCCCACCGCACCCCTCACCTCATCCCGGGCGGCGTTCACCGCGATCGCGATCAGCGTCGCTTCCCTCGCCCTGCTTCAGAACCTCGTCATCCCCGTCATCCCGCTCATCGCCTCCGACGACGGCGTGACGGCGGATGCCGCTTCCTGGACCATCACCGCATGGCTCATCGCCGCCGCGGTCGCCACTCCCCTGCTCGGGCGCATCGGCGACCTCCGCGGCCGCCGGAACACGTTCCTCGGCGTCCTCGCCGTCGTCGCGCTCGGCGACATCGTCGCCTCCTTCGCCCCGGATCTGACGGTGCTCGTCGCCGCCCGGGTGCTGCAGGGGATCGGCGGCGCGCTGTTCCCGCTGGCGTTCGGCCTGCTGCGGGACGTCATGCCGGCCGAGCGGCTCACCGGTGCCATCGGCGCCACGAGCGCGATCATCGGCATCGGCGGTGCCGCGGGCAGCGTCCTCGCCGGACCGCTGGCGGAACTCCTCGGCTGGCACGGCATCTTCGCGGTGCCGTTCGTCGTGGCGGTCGCCGGCATCCTGCTGACCGTCGTGCTCGTCCCACAGAGCTCCGCCCGCGCCGTGGGCCGGGTGAACGGCCTGTCCGCGACGCTCCTGTCCGGATGGCTGGTCGTACTGCTCGTCCCGCTCAGCTCGGGCGCCCGGTGGGGATGGGGAGCGCCCCTCACCGTCGCGCTCTTCGGGGCGGCGGTCGTGCTCATCGCGGCGTGGATCGTCACCGAGCTGCGCTCCGCGGAGCCGCTCGTCGACCTGCGGCTCATGGCAGATCGCGCCATCTGGCCCGTCAACGCCGCCGCGCTGCTGATCGGCGCCGCCGCATTCGGCTTCTGGGGATACCTTCCGCAGTTCCTCGAGACGCCCACGGCATCCGGGTGGGGTCTGGGCCTCGGCGTGCAGAGCGCCGGGCTCACGCTTCTGCCGCTGCTGGTCGGCATGTCCAGCGTGGGATTCGCGACCGGAGCGATCGCGCGCGTCATTCCGCTCCGCGTGATGATGGCGCTCGGAGCGGCCCTCATGGCGGCCGGCGTCGTCTTCGCCGTCCTCGAGCACCGGGCGGTGTGGGAGCTCGCGGCCGCCGGCGGTGTCTTCGGCCTCGGCATCGGGCTGGCGTACGCCTCGTCCGCCAGCATCATCGTGGAGAGCGTCCCCGCCGACCGCACCGGCATCGCGACCGGCGTCAACGCCAACCTGCGCACGATCGGATCGGCCGTCGGCTCCGCATTCGCGGCCGCCGTCGTCTTCGGATCGGTGACGCCGGGCTCCTCGCCCGCCCTGGGCGGCTACACCGTCGCCTGGCTGTCGCTGGCCGCGGCGGCCGTGGTCGCCGCGATCATCGTGCTCGCGGTCCGTCCGGCCCGGCGCACGTCCGCCGCGATCGTCCCCCTGTCGGCATCCCCGGACGAGGCGTTCGTGGACGCCGCCTGACGGGCATGTGCATACGACGGCCGGAGGGGAATCCTTCCGGCCGTCGTCGCTGCGTGAGACGACTGGATCAGTCGCGCACGCGCACCGACAGGCAGGTGACGCAGCCTTCGAGCTTCTCGAACTCCGAGATCGGGGTGGTGATGACCTCGAGACCGCGACTGCGGTAGAGGTCTGCGGTCTGCGGGGCGTCGGAGGACATCAGCACGGTGCGCTCGTCGAGCACCACCACGGCCGTGCCGTGCTCCTCCGGCACGGCGAGGAAGTCCGGGTAGACGGCCGGGTCGTCCACGAGGGGCTCGTAGCCGACGACGGTGCCGTCCGGCAGAGCGGTGACGCCCGACTTCAGATGCAGCACCTTGGTGACGGGGACGCAGACGACCTCCCACCCGCGCGGGGCGAGGTGCGTGCGCAGCTGCTCGATGCCGGCGGCATTCGTGCGCAGCGTCTGCCCGACGTAGACGGTGTGGCCGACCTTCAGCACGTCTCCCCCGTCCAGGGTCCCGGGCTCCTCGATGCGCACGGCGGGGATCCCGGCGTCCTGGAGCGTCGCCGCGGCGGTGACGATCTCCCCGCGCCGCGAATCCGCACCGGGCCGCGTGATGACGGCGAGTTCGCCGAACATGACGACGGCGTCCTCGACGAACACCCCGTCGGCATGATCGTCGGCCGCCTCGATCTCGATGACCTCCCACCCGCGGGAACGGTACACGTCCACGTACCGACGCCACTGCTCGAGCGCAAGATCGGCGTCCACCGGGACGCGCTCGATATGGGTCAGCTCGCCTTCGGCGAGACGCGGCGACGGACGACGGACGAGAAGACGTGACATGCCGTCCATTCTCCCAGAAGCCCCACCGCAGCCGTGCCGGAGGTCAGGGCCGCTTCATGCGGAAGCGCCCCGCATCGGTGATCTCCCAGTAGTCGACCGGACCGCCGCCGCGCACGATCGGGTGCGCCGCGACGGTGTCGTAGGACCCGTTCACGAGCACGTCCTCGGTGATGTGCACCATGACCACCTCGCCGAGGGTCAGCCAGCCGGCCGTCGGCGCGCCGTGCACGTCGGTGAGGTTGATCAGCTGGGTCAGCCGGCACTCGAAGGCCACCGGGGTGCCGGCGACGCGCTCCGGGGTGACGAGGGTGGATGCCACCGCGTCGAGGCCCGCCAGCTCGAACTCGTCGACATCCGCGGGCACCTCGGCCGAGCTCGCGTTCATGCGCTCGGCGAGCGGCCGGGTCGCCAGGTTCCAGACGAACTCACCCGTCGCCTGCACGTTGGCGACGCTGTCCTTCCAGCTGGTGCTGGTGAACCCCACGATCGGCGGGCGGTACCCGTACAGGTTGAAGAAGCTGTACGGAGCCAGGTTGCGCACGCCGTCGGCGGAGACCGTGGAGATCCAGCCGATGGGTCGCGGCGCGACGATCGAGTTCAGCGGATCGTGCGCGAGTCCGTGCCCGAGGCGCGGCTCGTAGGAGTGCACGTGCGTCAGACGGTGCCCGGGTAGTCCCGGCGGGGGGCACCGATGTACAGCTGCTGCGGACGGCCGATCTTGGTCTGCGGGTCGCTGACCGCCTCGCGCCACTGGGCGAGCCAGCCGGGAAGGCGACCGATCGCGAACAGCACCGTGAACATGCGCGTCGGGAAGCCCATCGCCTTGTAGATCACGCCGGTGTAGAAGTCGACGTTCGGGTACAGGCGCCGCTCCACGAAGTAGTCGTCGTGGAGGGCGATCTCCTCGAGCTCCTTGGCGAGGTCGAGGAGCGGGTCGCTGACGCCGAGCTCGGTGAGCACCTCGTCGGCCGATTCCTTGACCAGGCGCGCCCGCGGATCGTAGTTCTTGTAGACGCGGTGCCCGAAGCCCATGAGCTTCACGCCGTCTTCCTTGCTCTTGACCCGCTCCACGAACCGCTGCACGGACTCGCCGGACTCGCGGATCTGACGGAGCATGTCGAGCACGGCCTCGTTCGCGCCGCCGTGCAGCGGCCCGTACAGCGCGTTGATCCCGGCCGAGATCGACGAGAACTGGTTCGCACCGGTGGAGCCGACCAGGCGCACCGTCGACGTGGAGGCGTTCTGCTCGTGGTCCTCGTGCAGGATCAGGAGGCGCTCGAGGGCGCGCGACATCACCGGGTTGACCTGGTAGATCTCGCTCAGCACGCCGAAGTTGAGCTTGAGGAAGTTGTCGACGAAGCTCAGCGAGTTGTCCGGGTACAGGAAGGCCTGCCCCTTGCTCTTCTTGTGCGCGTACGCGGCGATCACGGGGAGCTTCGCCAGCATCCGCACCGTGTTGAGCTCGACGTGCTCGGGGTTGTGCGGGTCGGACTGGTGCTCGTAGTACGTGGACAGCGCCGACACGGCGGACGACAGCACCGACATCGGGTGCGCGGTGTGCGGCAGCGCCGAGAAGAAGCGCTTCAGGTCCTCGTGCAGCAGCGTGTGCCGCCGGATGTTGTTGTCGAACTCCTCGAGCTGCGACGTGGTCGGCAGCTCGCCGTAGATCAGCAGCCAGGCCACTTCGAGGTACGTGCTGTTCTTCGCCAGCTGCTCGATCGGGTAGCCGCGGTAGCGCAGGATGCCGGCATCCCCGTCGATGAACGTGATGGCGGACTTCGTGGCAGCCGTGTTGACGAAGCCGTAGTCCAGGGCGGTGTGCCCGGTGGCCCGCGTGAGCGCCGACACATCGACGCTGGGGGTCCCGTCGGTGGCGTGCAGCACCGGCAGATCGACGGTCTTGCCGTTCAGAGTCAGTGTCGCCTTGTTCGGCTCGTTCACTGCAGTGCTCACGGCGCCTCCTTGCGGATGGGGTGGCTGACGAAGAAGGGGTCGTCCCGGTGGACGCCCCGAAGCGTTTGCCGGCGGTCACCGGCCTCGCTGTGCGTCCAGCCTAGCGGCCGTGCAGAGGCCCTCCTGACACGGGGCGGTCACAGGGAGCGCAGGCGTGCAGCGCCCGCGGCGATCCGCTCGTCGGGAGCGGTGAGCGCGAAGCGCACGTGCTGCGGGAACGCGTCGCCGTAGAAATGACCCGGTCCGGCGAGGATCCCGGCGTCGGCGAGACGGTCCAGGCTCTGCCACGCATCGCGCCCTTCGGTGGCCCACAGATACAGGCCGGCCTCGCTCGCGTCGATGCGGAACCCGGCCGCCTCGACGGCGGGTTTGAGCACCTCGCGCCGGGCGCGGTAGCGCTCCTTCTGGGCGGCGACATCCGCGTCATCCTGCAGGGCGGCGACCATCGCGTGCTGCACGGGAGCGGGCAGCATGAGGCCGAGGTGTTTGCGGGCGGTGAGCAGCCGCGAGACCAGTTCCGCGTCACCGGCGAGGAACGCCGCACGGTAGCCGGCGAGGTTCGACTGCTTGCTGAGCGAGTACACCGACAGGATGCCGGTGGCCGCACCATCCGTCACGCGGGGATCCAGCACCGACGGGATGGGCTCGACGTCCCACGGCGCCTCCCAGCCGAGTTCCGCATAGCATTCGTCGCCGGCGAGCACGGCCCCGAGCTCCCGCGCCCGTGCCGCGGCCGATACCAGGGATCCGGCATCCCACACCCGTCCGTCGGGGTTGCCGGGGCTGTTGACCCAGATCAGGCGCGTGCCGTCCGGCCATTCCGCGGGATCGTCCGCGGCGACCGCCGTGGCCCCCACGAGCGCGGCGCCGACGGCATAGGTCGGGTACGCGGCACGCGGATGCACGACGATGTCGCCCGGTCCGAGGCCGAGCAGCAGCGGCAGCAGCGCGACGAGCTCCTTCGACCCGACGGTGGGGAGCACCTGCGCCGTCGTCAGCCCGGGAACGCCGCGGCGGCGCGCGTACCAGTCGACGATCGCCTCGCGCAGCGCGGGAGTTCCGATCGTCTGCGGGTAGGCGTGTGCATCGGTCGCGTCCGCCAGCGCGTCGCGGACCGGCTGCGGAGTCGGATCGACGGGCGACCCGACCGACAGGTCGACGATGCCGTCGGGGTGGCGGCGGGCTCGCTCGGCGTACGGAGCGACCGCGTCCCAGGGGTATTCGGCGAGGTCCGCGACCCCCACGTCAGTGGTCCTGCGGCGGCAGGGCCTCGATGATCGGGTGGTCCTTGTGGATCACGCCGACCTTGGCGGCGCCGCCCGGGGAGCCCAGGTCGTCGAAGAACTCGACGTTGGCCTTGTAGTAGTCCTGCCATTCGTCCGGCAGGTCGTCTTCGTAGTAGATCGCCTCGACGGGGCACACCGGCTCGCACGCACCGCAGTCGACGCACTCGTCCGGGTGGATGTAGAGCGAGCGTTCGCCCTCGTAGATGCAGTCCACCGGGCACTCGTCGATACAAGCGCGGTCTTTGACATCCACACAGGGCAGGGCGATCACGTAAGTCACGTGTTCAGTCTAGTTCGAGCCGTCGGGACGGTGACGTTTCGTGTCGGGCCAGAGGACGGCCACGAGCACCAGCACCGCCGCGCACACGAACCACGCGATCCCGAGGTTCACCGGCCCGATGGCATCCGACCGACCGCTCGGGACGATCACCGAGCCGCCCGGTCCTTCCTGCGAGAACAGGGCGGTGGCGAGCAGCAGCCCCGCGCCGCACGCGACGGTCGCCCAGCGGTCCTCCACCAGCAGGCGCACCGCCAGCAGCATGGCGCCCGCGCCGAGGACCACGATGACGAGACCCACCGGCCACCCGCCGATCCGGAAGCCGTGGGAGATCGTCGAGGCCGTGCCGTATGCGGCTCCGATCACGAGCGCGGTGAACCAGGCCAGGATGCGGTTCAGCTTCACGCGGTCAGTCTAGGGGCGACGGCTATGCGGCCCAGCCGAGCAGGCGCAGCGCGGCGGCGACGACGGCGGCGGCCACCACGACCACCAGGAACGGTGCACGAAGCAGCAGCAGTCCCGCCGCGACGAACAGCGCCGGGACCCGGGCGTCCACGGTCACCGCCTGCCCCGCTCCCAGTGCCTGCACGGCCACGAGCGCCCCGAGCAGCGCCACCGTGAGCAGGTCGGTGATGCGCGCGGTGCGCGGCGCCTCGATGAGACGCGCCGGTACGAGGTATCCGATCGTCTTGAGTGCGACGCACGCGATGGATGCCGCGAGCACGGCGTTCCACAGGGTCACGGCAGGCCCTCCCGCTCCGCGACGTCGTCGGGCTCCGCCGGCGCGGCGCCGTCCTTCGCGCCCAGCCAGTTGAACCACCCCACGACGATCGCCACCAGGGCCGCCACCAGCACGGGAAGACCCGGCATCAGCGTGGGCGTCGTCGCAGCCGCCACCACGGCTGCGGCCACACCGACGGCGATCGCCTGGCGCCGGCGCAGCCGCGGCCACAGCAGGGCGAGGAACGCGGCCGCGGCCGCGGCATCCAGCCCGTACGCCTTGGGGTCGCCGAGCACGTCGCCGAGAAGCGCACCGGCGAACGTCGTCAGGTTCCACCCGAGATAGATCCCGATGCCGGTCACCCAGAATCCGAGCGTGCGGGCACGGCCCGAGGTCTGCGCGAGGGACACCGCGGTCGACTCGTCGATCGTGAAGGGCATCGCCGCCACACGGCGCCACAGGCTCGTGCCGACCACCGGGGCCATCCGCATGCCGTAGGCGACGTTGCGCACCCCGAGCAGGGCGGCCGACGCGATCGCCGCCGGCGCCGCGGCGAGTCCCCCGGCCGCGATCACGCCGACGAACGCGAACTGCGACCCACCCGTGAACATGACGAGGCTGAGCACGCACGCCTGCCAGACGCTCAGCCCGGATGCCACGGCCAGCGCGCCGAAGGAGACACCGTAGGCACTCGTCGCGATCGCGACGCCGAGACCGGTGCGCACGGCGCGACGGGCCTCGATGCGGGCGGCGTCGTCCGCCCCACCGGTCGTTCGCCACTCTGAACGCATGATCATCATTCTGAACACGTGATCATCGTCTGTCAAGGCGAACGATTGTTTGGAATACTGGCCGGATGGACGATCTGCGCGCTCGCATCTCCCGTTCCCTGCGCCGTGAGCGCGAAGCCGCCGGTCTCTCCGTCTCGGAGCTGGCCCGTCGGGCCGGGGTCTCCAAGGCCACCGTCTCGCAGCTCGAGAGCGGCGCCACGGGCCCGAGTGTGGAGACGCTCTGGGCGATCGCGGACGCGCTGGGCCTGCCGTTCGCCGCCTTCGTGGAGGAGCGCGTCAACGCGCCGACCCTCATCCGCGCCGATGCCTATGCCGGTGTGCCCTCCGCTGCGGCGCCGTACGTGGCGACGCTCATCTCGGCCTGCCCCCCGGGCGCCCGGCGCGATCTGTACCTTCTCCAGGCCGAGCCCGGCGAGCCGCGGCGCTCCCTCCCCCACCACGTCGGCACCACCGAGCACGTGGTGCTGATCGCCGGGCGCGCGCTCGTCGGACCGGCCGAGTCGGCCGAAGAGCTGCGGCCGGGCGACTACCTCGCCTATCCTGGGGATGCGGCCCACGTGTTCGAGGCCCTGGAGCCCGGCACCTCCGCCGTGCTCATCTCCGAGCTGCGCTGACCCCCGCGGGCCCAGACGGCGAATCCGTCACGAACGGCGCCCCGAGGGGGCCGTTCGTGACGGATCGTGCGCCGGCCTGTGCGCGTCTCGCAGACGATCAGGGTCAGGCGTTGGCGTCCTGGCGCTTCAGACGCGCGGCGGCGCGGCCGCGCTCGGTGGCATCCAGCACGACCTTGCGGATGCGCACCTTCTCCGGCGTCACCTCGACGCATTCGTCGTCGCGGGCGAACTCGAGCGACTCCTCGAGCGAGAGGGTGCGCGGCGGCGTCATGGACTCGAACGTGTCCGCCGTGGAGGAGCGCATGTTGGTGAGCTTCTTCTCCTTGGTGATGTTCACGTCCATGTCGTCGGCGCGCGAGTTCTCGCCGATGACCATGCCCTCGTAGACCTCTTCGGTGGGCTGCACGAAGAACGACATGCGCTCCTGCAGGGCGATGATCGCGAAGGGGGTCACCACGCCCGAGCGGTCCGCGACGATCGAGCCGTTCTGGCGGGTCACGATGTGGCCGGCCCACGGCTCGTACCCGTGCGAGATCGCGTTCGCGATGCCGGTGCCGCGGGTGGTGGTGAGGAACTCGGTGCGGAAGCCGATGAGGCCGCGCGACGGCACGATGAACTCCATGCGCACCCACCCGGTGCCGTGGTTGGTCATCGTCTCCATGCGGCCCTTGCGCGCCGCCATGAGCTGGGTGATCGCGCCGAGGTACTCCTCGGGGGCGTCGATGGTCAGGTGCTCGAACGGCTCGTGGGTCTTGCCGTCGACCTTCTTGGTGACCACCTGGGGCTTGCCGACGGTGAGCTCGAAGCCCTCACGGCGCATGTTCTCGACGAGGATGGCGAGGGCCAGCTCGCCGCGGCCCTGCACCTCCCAGGCATCCGGACGACCGATCTCGACGACCTTGAGCGAGACGTTGCCGACGAGCTCGCGGTCGAGTCGGTCCTTGACCATGCGGGCGGTGAGCTTGTGCCCCTTGACCTTGCCGACGAGGGGCGACGTGTTCGTGCCGATGGTCATCGAGATCGCGGGGTCGTCGACGTGGATCGCGGGGAGCGCGCGGACGTCCTCCGGGTCGGCGATCGTCTCGCCGATGGTGATCTCCTCGATGCCGGCGACGGCGACGATGTCGCCGGGGCCGGCCTCCTCGGCGGGGAAGCGCTCGAGGGCCCGGGTTTTCAGCAGCTCGGTGATGCGCGCGTTCGAGTGCGTGCCGTCGTGGCGCACCCAGGCGACGGTCTGCCCCTTGCGCAGCGTGCCGTTGAAGACGCGGAGCAGGGCGAGACGGCCGAGGAACGGCGACGAGTCGAGGTTGGTCACCCACGCCTGCAGCGGCGCCTCGTCGTCGTACGACGGTGCCGGCACGTGCTCGAGGATCGCCTCGAACAGCGGCTCGAGGTCGTCGTTGTCGGGCAGGTCGCCGTTCGCGGGACGGGTGCGGGATGCCGCGCCGGCACGGCCGGACGCGTAGACCACCGGCACGTCGAGGAGCGCGTCCACGTCGAGGTCCGGGACGTCCTCGTGCAGGTCGGACGCGAGACCCAGCAGCAGGTCGTGGCTCTCCTCCTCGACTTCCGCGATGCGGGCGTCCGGGCGGTCGGTCTTGTTCACCAGCAGGATGACGGGAAGCTTCGCCTCCAGCGCCTTGCGCAGCACGAAGCGGGTCTGCGGCAGCGGGCCCTCCGAGGCATCCACCAGCAGCACCACACCGTCGACCATCGACAGACCGCGCTCGACCTCGCCGCCGAAGTCGGCGTGACCGGGCGTGTCGATGACGTTGATCGTCACCGGCACGTCGGTGTGGGCGCCGTTGTAGGTGATCGCCGTGTTCTTGGCGAGGATCGTGATGCCCTTCTCACGCTCCAGGTCGTTCGAGTCCATCGCGCGCTCTTCGACGTGCGCGTGCTCGCCGAACGAGCCGGTCTGACGCAGCATCGCATCCACCAGGGTGGTCTTGCCGTGGTCGACGTGGGCGACGATCGCGACGTTGCGAAGATCCGGGCGGAGGGCATGCGCCATGACGGTGTCCTTGAGATCGGGGAGGTGGCCCGGATGCGGGCCACCCACCAGTCTATCAAGGACGTCTGAACGCCCGCCGGATCAGGCCTCCGCGGCGCTGTCCCCCGCGGCGTCGCCGAGGCCGAGCAGCTGCGCGCGCTGCGCCCGTCGCTCGCGCTGCAGCACCGGGTCGGGCAGCGGCACCGCGGCGATGAGGCGCTGGGTGTACGGGTCCTGCGGGTTGCGCAGCACCTGGTCCTTCGTGCCCTGCTCGACGAGTTTGCCGTGGTTCATCACCACGATCCGGTGCGCGAGCACGTCGATCACCGCCAGGTCGTGGGTGATGAACAGGCACGCGAACCGCAGCTCCTGCTGCAGGTTCTGCAGCAGTGTCAGGAAGCGCGCCTGCACCGACACGTCCAGAGCCGAGGTCGGCTCGTCGGCGATGAGCAGCGGGGGACGGAGCGCAATGGCCCGGGCGATGCCGACGCGCTGGCGCTGCCCGCCGGACAGCTCGTGCGGATAGCGGTTGCGGAAGGAGCGGGGAAGCTCCACGTCGTCCAGGAGCTTCTCGATCCGCTTGTTCAGCGCGTGCCCACGGGCCTCGCCGGCGAGCATGATCGGCTCGCCGATGCTCTCCCCGATGGGGATGCGCGGGTTCAGCGAGGATCCCGGGTCCTGGAACACGATGCCGATGTGCCGGCGCGCGGTGCGGAGCTCCTTCGCACTCATCGACGCGATGTCGTGGCCGTTGACCGCGAGCACGCCGGAGTGCACCGGAAGCAGGCCGACGGCCGCCCGGCCGATCGTGCTCTTGCCCGAGCCCGACTCGCCGACGAGCCCGACGACCTCACCGGGGTAGATCTCGAAGCTGGCCTCCTCCACGGCGCGGAAGGCGGGGATCCGGCCGCGCTTGGGGTATTCGATCGTGACGTCGGCGAAACGCAGCACCGGCTGATCGGTGCGCTCCTCCGGGGTCGGCACGTCCTCCGCCGCGGCGTCGAGGCTCAGCTTCGGCACCGCGGCCAGCAGCTGCCGCGTGTAGGGATGCTGCGGGTTCTGGAAGACCGAGACGATCTCGCCGGCCTCGACGATGCGCCCGTCCTTCATGACGATGATCTTGTCGGCGATGTCGGCGACGACACCCATGTCGTGCGTGATCAGCACGATGGCGGCATCCACCTTCTCGCGAAGCACCCGCATCAGGTCGAGGATCTCCGCCTGCACGGTCACGTCGAGGGCGGTGGTGGGCTCGTCGGCGATCAGCAGCTTCGGGTCGCACGCCAGGGCCATCGCGATCATGGCGCGCTGACGCTGTCCGCCGGAGAGCTGGTGCGGGTACTTGTCGACCGAGGTCTCCGGGGCCGGCATCTCGACGAGCTCGAGCAGCTCGATCGCGCGCACCCGCGCCGCCCCGGGCGTCATCGCCTTGTGCACGCGCAGCATCTCGATGATCTGGAAGCCGATCGTGTACACCGGGTTCAGAGCGGTCATCGGCTCCTGGAAGATGACCGCCATCTCCTCGCCGCGCATGCGGCGCAGCTGGGTCGGGGTCGCCCGGCTGATGTCCTTGCCCGCGAACTCGATATGCCCGTGCATGCGGCCGTTCGGCGGCATCAGACCCAGCAGCGCCATCGAACTCGAGCTCTTGCCCGAGCCGGACTCGCCCACGATGGCGAGCACCTCTCCGGGCATGACCTCGTACGCCATGTCGATGGCGGCCGGATACCAGGTGCCGTCCACCCAGAAGTCGACACCGAAATCCTTGATCTTGAGGACGGGCTTCACGCCCGTGTCGATAGTTGCGCTCATGACGCTCGAGTTCCTTTCGCCGGGCCCTGTGACACCATGAAGCGGTGACTCAACCCGTCGTCCTGCGGCCGCGATTCGGCCTGATTCTGTGCATTCTCGTCTGGGCGATCGTCGCGGTCTGCATCGTCTCGCTGATCGCCCTGGGCGACGCCGGAACCGCGCTGCGGTACACGCCCGCGTTCCTGCTCGCCGCATTCGGGTGCTGGCTGCTGTTCTGGATGCCGGCGGTCGGCGTCGATGCGGCCGGCGTGACGCTCGTGAACCTCGCGCGCACCGTGCGCATCACGTGGCCCGCGATCATCGACGTCGACACCAAGTACTCGCTCACGATCCGCACGCGCGACGCGAAGTTCACCGCGTGGGCCGCTCCCGGTCCGAGCCGCATCACGACCTACCGGGCCGCGAAGTCCGATGTGGCGCACCTTCCGGACTCGACGTACGGCGCCGGCGGGTCGGTGCGCATCGGCGACATCCCCAGCTCCGACTCCGGCCTCGCCGCCCTCAACATCCGCCGCTACTGGGACGAACTGCGCCGCGACGGTCAGCTCGACGCGGCGACGATCGACGGCACCGGCGTGGTCACCACGTGGCACACCTGGCAGCTGATCGTTCTCGGTGCGCTCGTGGTCGCGACGGCGGTCGGCATCCTGGTCTGACACCGGACGGCGCCGCCGGGGCGCGCTCGCGCGCACCCCGGGGGCCGCCCTGTGGATCGTCATCGCCGTCACGCGGTCGGCTGAGGCTCGACGGTGGTCGGCTTCTCGCGCGCCGCGGTCTGCGCCGCCTTCGCCTTGCGGTTCAGGATGCGGCGCTGACGCGGGTCGAACGCGTCGCGCAGACCGTCGCCGATGAAGTTGATCGTCAGCGCGATGATCACGATGAAGATGCCGGTCCACCAGAAGAGCCACGGCCGGGTCTCGAACGAGTTCTGGTAGAGCCCGATGAGGCTTCCCAGCGACACGTCCGGCGGCTGCACGCCGAGCTGCAGGTAGCTGAGGGCGGCTTCCAGCAGGATGGCGGCGGACATCGTGAGGGTGGCCGACACGATGATCACACCGGCGGCGTTCGGCAGGATGTGCTTGAACATGATCCGGGCGTTCGAGGCGCCGGCGACCTTGGCCGCCTCCACGAACTCGCGCTCGCGCAGAGCGAGCACCTCGCCTCGCACGAGTCGCGCCAGCGACGTCCACAGAAGAAGTCCGAGGATCAGCGCGAGCACGAACGAGCCCGATCCCTGCGCGTAGTGGCCGACGATGGCGGCCAGCAGGATGAGCGGAACGATGATGAACATGTCGGTCATGCGCATGAGGAGTGCGTCGATGCGACCGCCGTAGTAGCCGGCGACGGCGCCGATGACCGCGCCGATCGTCGTCGAGACGAGACCGATCACGACGATGATCATGATCGACTGCTGGATGCCGCGCATGACCTCCGCGAACACGTCGCGGCCGACCTCGTCCTGTCCGAACGGGTGGTCGCCGAGGCTGAACGGCCACAGCTGCAGAGTGGGCGCCGTGTCGTTGACGATGGGGTTGATCTGGTAGTAGTTGAACTTCCACCAGCCCGGGATGTGCAGACCGATCGCGTTGATGCCCTCGGCGCTGAACGAGATCGCGACCACGAACAGGAGCACCACCAGCGAGATCATCGCGCCCTTGTGGCGGATGAACCGGCGGAAGATGATCTTGCCCTGGCTGAGGCCCTCCACCTCTTTCATCTCGATCGCGTTCTCGGAGTGCTCCGCGACGATCACGGACTCGGTGTCGAGGCCGATGGGCTCGGTCGTGTCGGCGGGGGGAAGGACGGAGTCGCTGCGGAAATGCGGCTCGTCGCGGTGGAGACCCGACGGGTCCTGGCTCTTGTCTGTCATGCGGACACCCGGATTCGTGGGTCGAGGGAGGAGTAGACGACGTCGGCGATCACGTTGAACACGATCGCGGCGATGCCCGTGACGAGGAACACGCCCATGACGGTGTTCACGTCGGTCTGGTTGATCGCCTGCTGGAACAGATTGCCCATGCCCTGGATGCTGAACACGTTCTCGGTGACGATGGCACCACCGATGAGCGCGCCGAAATCGAGCGTGATGATCGTCACGATGGGGATGAGCGCGTTGCGGAACGCGTGCCGCATCACGACGGTGCGCTCGGTGAGGCCCTTCGAGCGTGCGGTGCGGATGTAATCCTGGTTCATCACGTCGAGCATGCTGGCGCGTGCGTACCGGCTGTAGCTTGCCAGCGAGATGAGCATGAGGGCGATGGTGGGCAGCAGGTAGTGCGTGAACTGGTCGACGCCGGTCACCCAGAAGTCGCCCGACAGCCCCGGAGTCGACGCACCGATCGTCGCGATCGGGCGCCCGCTGATGGAGCTGGCGTTCATGTAGTCGTTCCACACCTGCATGTAGCGGTCGACCATCATGAGCAGGCCCATGACGGCGGCGGTGATCGCCGCACCCCGAGCGGAGACCCACTTGTCGTTGCCGCGGAACAGCAGTCCCACCACGATGCCGACCGCGACCGCGGCGAGGCCGAGCACGACCATGATCCAGAGGTTCATGTACTCGAACACGTACTGCAGCGGGTAGTACAGCACAGCGCCGATGACGACGACGACGAGCGAGGAGTACAGGGCCTTGCGGTTCTCGAGGCCCGCGGACAGAGCGGTCACCAGGAACGCGGAGCCCACCCCCATCAGGGTGATCACGACGACTCCCAGTTTCGGGTAGGCGAACCACTGGGTCAGCGACAGCGCCGCGAGGACGGCGCCCGTGGCGACGGCCGAGACGGCGAACACGATGAGCCGGCGTCTGAGCGTGCCGCCGATGATGGCGAGCCACACGAGGCCCGAGATCACGGCGAGCACGATGATCGTGGTCGTGGCTATCACGGGGTCGCCGAGGAAGTTGTTGAACCCGATGGCGATGTACTGCTTGAGCATGACCGCCAGCCAGAAGCTCGGCAGCGAGAAGAACAGGAACGACAGCAGCGTCGCGCCGTAGTCGTACGAGGAGTACTGCCGCAGCGCCGTGGTGATGCCGATGAGCACGCCGAAGATGATGGCGACGATCGTCGCGGTCAGCACCAGGTGCAGCGTCGACATTGCCGCCGTCCCGAGCTGTGCTGTCACGGGTTGCCCGCTGATCGAGTCTCCGAGGGTGAAGTGTCCGGTGAAGGCGGACAGGATGCCGCCGAGCCAGAGGAAGTATCGCAGGAACGGAGAGATGTCCAGGTGCAGGTACTGCACGCGCTGCGCAATCAGCTGTTCCTTGTTTCGTGCGTTGCTCTCCAGCAGATCCTGCAGCGGATTGCCGGAGAAGCACGTCAGAACGTAGACGATGTACGAGGCGATGAGCAGCACCAAGAGGGACGCGAGCAACCTCCGGGTGAGGAATGCGACCATGTATGGGCCTTTCTAGATCAAGCGGATCGGCGGATCACGATCGTGTCGTGTCGCAGATGCCGCCCATAAACGTACCCCGATCGAGGGGTCTTGGAGTCATCGGCGCGAGCTGTGAATCGCTGCGCCGACACGTGGGTGGGGCGCCGAGGCAGATGTGCTGCCTCGGCGCCCCACTTTCCGTGCGGCATGACCTCTCGGTCAGGCTGAGCGGATCACTTGCTGGACGACGAGGTCGCCTTGTGCTGCGAGGTCCAGTCCCAGAAGTTCCAGAAGACCTGGACACCGATCGGGTTGTCGCTCACGTTGTCCACCTTCGCCGACCATGCGGTCAGGTCGGGGAACTGGAAGATCGTCGTCGTCGCGGCATCCGCCACGACCTGCTTGTCGATCTTGGCCAGCAGGGCGTTGTTGTCGTCAGCCGTGCCGGTGCTGTACTGCAGCTGCTTCCACCACGCGTCGACCTGCTTGTTCGAGTAGCCCTGGTAGTTCGAGGAACCACCGGTCTGGAAGGCCGCCTGGTTGCCCGTGTAGGCGAGCGAGGTGTACTGCCAGGCGAACAGCGACGCGTCGTAGGCCTTGGACGATGCCAGGGCCGGGAAGTAGGTCGCCGCCGGCTGTCCGACGTCCTTCACCGTGAAGCCGGCCTGCTGTGCGGAGGCCTGGATCAGCTGGAACTCGCTGACACGACGCGGGTTGTCGGTCGGGTAGGCGAACCGGATGACCGGGTGCATGACGCCGGCCTTCTGGAGGAGGGCCTTCGCACCGGCGATGTCCACGTTGTCGTACGCGCTCATGCCGTTGTTCTGGACGGACATGTCGTAGCCCGCGGCGCCCGGCAGGAACATCGTCGACTCGTCGAGCGTGGCCTTGGGGTTGAGCGGCTTGATCAGCTTGTCGACGATCTGCTG
>NZ_DATEJS010000077.1:0-11180 GCF_035277845.1 Microbacterium sp.
TGCGGGCCCAGCAGATCGCACTCGAGAACCGTCTGCCGTGCATCTATCTCGTGGACTCCGGCGGCGCGTTCCTGCCGATGCAGGACGAGGTGTTCCCCGACCGCGAGCACTTCGGGCGCATCTTCGCGAACCAGGCGAAGATGTCGGCCCTCGGCATCCCGCAGATCGCGGCG
This sequence comes from Microbacterium sp., assembly GCF_035277845.1. Classification (GTDB taxonomy): domain Bacteria; phylum Actinomycetota; class Actinomycetes; order Actinomycetales; family Microbacteriaceae; genus Microbacterium. The sequence continues at coordinate 174 of NZ_DATEJS010000077.1, forward strand.
GTGCTCGGCTCGTGCACGGCGGGCGGCGCGTACGTCCCGGCGATGAGCGACGAGACCGTGATCGTCCGAAACCAGGGCACGATCTTCCTCGGCGGACCCCCGCTCGTGAAAGCCGCGATCGGCGAGGTCGTCACGGCCGAAGAACTCGGCGGCGGCGAGCTGCACGCCCGCCGGTCGGGGGTCGTCGACCACCTCGCCGAGGACGACGACCACGCCCTCGAGATCGTGCGCGACATCGTCGCGACGCTGCCGCCGCCCGTGCGATCCGCCTGGGAGGTGCAGGAGCCGGTGGCATCCGCCGTCGACGCGACCGGGCTCTACGACCTCGTGCCCGTCGACGTCAACCAGCCGTACGACGTGCGCGGCGTGATCGACGCCCTCGTCGACGCCGACAGCTCCTACGAGTTCAAGCGCGAGTACGGCACGACGCTGGTGACGACGTTCGCGCGCATCCACGGGCACCCCGTCGGGATCGTGGCCAACAACGGCGTGCTGTTCCGCGAGTCCGCGCTCAAGGGCGCGCACTTCATCGAGCTGTGCGACCAGCGCGGCATCCCGCTCGTCTTCCTGCAGAACATCTCCGGCTTCATGGTCGGCAAGGACGCCGAGGCGGGCGGAATCGCGAAGGACGGCGCCAAGATGGTGACCGCAGTGGCCACCACGCGGGTGCCGAAGCTCACCGTGATCATCGGCGGCTCGTTCGGCGCCGGGAACTACTCCATGTGCGGCCGCGCGTACGACCCCAGGTTCCTGTGGAGCTGGCCGGGCAGCCGCATCTCGGTGATGGGCGGAGCCCAGGCGGCATCGGTGCTGTCCACGGTGCGCGCCTCCGACGACGAAGCCCAGGTCGCGGCGCGGGAGCGCGCGATCCGCGAGCAGTACGAGCGGCAGGGCAGCCCGTACTACGCCACCGCACGGCTCTGGGACGACGGCATCATCGACCCGGTCGACACCCGCGACGTGCTCGGGCTCGCGCTCGACGTCGTCTGCCGCGTCCCCCTCCCCGAACCCGGCTTCGGCCTCTTCCGGATGTGAGGCCGAATGGCTGAGTCAGCTCTCTTCGACACCGTCCTGGTCGCCAACCGCGGCGAGATCGCCCGGCGCGTCATCCGCACCCTGCGCCGGCTGGGCATCCGGTCGGTCGCGGTGTACAGCGACGCCGACGCGGGCGCGCCGCACGTCTGCGAGGCGGACGACGCCGTGCGCATCGGACGGGCCGCGGCATCCGACTCGTACCTGGACATCGCCGCCGTGCTGGACGCCGCCCGGCAGACCGGCGCCCAGGCCATCCACCCGGGCTACGGGTTCCTCTCCGAGAACGCCGCCTTCGGAGCCGCCTGCGCCGCGGCCGGCATCGTCTTCATCGGGCCCGACGCGGAGGCGCTCGAGGTGATGGGCGACAAGATCCGCGCGCGCGACCACGTGGCCGCGCACGGGGTGCCCATCGTGCCGGGATTCAGCGCGGCCGGGATGACGGATGCCGAGATCCGCGAGAATGCGGATGCCACCGGCTTCCCGCTGCTCATCAAGCCGTCTGCGGGCGGGGGCGGCAAAGGCATGGAGGTGGTCCGCACCGCCGCCGAGCTGCCGGATGCGCTCACGACCGCGCGGCGCATCGCGCGGGCGAGCTTCGGCGACGACACGCTGCTGCTGGAGAGGCTCATCGACCGCCCCCGGCACATCGAGGTGCAGGTGCTCGGCGACGGTCGCGGCGGCGCGGTGCACCTGGGCGAGCGCGAGTGCACGCTGCAGCGGCGTCACCAGAAGGTGATCGAGGAGTCGCCGTCGCCGATCATCGACGCGGCCACCCGGGAGCGTCTCGGCGCGGCGGCATGTGCGGCGGCGGCATCCGTCGACTACCGCGGCGCGGGCACCGTGGAGTTCATCGTCGCGTCCGATCGGCCCGACGAGTTCTTCTTCATCGAGATGAACACACGCCTGCAGGTGGAGCACCCGGTCACCGAGGCCGTGACCGGTGTCGACCTCGTCGAGCAGCAGCTGCGGATCGCCGCCGGGCTCGGATACGACGTGCCGCCGGGTCCCGTCGAGCTGCACGGTCATGCGATCGAGGCCCGCGTGTACGCGGAGAGCCCGGAGCGCGGCTTCCTGCCCGCCACCGGGACGGTGCTGCTGTGGGAGCAGGCGCCGGGAGCCCGCACGGATGCCGCCGTCGAATCCGGCAGCGCCATCACCGCCGACTACGACCCCATGGTCGCGAAGGTCATCGCGCACGCCGACGACCGCGGCACGGCGCTGGCGAAGCTGGATGCCGCGCTCGCCGACACGGTGCTGCTCGGCGTCGACACGAACATCGCATTCCTGCGGGAGCTGCTCGCGCAGCCGGACGTGCAGGCGGGGACGATGGACACCGGTCTCATCGACCGGATGCCGCCCTTCGTGGCACCGGAGCCGGGGGAGACCGCGCTGCGGGTCGCCGCGCAGGCCGTTGTGCGACCGCGCGATCGGCGCGCGGCGGCCCGCTCCGGCGACGTGTGGGCTGCGCTCGTCGGCTGGCGATCGGCCGCCGCTCCGGTCGTCGCCCCCGTCTTCCTGCGCGACGGCGGCGGGATGGTCCACGCGGTCCTGCCGGCGGATGCGGCCGAGGAGGCCGTGGAGGTCGCCCCCGACGGCACCGTCTGGGTGCACGCCGACGGACTCACGTCCGCCCTGCGTCCGCTCAGCCGGCGGGAGGCGGGTGAACTCCACCGGGCATCCCTGCTGCGCGAGGATGCGGCATCCCACCCCGACCTGCCCGCACCCATGCCCGGAGCCGTCGTCGCCCTGCACGTCGCCGACGGGCAGGTCGTCGCGACCGGCGACCGGATCCTGTCGATCGAGGCCATGAAGATGGAGCATCCGATCACCGCACCGCACGACGGCACGGTGCGACTGCACGTCGCGGTGGGCGACCAGGTGCAGCGCGACCAGATCGTCGCCGTCGTCGCCGCCTCGAGCCCAACGAACCCCGGCGAAGGAGCCTGATGGACAGCACATTCGACCTCACCGACGACGAGCGCGAACTCGCGGCCGTGGTGCGGCAGTTCGCCACCGAGGTGATCGCCCCGATCGCGTACGAGGCCGACCGCACCCACACGCTGCCCCTCGACGTGGTCGCCCAGATGGGGGAGCTCGGCCTCTTCGGCCTGCCGTTCCCGGAGGAGTACGGCGGCCAGGGCGGAGACCTCTTCGCCCTCGCCCTCGCGATCGAGGGCATCGGCCGCGTCGACCAGTCCCTCGCGATCACGCTGGAAGCGGGCGTCAACCTCGGTGCGATGCCGGTGTTCCGCTTCGGCACGGAGCAGCAGAAACAGGAGTTCCTGCCCGACCTGCTCGCCGCCCGGGCGCTCGCCGGCTTCGGTCTCACCGAGCCCGAAGCGGGATCGGATGCCGGCGCCAGCCGCACCACCGCGCGGCTCGACGGCGGCGAGTGGGTGATCAACGGGTCGAAGCAGTTCATCACCAACTCCGGCACGGACATCACCCGCTTCGTGACGGTCACCGCGGTCACCGGCGAGCGCTCCGACGGGCGCAAGGAGATCTCCACGATCATCGTGCCCAACGGCACGCCCGGGTTCACGGTGCAGCCCGCGTACGACAAGGTCGGCTGGCACGCCTCGGACACGCATCCGCTGAGCTTCGACGATGTCCGGGTGCCGGAGGAGAACCTCCTCGGAGAGCGCGGCCGCGGGTTCGCGAACTTCCTCAGCATCCTCGACGAGGGCCGCATCGCGATCGCGGCGCTGTCGACGGGAGCCGCCGAGGGATGCCTCGAAGCCGCGCTCGACTACGCCGGCAAGCGGGTCGTGTTCGGCGAGCAGCTGGGCACCCGGCAGAGCATCCAGTTCATGCTCGCCCGCATGCAGGCGCGGGTGCACACCGCCCGCCTCGCATGGCACCACGCCGCCCGCCTGCGCGACGCCGGCCGTCCGTACAAGGCCGAGGCCGCGATCGCGAAGCTCACCGCGTCGGACGCGGCCATGGACAATGCGCGGGATGCCACCCAGATCTTCGGCGGCAACGGGTTCATGAACGAATACCCGGTGGCGCGGCATTTCCGCGACTCCAAGATCCTCGAGGTGGGCGAGGGCACCAGTGAGGTCCAGCTCATGGTGATCGCGCGCGACCTGGGTCTTCCGGCGTAGCGTGGCGGGCATGAGCGAGCCCGAGGTCCCCCGCGACCCGATCGTGCAGCGCGGCCGGTTCTACGACGAGCTGGAGGTCGGCCAGGTGTTCGCGCATCGGCCGGGCCGCACCGCGACCGAGGCCGACAACGTGCTGTTCACGACCCTCACGATGAACAGTCAGGCCCTGCATCTGGACGCCGCGTTCGCCGAGACGCAGCCGTTCGGGCAGCGCCTCATGAACTCGATGTGGACGCTCGCCACCATGGTCGGAGCCTCCGTCGCCCAGCTCACGCAGGGCACACTCGTCGCTCAGCTGGGACTCTCGGACATCGCCTTCCCGCATCCGCTCTTCGCCGGCGACACGCTCTATGTCGAGACCGAGATCACCGCCAAGCGGGAGTCGGCGTCCCGCCCGGGCCAGGGCCTGGTCACCATGCGCCACACCGGACGCAATCAGCACGGCGACGTCGTGGCGACGGCCACCCGCGTCGCGCTCATGTGGCTGAGCTCCGAGACGGAGGCGGGGTGGTGAGCGCATTCGCGCTGCCGGGCCCCGCGCTGCTGTTCTGCCCGGCCGATCGGCCCGAGCGGTACGGCAAGGCGCTCGAGCGGGCGGATGCCGTCATCATCGACCTCGAGGACGCCGTGGCGCCCGCCGACAAGGCCGGCGCCCGCAGCCGCCTCATCGACACGGAGCTGCCCGCCGAGCGCGTCATCGTGCGCATCAACGCCCTCGACACCGCCGACGCGGCGCCCGACCTCGCCAGCGTCCAGGAGACCGCGTACCGCACCGTCATGGTGGCCAAGGCCGAGGACCCGGAGCTGGTCGCGGCGCTCGACCCGCAGCTGCGGATCATCGCGCTGTGCGAGACCGCGCGCGGCGTCGTCGAGGCGGAGCGGCTCGCCGCGCTGCCGAACGTGGTCGGGCTGATGTGGGGCGCCGAGGACCTCGTGGCATCCCTCGGCGGCACCTCCAGCCGGCGCCGCACCGGTCGCTATCGCGACGTCGCCCGCGCTGCGCGCGCCCGGGTGCTGCTGGCCGCGGGCGCGTTCGGCAAGGCCGCGATCGACGCGGTGCACCTCGACATCGCCGACCTGAAGGGCCTCCGCCGCGAGGCGCGGGATGCCGCGGCATCCGGCTTCGCGGCGACGGCCTGCATCCACCCGGGCCAGGTGCAGGTGATCCGCGACGCCTACCGCCCCGATCCGGAGACCGTCGTGTGGGCGCAGCGGGTGCTGGATGCCGCCGCGGGCGAGCGCGGCGTCTTCCGGTTCGAGGGCCGGATGGTCGACGAGCCGGTGCTGCGCCACGCCCGGTCGGTGCTGCGCCGCGCGTAGGCCTCAGTCGAGCACCGGCTCCAGGTAGCGCAGCCGGTCGAGCTCCATCAGCAGGGGATACGCCGCGGTGTTCGGCAGCGACTCGTGCGCCGGAGGGTACGAGCCGCCGGTGGCGTGCAGCAGCACCTGCCGGATGAGGGCGCCGTGCGTCACGACGACGACGGTCCGGGCGGCCGGGGCGTGTTCGGCGCGCAGGTCGCCGTCGATCCGCCGCAGCGCGGCCAGGGCGCGCACCCGCACCTGCTCCCGGGTCTCCGCATTGGGCACGACGGCGTCGGCCCAGGAGCCCCAGCGGTCGAAGAACTCGGTGTCCGTGACGCCCTCGGCGTCGCCGTAGCCGCGCTCGCGCAGCCCGTCGTAGATGCGGGGCGCGGCGGCCCCGAGCTCGGCGGCGATGATCTGCGCGGTCTCGTGCGCGCGCGACAGGTCGCTCGACACGACGATCGGCGCGGCATCCCCGACGGCGTCCCGCAGCGCCGAGCCGGCATCCTTCGCCTGCCCGCGCCCGGTGTCGTTGAGCGGGATGTCGGTGGTGCCCTGGATGCGACGGTCGCGGTTCCAGTCGGTCTGGCCATGGCGCACGAGGATCATCCGGGTCACCCTCCGACCCTACTGGGCGCGTTCTGGGTGCGTGCTGGGCATGCGGAAATCGCCTCTTGACGGAAGCGCAGCCGTGCGGCACCATAAGTGAATGGCTTTCACTAAGGAGGCGGCACCGCAGCCGCCCGCCCCGGTCGCCGGCGACCGGGGCCTCAAGAAGAACGCGCTCGGCACGCGCGACATCGTGTTCATGCTCGTCTCGGCCGCCGCGCCGCTGACGATCGTCGTCGGCATCGCCCCGCTCGCCCTCGCGGTGGGCGGCCCGGGCGCGCCGGTGATCTACATCGCCGCCGCCGTCGCGCTGGCGCTCTTCGCGATCGGGTTCATGGCGCTCACCCGCCACGTGACCTCGTTCAGCGGCTTCTACGGCTACATCTCGCAGACGCTCGGGCGCGTCATCGGACTCGGCTCGGGTCTGACCGCGTGGATGAGCTACAACGGACTGCAGATCGGCCTGTACGGGCTTCTCGGCATCCAGGCGAGCCTGTCGCTGAAATCGCTCTTCCACCTCGACGTGCCGTGGTGGGTGTGCGCCCTCGTCGCGATCGCCGCGGTGTGGTACCTCGGCTGGCGCGGCATCGAGGTCGGCGCGCGGGTCGTCGCCGTGCTGCTGAGCCTCGAGACGATCATCGTGGTGATCATCGCGGTCGTGGTGATCGCCAAGGGCGGCGCCCACGGCATCTCGATGGCGTCGTTCGACCCGAAGAACGTCTTCAACCCGGGCATGGCCGCGGTGCTCACGCTCGGCTTCTCCGCGTTCATGGGCTTCGAGGCCGGCGCCCTGTACCGCGAGGAGGCGCGCAACCCCGACAAGACCGTGCCCCGCGCCACCTACATCTCGATCGCGTTCATCGGCCTGTTCTACGCGTTCTCGGTCTGGATCATCGTCAACGCCCTCGGCGCCGACAAAGTCCAGGCGTTCGCCGCCGGGCATCTCAACGCCGGCGACACCGCCTACATCGTCGCCGCGCAGTACGTCGGCCCGTGGTGCGAGATGGTCATGAGCGTGCTCATCGTGACGAGCATCTTCGCGTCGCAGCTCGCGTTCCACAACACGATCAACCGCTACACCCTGTCGCTGTCGCGCGAGGGCATCTTCCCGGCCTGGGCGGGCCGCATCAGCCCGCGCCACCTCACCCCGTCGACCGCCGGAGTGGTGCAGACCGTGCTGGCCGTCGCGCTCGTCGCGATCTTCGCCGCCCTGAAGCTCGACCCGTTCACCCAGTTCGTGATCTGGGTGAACACGCCCGGCGTGCTCGGCATCCTGATCCTGCAGGCGCTCACCGGGATCGGGGTCATCGGGTACTTCCTCCGCCACCGCAGCATCCGGCTGAGGTGGTACGTGATGCCCTCCGCGGTCGTGTCGCTCGTGGTCATGCTCGTCGTGATCTGGCTGTTCATGCAGAACGCGGAGCTGTTCACCGGCGCGCCCGCCGGGTCGCCGCTGAACACCGTGCTCATCGTCATCGCGCCCGCGGTGCTCGTCGCCGGGGTGGTCTGGGGTCTCGTGCTGCGCCGCCGGCGTCCTGCCGCGTACGAGCGGATCGGCACGGGAGACTGAGGGAATGACTCAGACCGTGCCGAAGAAGCGGGGACGCCCGAAGACGCCGAGACTGACCCGGGATGCCATCGGGCAGGAGGCCCTCGCGATGCTCGCGCAGACCGGCACGGTGACCCTCCCGGGGCTGGCCGAGAGGATGGACGTCGGCCAGTCGGCCTTCTACAAGCACGTCGCGGGGCGGGCCGAGATCATCGAGCTCGCCCGCGGCGCGCTCGTGGAGAGCCTGCCCGAGCCCGACCTGGAGGACCCGGACCTCGGACTCGAGGACGTCGTCCGGCGGCTGTTCCGCACTCTCGTCGCGGCCTTCTCGGCGGTGCCGGCGCTCACCCCGCTGCTGTTCGCGCAGCCCGTCAGCCACCCCTCGACCCTCGCGGTCTACGACCGGGCCGCCGCCCGGATGATGGAGCTCGGGATGCCGCGGGCGCTCGTGCTCCCGGTGCTCGAGACGCTCGACACCGTCGCCGCGGGTGCCGCGATGGACAAGCTCGCCCCCGCGAGCGCCTGGCAGGTGCCGCCGGACCGGGAGAGCGACTTCGCGGCACTCGTCGCCGCCCACGACTTCGCCGAGGACGTCGATCCGATCGCCGTGATCGAGGACGTCCTCACCGTCGGCATCCTGCACCGCGTCGCCCGCGCGACCGGCGCAGCCCAGTGATCCAGAACCTCGAACAGGAGACCTCCCCATGACCACCGAGACCGCCGTCGACCTCGTCATCCGCACCACGAGCCTGCTGCCGTCGGCCGACGCCGACGCGGCCCCCGGGTTCGTCGCGGTCGCGGACGGCGTGATCGTCGCTCTCGGCGAGCCCGACGAGGCGGATGCCTGGGCGGCGGGCGCCGCGCGCGTCATCGACGTCGGCGGTGCGACGGTCATGCCCGGCCTCATCGACGCGCATATCCATCCCACGCTCGGCGGTTCGATCGCGCGCGGCCTCGACCTGTCCGGCATCCAGACCCGCGCCGGCGTGCGCGAGGCGCTCGCCGCCCATGCCGCGACCACCCCGCATGCCGTGGGCGAGGACTGGCTCGTGGGGTGGGGGCTCGACCCCGCGTGCTTCGAGGGCGCATCGTTCGACAACGCGCTGTTCGACGGCGTGCTCGACGACGAGCTGGTGTACGTCACGCTGTTCGACGGGCATGCCGCGCTCGCCTCCGAGGCCGCGCTGCGCCTCGCGGGCGTCACCGGTCGGGAGGAGCTCGAGGGCGCCTCGCGCGTCGGGCTGCGCGCCGACGGGTCGCCCAGCGGCATGCTGTTCGAGATGCCCGCGAGCGACCTCGTGATGCGGCACGTCCCCGCCCCGACGTTCGACGAGCGCGTCGACGCGCTCGAGGCGCTGCTGCACGGCATGGCGGCCTCCGGCCTCGTCGCCGGCCAGATGCTGGACCTCGAGATGGACGACTCGATCGCGCTGTTCGAGGCGGTGGAGGCGCGTGGCGACCTCGGCATCCGGGTGCGCATCTCGCCGTGGGTCATGCCCGGATTCGCCGAGGGACGCCTCGAGGAGCTGCTCGCGCTGCAGGGTCGGCAGGGCCGCAGCTGGCACGTGCAGGGCATCAAGCTCATGATCGACGGCACGATCGACAACGGCACGGCCTGGCTGTTCGAGCCGGACTCGCAGGGCGAGTCGACCGAGTCGCTGTGGCTGCACCCCGAGGAGTACGTGCGCGTGCTCGAGTTCTTCCACGGCCACGACGTGCCGACGACCACCCACGCGATCGGCGACAAGGGCGTGTCGTTCGTCGCGAACGCCATCGCCGCCCTGCCCGATGGCTCCGCGCAGCATCGCATCGAGCACATCGAGACACTGCCCGACACCGTGCTCGCCGAGATCGTGGCATCCGGCGCGGCGACGAGCCTGCAGCCGACGCACTGCACGCTGTACTCGAAGGCCGACCACTCCGACAACTGGTCGCAGCGCCTCGGCGACGAGCGCGCGGACCTCGCCTGGCGCACCGGCTCGCTCCGGGATGCCGGCGTGATCGTCGCCCTCGGCTCGGACTGGCCGATCGCGCCCTACGACCCGCGCAGCATCATCGCGGACGCCCGCCTGCGACGGCCCGTCAGCCGGCCCGACCTCGCCGCGAACCACGCCGAGGAGGCCCTCACGGCCCGGCGCACCCTCGACGGCTACACCTCCGAATGGTGGCGCTCGGTCGGTGAGGCGGGCGGCCGCCTCGAGGTGGGCGCCCGCGCCGACATCACCGTGCTCGGCGCGGACCCGCTCACCGCGGCGCCCGAAGAGGTGGCGGCGGCATCCGTCGTGCTGACCCTCGTCGACGGTCGCGTGTCGGCCGACTTCACAGCCTGAGAGACGGCGAGGCCGAGGATAGAGTCGGCGTGTGACCAGCGCTGTTCCGTACCTCGACCTCGCCGACCCCTCCTTCGACGTCACATCGGAACCCGTCCACCGGGCGCGCGACGACAGCTGGTACGCCGAGACCCCGTACGGGTGGGCGATCCTCCGGTACGAGGAGGGCACCGCGGTGCTCAAGGACCGCCGCTTCCAGCAGGGCAACGCGCGCTGGCCCGCCCAGAACGGCATCCACGAGGGGCCGTGGCAGCAGTGGTGGGCGGAGACCCTCCTCAGCCTCGAAGGCGACACGCACGCGCGGCTTCGGCGCCTCCTCGGCCCCGCCTTCCGCAGCCGGGCGATCGAGCGGATGCGTCCGGAGTTCCAGGCCCTCGCGAACGTGCTGATCGACGGGTTCGCGCCGCGCGGCCGGGTGGAGTTCGTCTCGGAGTTCGCCGAGCCGTACGCGTCCCGCATCCTCTGCCTGCTGCTCGGCCTCCCCGACGACGAGTGGCCGCAGGTGGCGCACTGGGCGGACGACCTCGGCAAGTCCTTCGGCGTCAACGTGCACGGCGACCTGCCGCGCATCGAGGCCGCGCTGCAGGGCCTCACCGGCTACATCGAGGACGTCGTCGCGGATCGCGCGCGTCAGCCGCGCGACGACCTCGTCACCACGCTGCTGACCGCCCACGAGCAGGACGATGCGCTCGACCGCCGGGAGCTGTCCGTCGCACTCGTCTTCCTCGCGTTCGCGGGCATGGAGACCACGCGCAACCAACTGGGCCTCGCGCTGCAGACGTTCCTGCGGCATCCGGACCAGTGGGCGCTGCTGGCGGAGCGCCCCGAGCTCGGCGGCCGAGCGGTCGAGGAGGTGATGCGCGTCAACCCGACGGTGACGTGGGTGACGCGCGAAGCCATCGAGGACGTCGATCTGCACGGCCTTCAGGTGCCGGGGGGCGTGACCCGGCTCAGCGGGGAGTGAGCGCGGTCGCCAGCGCGGCGAGCGCCTCGCTCGTGCCGGTGTCGATCTTCACGGTGGCGGCGGCATCCGCCCGCGTGGTGCCGCGATTGACGATCACGAGCGGCATGTGCT
>NZ_DATEJS010000078.1:0-11146 GCF_035277845.1 Microbacterium sp.
GAACTACGCGTTGCCGCTCAATCAGACCACGATCGCGGTCGAGGACGAGCTGCTCGAACTCCCGCTGTCGCTGGTGAGCTTCCTGCAGAACGACGGACGGACTCTGCTCACCGTCGGAGACGACCTCGAGCTGTACGTCTCGGCACTCGAATCGGCACGGTCGACGGATCCGACCTCGCGGGAGATCTCCCAGATGCTCGGACGCATCCGCGTCGCGCACAAGTCGGCGACGCCGGATTCGGCCCGCGAGCTGCGCGGCCTCCTGGACGAGCTCGGGAGCCGGTTGAGCATCTTCAGCGTCGCGGCGGCGCGGGGCACGAGCATGCGGGTGCTGCAACTCGTCCACGACTACCCGGGGGCCCAGGCGACCGGCGCGGGGCCCGAAGAGATGGACGGCTGGCTCAAAGCCGTGGGACGGGAACTGCCGATGCTCACGCAGGAGGTCAACGAGCTGCGAAGGCGCACCGCGACCGCGGCGACATCCGCCTAGGGTCACTCCGGAAGCGAGGGATGCTGCTCCTGCGGCGCGTGCCCGCGGGGGATGAACAAGCCGACGACGAAGGCCACGACCGCGGCGATCCCGCCCAGCACGAACGACAGCTGGAACGCCCACGGCGTCGGCACCTGGGCGTCCCCCCCCGCTCGACCGCGAAGGTCGCGAGCGCCGCGACGACGGCGCTCTGCCGAGGCATCCGGGTGAGGCGTCGTCGTCCGCCGTCGCCCTGTGCCATCCGATCAGCTATCGGCACGGCGCTCCGGGTCCGCCAGGCGCCTGCGGGGCGGAACCCGACCCGATTCGGTCTAGGCGGAGAGTCGCCACACAACGGACGTATCGAGAAGCCTTCCTTCGGTCGGGATGTCGACTCGCCCGATCTGGTCGAGCACCAGCTGCGCGGCTGCCTCGCCGAGCTGGGCGGCGGGTTGGTGCACCGTCGAGAGCGCGGGCTGGCAGCGGAGGGCCCACGCGCTGTCGTCGAACCCGACGACGCCGAGATCGTCGGGGACGGTCTTCCCGGCGGTGCGCAGGGTGTCCAGGGCGCCCGCGGCGATGGCGTCTGAGGACGCGAACACGCCGTCGATATCGGGCGCCCGCTCGAGGAGCTGACGCATCCCCTCGATTCCGGCGCTGTGGCTGTAGAGCGGGAACTCGACGACGAGCTCGGGGTCGAAGAGCGGGCCGAGCGCCTCCTGGAAACCCGCAAGGCGGTCGCGGCCGGAGTCGCGGTCCAGCGCGCTCGCGATCATGCCGACGCGTCGCCGGCCGGTCGCCACGAGGCGCTCGGTTATGGAGCGCGCCGCTGCGACGTTGTCGATGCCGACATAGGCGATTCCCTCGATGCCCGGTGGGCGTCCGACGAACGCCGCGGGGATGCCCATCGCGGCGACGGCCTGTGCGATGGGATCGAGGGCGCGGGCGGAGATGATGATGACGCCATCCACGAAGCCGCCGCGGAGGTACTCGGCGACCCGATCGCTGTCGCGCGTGGAGTCGATGATGAGAGTCACGAGCTGGTAGTCGGCCTGCGAGAGCACGGCGTTCGTCCCGAGGAGGATGGTGCCGATGTTCGGGTCTTCGAGGAACAGCGAGTGGGGCTCGTGGACGATCAGCGCGATGGCGCCAGACCGTCGCGTCTTCAGGTTCCGCGCCGCTGTGTTGGGGACGTAGCCGACCTCGAGGATCGCGGATTCGACGGCGGCCCGTGCTTCGGGGGAGACGTACGGTTCGCCGTTGATCACGCGGGACACGGTGCCCCGTGACACGCCGGCCGCGCGTGCGACGTCATGGATGGTCGCCGCGCGCGGGCGAGCCGGCTCGGAGGTCATATGGCCACCTTAGCTTGACAACCGCGTCAGGCGGCCCATAGTGTGTGCACGTTCCCAGATGATTTCACCCGGTTCGGTTCCCGGTGTACTGGGAACGTTCACAGGTTTTGACGAGGAGGTCATGATGTCGCCCAGCAGCTCGGTCGGTTCGGCGCTGACGATGCTGACGACGTCGCGGGAGAGCGGGGGCCGACTGGCGTTCGGATGCGACTACAACCCGGAGCAGTGGGATCCGGCGGTGTGGCCCGAGGACATCCGCCTCATGCGTGAGGCGGGGGTGACCATCGTGGCGATCAACGTCTTCGGGTGGGCGCAGATCCAGCCGCAGCCCGGTGTCTTCGACTTCGCACCCCTGGACGCGATCATCGAGCTGCTCCACGCGGCCGGCATCGGGGTCAATCTCGGAACCGGCACCGCGTCCCCGCCGCCCTGGCTCAGCCTGCGGCATCCGGAGATCCTGCCGGTCGACGCGGATGGTGTCCGCGCCTGGCCCGGCGGGCGGCAGGCGTACTGCCCGAGCTCGCCGGTGTTCCGTGGCGCAGCGGAGCGCCTCGCCACGGAGGTGGCCACCCGCTTCGGCTCGCACCCCGCGGTACAGCTCTGGCACGTCTCGAACGAGCTCGGCTGTCACAACGCGCACTGCTACTGCGACGTCTCCGCGGCAGCCTTCCGCGACTGGCTGCGCGCCAAGTACGAGACGCTCGACGCCCTCAATGCGGCGTGGGGCACGGCGTTCTGGAGCCAGCGTTACGGTGCCTGGGAGGAGATCCTCCCGCCCCGCCGCACCCTTTCTGCCGGAAACCCTGCGCAGGCCCTCGACTTCGCTCGGTTCAGCTCCGACGAGGTGCTGGAGTGCTACCGGATCGAGGAGCGCGTTCTCCGCCGGTTGAGCACAGTGCCCGTGACCACGAACTTCATGGTGACCGCGCACATCCGCAATCAGGACTACTGGCGGTGGGCGCCGCACATGGACGTCATCGCCAACGACCACTACCTCGACCACCGTCTTGCCGACCCGCACCAGGAGCTCTCGTTCGCGGCCGACACGACCCGAGGGCTCGCAGGCGGCGCGCCGTGGCTGCTGATGGAGCAGTCCACCAGCGCCGTCAACTGGCAGCCGCGCAACATCGCGAAGACGCCCGGCGAGCTGATGCGGAACACCTTCGCCCACGTCGCCCGGGGTGCGGACGGCGTCTGCTTCTTCCAATGGCGTGCCTCGGCCCAGGGCACCGAGAAGTTCCATTCCGCATTGCTGCCGCACGCCGGAACGGACAGCCGCAAATGGCGCGAAGTGCTGGAGCTGAGCCGCGCGCTGGGCACTGTCCGCGAGGTGGCCGGCACGCATGTGGTCGCCGATGCCGCGCTGATCTTCAGCTGGGAGGCGTGGTGGGCCACCGACCTCGACTCGCACCCGTCGGAGGAGCTGCGCTACCTGGAGCAGACGCACGCGATGTACCGCGCGCTCTGGGAGGCGGGCATCACCGTCGATGTCGTGAAGCCGGGAGCCGACCTCTCCGACTACCGGATGGTCGTCGTGCCGTCGCTGTATCTCGTCCGCGATGCCGAGGCGAAGGCCGTGACCGATTTCGTGGCCGGCGGCGGAACCGCCGTCATCACGTTCTTCTCGGGGATCGTCGATGAGGACGACCGCGTGCGGCTCGGCGGATATCCGGGTGCCTTCATGCACCTTCTCGGCCTGCGCGTCGACGAGTTCTTCCCGTTGGACGCGGGCGAGAGAGTGACCCTGAGCGATGGTGCGACCGGCACCATCTGGAGCGAGCACATCGTTCCGGGCACCGCGGAGGCCCTCGCCACCTATGAGGACGGCCCGGCCCCGGGCTCGCCTGCGGTCACCCGCAACGCATTCGGCCGAGGCGCCGCCTGGTATGTCGGCACCGTGCTCGATCGCCCGGACCTGAGCCGCCTGCTGGTCGGGGCGGCGCACGAGGCAGGCGTCGCCATCCCCGTGGATCACGCACAGGGCGTCGAGTCCGTTCGGCGTCGCGGACCCGACGCCGATTACCGCTTCTACATCAATCACACGGACGCGGCCCGGAAGATCGACACCGCAGGGCTCGAGCTGCTGACCGGGACCGCCGTCGACGGTCTGGAGCTGCCGCCCGGAGCGGTGCGTGTCGTGAAGACGAGACGCGAAGACTGAGAAAGGGCACAAGATGACAACGATGTCACCTCCGACGACGAGGACCACGAGCGCGCAAGCCGCTCGCTCCCGGCCATCCCGCCGCCGCGGAATGAGCCTCTGGCGGGCCGTGCTGGTCTTCGTCGCCCCGTTCGGGCTGCTCTACGCGCTCTTCTACGCCGTGCCCATCGGCTACGCGGTCTACCAGTCGTTGCTCACCGTGCAGCGGCAGGGGACGTTCGGGCCGGCGACGCAGGTCTTCGGAGGCCTCACGCAATACGTGCAGGTGTTCCAGGACACAGCGTTCTGGACCTCGGTCGGTCGCGTGCTCGTCTTCGGCGTCGTGCAGGTGCCGGTGATGCTGCTGCTGGCGCTGGTATTCGCCCTCCTGCTGGACTCGCCGCTGCTGCGTGGAAAGAAGTTCTTCCGGCTCGCGTTCTTCGCCCCCTATGCCGTCCCCGGCGTGATCGCGGCGATCATGTGGGGCTTCCTGTACTCGCCCGCGCTGTCACCGTTCAGCGATCTGACGGCGAACGTGGACTTCCTCGGCGCCGACCTGGTGCTCTGGTCGATCGCGAACATCGTCACCTGGGTCTACGTCGGCTACAACATGCTCATCATCTACTCGTCTCTGCTGGCGATCCCGCAGGAGATCTACGAGGCCGCGAAGCTGGACGGTGCGAACCACTGGCAGGTCGCCGTCCGCATCAAGATCCCGCTGGTCATGCCGGCGATCATCCTCACCGCGGTGTTCTCGATCATCGGCACGCTCCAGCTGCTCGCCGAGCCGCAGACATTGCGCAGCTTCAGCACGGCGATCAACAGCACGTACACGCCGAACCTCGCGGTCTACACGACGGCATCCATCCCGAACTACAGCCTGGCGGCCGCGATGTCGGTGGTGCTGGCGCTGTTCACCTTCGTGCTCTCATTCGTGTTCCTCAAGCTGACCCAACGGAGGGCGTTCGCATGACCACCATCACTGCAGCCACCCGCCGCATCACGGGCAGCGAAGCCGCTCCGCGCGGGGCGGGCCGTGAGAACCCGGTCTCCCGCATCGGCGCGATGCTCGTCATGGCCGTGTTCACCTTCTACTTCCTGATCCCGATCTGGTGGCTCCTGGTCTCGTCCACCAAGACCCGCGGCGAGTTCACGACCACGGCGGCTCTCTGGTTCACCCCCGACGGGTTCTCGAACCTCCTGGGCAACATCGGGACGCTCTTCACGTACGACTCCGGCGTCTACGTGCACTGGGTGATCAACAGCATCCTGTACGCGGGGGTCGGCGCCTTCCTCGGCACGCTTGTCGCCGGGATGTGCGGCTACGCGCTTGCGAAGTACCGCTTCCGCGGGCGGGAGGTGCTCTTCAACGTGGTGCTGGCCGGCGTGCTCGTGCCGGCCACCGCGCTGGCCCTGCCCCTGTTCCTGATCTTCTCCCAGGTGCAGCTGACGAACACGTACTGGTCGGTGTTCCTGCCCAGCATCGTGAGCCCGTTCGGCGTCTACCTGGCGCGGATCTTCGCCGCCGCCAGCGTGCCGGACGAGCTCCTCGAAGCCGCCCGCCTCGACGGCTCCGGCGAGGTGCGCACATTCTTCACCGTCTCGGTGCGGCTGATGTCGCCCGCCCTGGTGACCATGTTCCTGTTCCAGTTCGTCGCGATCTGGAACAACTTCTTCCTGCCGCTGATCATGCTGCGGGATCAGACCCTGTTCCCGGTCACGCTGGGCCTCTATGCCTGGAACAGTGCGATCGGCCAGGCCCCCGAATTGCGATCACTGGTGATCGCCGGAGCCCTGGTGTCGATCATCCCGCTCATCGTCGCGTTCCTGAGCCTGCAACGGTTCTGGTCCGGAGGACTGGCTGCGGGAAGCGTCAAGTAGCAACAACCCCTCACAATCACAAAGGACACATGATGAAAGCACGCACCATGATGGTCGCCGCAGCCGTCGGCCTGACCGCCGCGCTCGCATTGACGGCCTGCTCCGGTCAGAGCTCCACCGGGAGCAGCACGGCTGCGGGTGACTGCAAGCCCTCCTCCGGCAAGGTGAACCTCACGTTCACCACCTGGGTGCCCGGGATGGACAAGGTCGTCGACCTGTGGAACAGCAAGAACCCGAACATCCAGGTCAAGGTCCAGACCGGCCCCTCGGGAAACTCTGGCACGTACCAGAACTTCTTCAACCAGATCAAGGCCGGCAACGCGCCCGACCTGGGCCAGATCGAGTACGACGCGCTGCCGAACTTCCGCGTTCAGGACGGGCTGATGAACATCGCCGACTGCCGGCCGGTGAGCGGAGCCCAGAGCAAGTTCGTCGACTGGACGTGGAAGCAGGTCACGTTCGGCCAGAACAACGCCGTGTACGCGATCCCGCAGGACACCGGGCCGATCGCCCTGTTCTACCGGAAGGACCTCTTCCGCGCGGCGGGCATCCCGGTGCCCACGACGTGGGACGAGTACGCCAAGGACGCGGCGCTGATCAAGGCGAAGGGCGCCTACATCACCAACTTCCCGAAGACCGACGTCAACTGGTTCGCGGGCATGGCGTGGCAGGCCGGCGGCCAGTGGTTCACGAACAACGGCAAAGAGTGGGCGGTGAACCTGACGGACGGCAAGTCGGCGCAGGTCGCGGACTACTGGCAGAAACTGATCGATGCCGGCGAGGTCTCGAAGCTCGCCTCGTTCTCCGACGACTGGAACAAGTCGTTCGACGACGGGCAGCAGTGGACGTGGGTATCCGCGGTCTGGGGAGCCTCCACCCTGGAGACCGGCGCGCCGAGCACCACGGGCAAGTGGGCCGTGGCACCGATGCCGCAGTGGTCGGCAGGCGAGAACAAGGCCGGTGACTGGGGCGGCTCCTCCACCGCGGTGCTGAAGGGCTCCAAGCACCCGTACGAGGCGGCCCAGTTCGCCATGTGGCTGAACACCGACCCCGAGGCCCTCGCCCTGGAGAACAAGCTCGGCGGTCTGTACCCGGCGGCCAAGTCCGGTGCCGACCTGCCCGCATTCACGTCCGGTCAGGCCTTCTTCGGGGGTCAGAACATCTACGACGTGTTCAAGCAGGCCTCCAGCGAGGTCGACCCCGACTTCACGTGGGGTCCGACCATGACGCAGACCTACACGGACGTGTCCGATGGGTTCGGCGCGGCGCTCGGCGGATCCGGCACGGTGCTCGACGCGCTGAAGACCGGACAGCAGAAGACGATCGACGAGCTGAAGGCTCAGTCGATCCCGGTCCAGGGATAGCCTCCGTCAGCATGCCGTCCCCGGTTGCGGACGCGGGCGTCGAGGAGGACCTCGTCGACGCCCGCGGCCCGACCGCATGGAGAGCCTCCGCAGTCGAGGTCAGGAAGGAGACCGACACATGGTCGAGAACTACGTGAATGCGCAGTCGCGGAGTGATGCCTTGAGGGCATTGGCGGCCGCAGGCAGGGACGGGGAGCCGTTCGATGTGCTGGTGATCGGCGGCGGTGTGACGGGCGCCGGTATCGCTCTGGATGCGGCGAGCCGGGGTCTGAAGACGGCGGTGGTGGAGGCGCAGGACTGGGCGGCGGGGACGTCGAGTCGCTCGAGCAAGCTGATGCACGGGGGTCTGCGCTACCTGCAGATGCTGGACTTCAAGCTGGTCCGCGAGGCGTTGGCCGAACGCGATCTGCTGTTGAAGAGCCTGGCGCCGCATCTGGTGCGGCCTGTTCCTTTCCTGTTCCCCCTGAAGCGCCCGGTCTGGGACCGGTTGTACATCGGCGCGGGGATCGCGTTGTACGACGCGCTCGCGTCGCTGCGGAGGGGAGCGCGACCGTTGCCCTGGCATCGGCATCTGGGCCGCCGAGGGGTGGCGCGGGTGTTTCCGGCGTTCAGCCGTCGGGCGGCTGTGGGTGCGATCCAGTACTGGGATGCCACGGTCGATGATGCCCGCTTCGTCACGACGCTCGTGCGCACCGCGGTCGGCCATGGCGCGTGCGCGGCATCCCGCGTGCAGGTGGTCGGTCTGCGCAGGGACGCGACCGGCAGGGTCAACGGGGCGAGGCTTGTCGATCTGGAGACGGACGAGCACTTCGACACCCGCGCGAAGGTGGTCATCAGCGCGACGGGCGTGTGGACCGAGCAGACGCAGGGCATGGCCGCCGACAGCGGCCTCAAGGTGCTGGCCTCGAAGGGCATCCATGTCGTGGTGCCCCGGGATCGGATCCAGGGGGACCCGGGGCTGATTCTGCAGACCGCCTCGAGCGTGCTGTTCGTGATCCCGTGGTCCCGGTACTGGGTGATCGGCACGACCGATACGCCGTGGACCGAGGACCTCACCCATCCGGTGCCGACCTCCCGGGACATCGATTACGTCCTGGCCGAGGCGAACAAGGTCCTCATGCGGCCGTTGACACGGGCGGATGTGATCGGCACGTGGGCGGGGCTGCGTCCGTTGCTGCAGCCGCAGATGAAGGACGGAACGGGCTCGGCGAAGGTGTCGCGGGAGCACACCGTCGCCTCACCGGTCCCGGGTCTGGTGTCGATCGCGGGCGGGAAGCTGACGACGTACCGGGTGATGGCGCGGGATGCCGTCGACTTCGCCCTCGGTCCGGATGTGAAGGCCCGGCCGTCGCGGACGGCGGAGGTGCCGCTTGCGGGTGCCGGTGGCGCGGACGCGGGCCAGTGGGATGCGGCGGCCCTGGCGCGACGGTTCGACCTTTCGGCGAGGATGGCCGATCACCTTGTGCACCGGTACGGCACCGACACGGCTGCGATCGCCGCGATCTGCGACGCCGACCCGGGTGCGGCGGTGCCCCTCTCCGGGGCGCCGGCCTATCTGCGTGCGGAGGTGGTCTTCGCCCTGCGCGCCGAAGGCGCACTTCACCTGGACGACCTGATGCACCGACGCACGCGGATCAGCTACGAGTACCCCGGATACGGGGCGGACGCCCTCGAAGAGGTGGCATCCATCGCGCAGTCGGAGCTGGGTTGGACGCAGGCTCAGCTGCAGGGCGAGATCGGTCACTACCGGGATGCGGCGACCGCCTACGAGGCTGCTCTGCACGAGCCGGATGACGTGACCGCGTCACGGGCACGGCTGGCCGCGGCAGAGCTCGTCCCGCTGCACCGCGACTGAGGCGTCGGGTCGTCCGGACAGCGTCATGCCAGAGTTCATCCTCGCCCTCGATCAGGGCACGACCAGCACCCGCGCCGTGGTGTTCGACCGTTCGGGGCGGCCCGTCTCCGCGGGTCACCGCGCCCACCGTCAGATCTTCCCCCGTCCCGGGTGGGTCGAACACGACCCGATCGAGATCTGGGACAACGTCGGACACGTCATCGGGATGGCGCTGGAGCGGGCCGGCATCCGGGCGGAAGACCTCGCAGCGGTCGGCATCACGAACCAACGGGAGACGACGGTGGTCTGGGACCGGCGCACAGGCGTCCCCGTCTGCAACGCCATCGTCTGGCAGGACACGCGCACGCAGCCCATCGTCGATGACCTCGCGGGAGACGGCGGCCCCGACCGATACAAGGAGATCACCGGGCTGCCCTTGGCCACGTACTTCTCCGGCCCCAAGGCGGCATGGATCCTCGAGAACGTCCCCGGTGCCCGCGCCGACGCCGAGGCCGGGCACCTGCTGTTCGGGACGATCGACTCCTGGCTGATCTGGAACCTCACCGGCGGTGTCGACAGCGGGCTGCACGTCACCGACGTCACCAACGCGTCACGCACGCTGCTGATGGACCTCACCGCCCTCCGGTGGCGCGCGGACATCGCCGCCGACCTGGGGATCCCGCTGTCGATGCTGCCCGCGATCCGTTCCTCGTCGGAGGTCTACGGCACCGGGGGCGGGGTGCTGTCTGGCATCCCGATCGCCGGAGTCGTCGGCGACCAGCAGGCCGCGATGGTCGGGCAAGCGTGCTTCACCGCCGGTGACGCGAAGAACACGTACGGCACGGGCAACTTCCTGCTGATGAACACCGGCCGGCGTCCCGTCACGAGCGACCATGGCCTGCTGACGACGGTCTGCTACCGGTTCGGCGCCGAGCCGCCGGTCTACGCCCTCGAAGGCTCGATCGCCGTCACCGGATCGCTCATCCAGTGGCTGCACGACAACCTGGGGATGTTCGAGAAGGCCGCCGACGTCGAAAAGCTCGCACTCGAGGTCCAGGACAATGGAGGCGTCTACCTAGTGCCCGCATTCTCCGGCCTGTTCGCGCCGCACTGGCGACCCGATGCCCGCGGGGCGATCCTCGGCCTGACCAGGTACGTCACGAAGCAGCACGTCGCCCGCGCAGCGCTCGAGGCGACCGCGTACCAGACCCGCGAAGTGATGGACGCGATGAACGCCGACGCCCGAATGGAACTGACCGAGCTGCGGGTGGACGGCGGGATGGTCGGCAACGGACTGCTCATGCAGTTCCAGGCCGATCAGCTCGGAGTCGATGTCATCCGCCCCGAGGTGACCGAGACGACAGCGCTCGGCGCAGCCTTCGCCGCAGGCATCGCAGTCGGGTTCTGGCGCAGCGAGGACGACGTGAAGGCAACCTGGCGGGAGGGTGCCCGCTGGGCCCCGAACGCTCCCCTCAGCGACACCGAGCGCCTGTTCCGCAACTGGAAGAAGGCCGTCGGCAGAACCCTGGACTGGGTCGATGAAGACGTGAACGAATAGACCCGCGTCGTCCCCTGGTCGATCGACCATCGGCACGGCGCTCCGGGTCCGGCTCAGGCGAGCGTCGCGAGCAGGTGCGCGTTGCGTATCCGGATGAGCCGGCGGAGGTAGGGGACGAGGATCGTGCGCTCGACCAGCCGCCCGAGGACGGGCGACCCGATCGTGATCCGATCGGTCATCCGCGACCCGTCACGGAGCGGTTCGAACGTGTGCTCGTGCACGAACACCCGGAACGGGCCGCGCACCTGCTGATCGACGAAGAAGCCCGGCCGGTCGAGGGCGGTGATCTTCGACGTCATCGTGAACCAGAGGCCGAAGTGGCGTGCGCGCCACGTCACCGTCTCGCCCAGTCCGATCCGCCCTGTCGTCACACCGGCGATGGCCCGCTCGCCGGATGCCTCCATCGAGGCCATGTGCGCGTCGATGTCCAGCGACACGTCGAAAAGCGCCTCCACTGGGTACGGCGACTCGGTGACGAGCATGAACGTCGAAGGCACGCGTCGTCCGCGTCTCGGAACGAGCGGCGGTCAGCGGTAGTTGACGAA
>NZ_DATEJS010000079.1:0-3539 GCF_035277845.1 Microbacterium sp.
CCCTGGGAACGCAGAAAGCCCGCACCACGGGGGTGCGGGCTTTCGGACGCGGGGGTCAGGCCTGGGCGGCCTCGTCCTCGGCGGGGGTGACGTCGGCGGAGCCCTCGGCGACGTCGGTCGCGGCGTCCTCGGCGGCGTCGGCCTCGGCCACAGCCTCGGTCGCGGCATCCTCGGCCTGGGTCTCCTCGACCTCGGCCGGAGCCTCCTCCACCGGAGCCTCCTCGGCGACCGGCGCGGCGGCGGCCTTGGGAGCCTTCGCCTTGGCGGCGACCGGCTCGAGCACGAGCTCGATCACGGCCATGGGGGCGTTGTCGCCCTTGCGGTTGCCGACCTTGACGATGCGCGTGTAGCCACCCGGACGGTCGGCGACGAGCGGAGCGATCTCGGTGAACAGGACGTGCGCGACTTCCTTGTCACCGATGACCGACAGCACGCGACGGCGGGCGTGCAGGTCGCCGCGCTTCGCGAAGGTGATCAGACGCTCGGCGAGCGGACGCAGGCGCTTGGCCTTGGTCTCGGTCGTCTTGATCGACTTGTGGGTGAACAGCGCAGCGGCCAGGTTCGCCAGCAGCAGACGCTCGTGTGCCGGGCCGCCGCCGAGACGGGGACCCTTCGTGGGCTTGGGCATTCTCAGTTACTCCAGTGTGAAAAGAAGGTCAGACGGTCTCGTCGTCGTCGTAGCCGCCGTAGAAGTGGGCGCCGTCGAAGCCGGGCACCGAATCCTTGAGCGACAGACCGAGCGAGATGAGCTTGTCGCGCACCTCGTCGACCGACTTCTGACCGAAGTTGCGGATGTTCATCAGCTGCGTCTCGCTGAGCGCGACGAGCTCGGCGACGGTGTTGATGCCCTCGCGCTTGAGGCAGTTGTACGAACGCACCGACAGATCGAGGTCCTCGATCGGCATCGACAGCTCGCTCGACAGCACGGTCTCGACCGGCGCCGGGCCGATCTCGATGCCCTCGGCCTCGACGTTCAGCTCGCGGGCGAGACCGAACAGCTCGGTGAGGGTGCGGCCGGCGGAAGCCACGGCGTCGCGCGGGGCGATCGACGGCTTCGTCTCGACATCCAGCACCAGCTTGTCGAAGTCGGTGCGCTCACCCGCACGGGTCGCGTCGACGCGGTAGCTGACCTTGAGCACCGGCGAGTAGATCGAGTCGACCGGGATCTGGCCGGCCTCGGCGTACTCGTTGCGGTTCTGCACGGCCGACACGTAGCCGCGGCCACGCTCGATCGTGAGCTCGAGCTCGAACTTGGCGGTGTCGTTGAGGGTCGCGATGACCAGCTCCGGGTTGTGCACCTCGACACCGGCCGGGGCCGAGATGTCGGCGGCGGTGACCTCACCGGAACCCGTCTTGCGCAGGTACGCGGTGATGGGCTCGTCGCGCTCGCTCGAGACGACCAGCTGCTTGATGTTCAGGATGATCTCGGTGACATCCTCCTTCACACCGGGGATGGTGCTGAACTCGTGAAGGACGCCGTCGATGCGGATGCTGGTGACGGCAGCACCCGGGATCGAGGAGAGCAGGCTGCGACGCAGGGCGTTGCCGATCGTGTAGCCGAAGCCGGGCTCCAGCGGCTCGATGACGAAACGGCTGCGGAACTCGCCGATCTTCTCCTCGGTCAGCGTGGGACGCTGTGCAATGAGCACTCTGTGTTCCTTTCAGTCACGTGCCCGCTATATGACACGTGCGGTGGGTGAGATGTTGAGTTGTGAACGGATGCCGGTGACGCGCAGCGTCAGGCATCCGTGACGCATGCGGCACTTCGACAGGCTCAGTGACCGAGGTCATCCGACCGAGTCGGTCCCTGAGCCTGCCGAAGGGCCGGGAATCTCAGACGCGGCGGCGCTTCGGCGGGCGGCACCCGTTGTGCGCCTGCGGCGTGACGTCCTGGATCGAACCCACCTCGAGGCCCGCGGACTGCAGCGAACGGATCGCCGTCTCGCGGCCCGAACCCGGACCCTTCACGAAGACGTCGACCTTCTTGACACCGTGCTCGGCGGCCTGGCGGGCGGCCGACTCGGCGGCCATGCCGGCCGCGTACGGGGTCGACTTGCGCGAGCCCTTGAAGCCCACGCCACCCGACGACGCCCAGCTGATGACGGCGCCCGACGGGTCGGTGATCGAGACGATCGTGTTGTTGAACGTCGACTTGATGTGGGCCTGGCCCAGCGCGATGTTCTTCTTCTCCTTGCGGCGCGGCTTGCGCGCGGCGGACTTGGCCTGTGCCATGTGTGCTTTCTCCTAAACCTTCAGGCCCGCGATTACTTGCGGCCGGCCTTCTTCTTGCCGGCGACCGTGCGCTTCGGGCCCTTGCGGGTACGCGCGTTGGTCTTGGTGCGCTGGCCGCGCACGGGCAGGCCGCGGCGGTGACGCAGGCCCTCGTAGGAGCCGATCTCGACCTTGCGGCGGATGTCGGCGGCCACCTCGCGGCGAAGGTCACCCTCCACCTTGTAGTTGCCCTCGATGTAGTCGCGGAGGGAGACGAGCTGGTCGTCGGTGAGGTCCTTCACGCGGATGCTCTCGTCGATCTCGGTCGCAGCGAGGATCTCGTTCGAGCGGGTACGGCCGATGCCGTAGATGTAGGTCAGGGCGATCACCACGCGCTTATCGCGCGGGATGTCGACGCCGGCGAGACGTGCCATGCGGCTCTCCTAGGAGTGTCGTGGAGGTGTGATGCAGGATCGGTGCCCGGGCCTCCGCCCCGAGGTGTCCCCCTTGCGGGTTCTGATCCTGCGTTGTGTGGATGTTCAGTTGTGTGTTCTGCGATCCGGTTTCGCGGGCGCGATGCGAGGTTTCGGCTCGCTTCGCTCGCTCAACCTTGACGCTCGCGGCTCAACGCTCCTGCGTCGCATTGAGCCGACTCGCGTCAACCCTGGCGCTGCTTGTGGCGCGGGTTCGACTTGCAGATGACCATGACGCGGCCGTGGCGGCGGATCACCTTGCAGTGGTCGCAGATGGGCTTGACCGAGGGGTTGACCTTCATGTCGATTTCCTTTTCGCTGTCTTCACCGTGCGGGCACAGGGGTGCCCGGGGTGTTACTTCTCGACCGGACTAGCGGTAGCGGTAGACGATGCGACCGCGGGTGAGGTCGTAGGGGCTGAGCTCCACGACGACGCGGTCTTCCGGGATGATGCGGATGTAGTTCTGCCGCATCTTGCCCGAGATGGTGGCGAGCACCTTGTGTCCGTTGGTGAGCTCGACGCGGAACATCGCGTTGGGCAGCGCCTCGGACACCGTGCCTTCGATCTCGATGACACCGTCTTTCTTGGCCATAGCCTCGCTAACGACTGGCAGACCGGCCGGTCTGCGGTGGATGGGATTGTGGTGCGGCGACACGCCGATGAAGGCGCAAGGCACCAAACATCCAGTGTACGTGTTACCGGAAGAGGGGGCAACTCGGGCGTGTCGCGCGAGCACCCCCGGTCGTTGAGCGAGCGAAGCGAGGCCCCCGGTCGTTGAGCGAGCGAAGCGAGGCCCCCGGTCGTTGAGCGAGCGAAGCGAGGCCCCCGGTCGTTGAGCGAGCGAAGAGAGACGA
>NZ_DATEJS010000080.1:0-22120 GCF_035277845.1 Microbacterium sp.
CCCGTGCCTGCGTTCATGATTCGAAGATATCATCGAGTGACGGTCGGATCGAGTCCGTGCCTCCCCTGCCGTCGGCGTACGCGGCGACGCGTCCCGGCCATGTGCGCGTCACCGGCCGATCACCTGCGCTCGCTACCGTCCCAGGGTGTCCCGCCGATTCCTGCCCGAAGTCCAGATGCTGCGGGCGGTCGCAGTCGCCCTCGTGGTCGTGTACCACCTGCAGCCGCACCTGCTCCGCGGAGGTTTCGTCGGCGTCGACGTCTTCTTCGTCATCTCCGGGTATCTGATCACCGGGCACCTCCTGCGCGAGCACGAGCGGACCGGTCGTATCCGGCTGCCCGCGTTCTGGGCGGCTCGCGCCCGTCGCATCCTGCCGTCGGGGCTGGTGTGCATCGCGGCGACGCTCATGACCGCGTACATCGTGTACCCGCCGACGCAGTGGGCGGATCTGGGACTCGCGGGCGGGGCGGCGGCGCTGTCGGTGCTGAACTGGCTGCTGGCCGCGCAGGCCGTCGACTACCAGTCCTCGCTCAATGCGGCGACCCCGCTGCAGCATTTCTGGTCGCTCGGCGTCGAGGAGCAGTTCTACGTGTTGTGGCCGCTCCTCGTGCTCGTCGCATGCGCGGTGGCAGCCCGTCGCGGGCGCGGCGCGATCGCCGTCGCCTTCGCCGTCGTCATCGTGGCCAGCCTCGCGTTCAGCATCGTCGAAGCCCGGGCGCAGGATCCCGCGGCCTATTTCATCACCACCACCCGGGCCTGGGAACTGGCGGCGGGCGGGATGATCGCGCTGGTCCTCCCCCGCATCCTGGTGCCTCAGAGGATCCGCACGCCGCTGTCGATCCTCGGACTCGCGGCGATCGGGGCGGGCGCGGCGTTCATCGACGGGGACACTCCGTTTCCGGGAGCCGCGGCGCTCGTCCCGGTGCTGGGCGCCGCCGCCGTGATCGCGGCGGGCACCGCCGAAGGCCGGTTCTCGCCAGCCCGCGTGTACGCGTGGCATCCCGTCCAGCGGATCGGGGACATCTCCTACTCGCTCTATCTGTGGCACTACCCGCCGATCGTGTTCTTCGCCGTGATCGCCGGGCGGGCGCCCGGGTGCGCCTGGAGCATCGTGCTCGGCGGCGGAGCGGTCGCGATCGCATGGCTCAGCTGGAGGTTCATCGAGGTGCCCACCCGCGCAAGCGCGTGGCTGTCCGCCCGCTCGCGCCGTAGCCTGCTTCTCGGAGCCGGGGCGATCGCGTGCGCCGTCGCCCTCGCGGTGTCGTTGCCGGTGACGGCGAGCCGCACCGAGGCGACGTGGGTGCGGGCGGCCGCGGCGGTGGAGGCGCGCGGTGCGCAGGGCGCCGCCGCGATGACCCCGGCGGCGAACCGCTTCTTCACGGATGGCACCACCGCCATGACCCCGTCGCCCTCGGTGGCCAGGCACGACCAGGAGACGCTGCTGCCCGGCCGCTGCATGGCGGTGCCGAAAGCAACGGTCACTCCCGTGTGCGTGACCGGCGATCGGCGCGGGACGATCCGGGTGGCGCTCGTGGGCGACTCGCACGCGAACATGCTCGCGCCCGTGATCATCGCGCTCGCCGAGAAGCGCGGATGGCGCGTCGAGACGCACCTGCACGCATCCTGTCCGTTCAACCTGGAGGAGCGGGCGCTCGAGACGCGCGGCGGCTCAGTCTGCCACTCCCCCAATGCGGCCACGCTCAAGGCGCTGCTGGCGGACCCACCCGACATCGTCTTCGTGGCCAACTGGGCCTCCGGCGACTTCGAGCCGAGCAACACCGGCCGACCGCCGGGCGTCGCCGGGTACGCGACGATCTGGAACCGGCTCGCCGCCGCGGGCAGCGACGTCGTGGCGTTCAAGGATGTGCCGAGGCCCCGGTCCAACCCGTTGGCCGTCGACTGCCTCGCCGCGCACTACACCGCCCCGCAGGATTGCGGGATGCCGCGCGCCGAAGCCCTGCAGGGCCGTGACATCGTCGAACAGGCGCAGCGCCTGGCTCCCGAGGTGCGGATCATCGACCTCACCGACCGGCTCTGCGGGACGCGGACGTGCCCCGCCGTCATCGGCAACGTCGTGGTCTACCGCGACTCGAACCACCTCACCGACACGTTCGTGCAGACGCTGATCCCGTACGTCGAACAGCGCCTTCCGCGTGACCTTCCGACAGCGCCCGCAGCGTGAGAGTCTCCGCCGCGCCGTTGTCAAGGCCACTGCCCGACGAGGCTCGCGGCTCTACGCTCACCACCATGCAGGCGCAGTTCAAGCGCACCGCCCGCGAGACGGCGGACTCCCCCGTGATGCAGACGCTCGCCCGCGCGGGCTTCGCGGCCAGCGGCGTCATCCACATCGGCGTCGGCGTGCTCGCCGTCGTCGTCGCGTCGGGCGGCCACAGCGAGGCCGACCAGTCCGGCGCCCTGAAAGCCATCGCCTCCGTGCCGGCGGGGTTCGTCGTGCTCTGGATCATCGCCATCGCCCTCTTCGCGCTGGGCGTCTGGTTCATCGCCGAAGGCCTGCAGTCCACCGGATCCGAGGGCTCCAAGTGGAAGGCTCGGCTGGCGGCATGGGGAAAGGCCGCGGGCTACCTCGCGGTCGGCGTGGTGGCCGTGGCGGTCGCGCTCGGCGGAAGGCCCAACTCGGAACGCAACGCGAAGCACGCCGGCAGCACGGTGCTGCAGCTTCCCGGGGGCCCGGTTCTGCTCGGACTCGTCGGCGCCGGCATCGCCCTCATCGGGCTCTACTTCGGCTGGCGCGGGGTGACCCGTGGTTTCCGCGACGATCTCGCCACGCCGGACGGCCCCGCAGGCACGGGCGTGATCGTGGTCGGCGTCGTGGGCTACGTCGCGAAGGGGGTCGCGCTGCTCGCGTTCGGCGTGCTGCTGATCGTCGCGGCGGTGACCGTCGACCCGCGCGCGACCGGCGGCCTCGACCGGGCGCTCGTCACGCTGGTGGCACTCCCCTTCGGGCCCGTGCTCGTGGACGGAATCGGCGTCGGACTCATGGCCTACGGCGTCTACATGTTCGCCCGTGCCGCACGCGCTCGGATGTGACCGCGCAGCGCGCGGCGACACGAAAAAGGCCCCGGGGGTGGAGCCCCGAGGCCTTCGCTCCCCCACTTGGACTCGAACCAAGAACCTGCCGGTTAACAGCCGGCTGCTCTGCCAATTGAGCTATGGAGGAATGTTCCCCGCCGGTGGCGGGGCAACCACTAAAGCTTAGCAGACGGCGCAGACCGCCTATGACGCGATCACGCCGCGATCGGCCGAGGGCGACCACAGCAGATGCTCGGTGCCGTGCCCGTAAGCCACCGCGTGGCCCTCGTGCAGAACGAGCACGTCGGCATCCATCTCGGCGATCGCCGCACGATCCGACATGATCATCAGGCACGCCAGGCCCGCCGCCCGCCGCCGCGCCAGAGCCGCATGGACGAGCGGACGCGCCGTGGCGTCCACGCCGGCGAACGGTTCGTCGGCGATCAGCACCTGCGCGTCGAGCATCAGCGCGCGGGCGAGCGCCACCCGCTGACGCATCCCCGCACTCAGCTCGTAGGGAAGGCGGTCGGCCACACCGAGGGCGAGACCCAGCTCATCGAGGAGGCCCGCCACCCGCACGGAGACCGCACGCCGGTTGACGCGTTGCCGTCGACTCAGCAGCGGATCGGCCACGATCTCGGCGACGGTCGTGCGCGGCGGCAGGGATGCTCCCGACGTCTGCCCGACGTAGCCGGTCACGAACGTGAGGCGGCGACGCGCACGCGCGGCGCGCTGAACGCGGATGCCGGCGACCCGCGCCTCGCCCCCGGAGACGATTGCGGACGATTCCACGCCGGCGAGCGTGGCCGCGAGCGTCGACTTGCCCGATCCCACCGGTCCCAGCACCGCCAGCGCTCCCCCGAACGCCAACTCGAAGCTCACCCCTTCGACGACGCGGGTCGTGCGACCCGCGGACGTGTGCGCGATCGACAGATCCGTGCAGCGGATCGCGACGTCGGCAGCAGCGATGCGGGCCATGCCTCCATCCTGCCCGCTCCCGGCCGCCGAACGGCCATCGCGGGGTCATATCGCTGAGATCAGCCGGCGGGGCGTTCGATCTCGAACAACGTGCACGTGACGTTGTAGAACCGGTCGGTCAGCCCGAGGTCCCGCATGCCGATGCGCCGGGCCACCGCCTGCGACGCCGTGTTGCCCGGATTCGTCACCGCCAGGACACGGACGAGACCCGCACGCCACGCCTCGTCCAGCACGCGCGTCGCGGCTTCGCTCGCGTACCCGTGCCCCCAGGCGTCGGGATGCAGATGCCAGCCCACCTCCGTCTCGCCCGACGGCTGCAGCGGTTCGGTGTCACCCGACGCGGGCAGCTCCTTCAGCAGCACCGACCCGTGCCGTCGGCCGGTGCGCGCGTCGGTGATCGCGAGCACACCCGGCAGGCCGTCGACACCCGACGCGACCGCCTTCCAGCGCACCGCGCGATCGACCGCCTCTGCGCGGTCCGCCAACACGCGCGGCTCGCGTCCGATGAACCGCTGCACGTCCCACCGCGAGTACATGTCGAACAGGAAGTCGACGTCCTCGTCCGTCGTGGTCCACGGCCGGAGCAGCAGGCGGGCGGTGCGCAAGGTCGTCATCGTCACTCCTCGTCGAGCAGGCGCTGCCGCTCGGCGTCGAGCTCGCGCAGCCTCAGCCGCACGGCCCGGCCTCCGTCGGAGTCGGCGGCCACGCGCTGCACCGCGCTCAGCAGGTCGCGCTTCTCGTCGTCGAGGGTGCGCAGCACGACGCGCTTCGCGAGCGCGCGAGTGGACGCGACCGCGTGGTCGTCGTCCCGCGCCGGGAACTGCGCGGTGAGCAGCTCCGCGGCGAGACTCCGGTAGGGCTCGCGCACCGACGAGACGGCCTCGACCGACCAGCCGGCGCGCTCCGGGTCGGACGCAGCGACCGCCTGGCGCACGGCATCCAGGGCCGGATGCCGGAACGGCTGCGCGGCCGCGCGGTCGAACTGCGCGCGCTCCAGCCGGTGACCGTACTGCAGCAGGCCCATGACGGCATCCCGCTCGAGCACGACGTCGGGCGTCGCAGGCAGCGACGCCACGGTCACGCGCTCCAACGGCGCTGCCGGCTGCTCGGTCGCGGACGCGTCGGCGACGGGTGTCGCGAACCGGCGCGCCGGCTCGTCCTGGTGGGCCTCGGCACGTCGGGCCGCCGCCCGGACAGCGCGACGCACTTCGTCGGGGTCCATGCCGATGCGGCGGGCGAGCACGCGCTCGTACCCGGCGCGGATCGTGTCGTCGCGGATGCCGGCGACCACCTCGGCGCCCGAACGCAGCGCGCCGGCACGCCCTTCCACGGTGGCGAGGTCGAAGCCCTTCAGGCGCTGGTCGATGACGAACTCGAACATCGGCACCTTGGTGTCCATGAGCGACCGCACCGCCGCGTCCCCGCGCTTGAGGCGCAGGTCGCACGGATCGAGTCCCTCGGGCGCGACCGCCACGAAGCTCTGCGCCTTGAGCCCGCGCGTTTCCGCGAACGCCCGCACGGCGGCCTTCTGGCCGGCGGCATCCGGGTCGAACGTGAACACGACCTCGGCGCCGGTGTCGTCGCCCATGACGCGCCGCACGATGTTCATGTGCTCGGTGCCGAACGCCGTGCCGCAGGTGGCGACGGCGGTGGTGATCCCGGCGAGATGGCACGCCATCACGTCCGTGTACCCCTCGACGACGACCACGCGCCGCGGATCGCCGCGGGAGATGTCCCGCTTGGCGAGGTCCAGCCCGTACAGCACCTGCGTCTTGCGGTACAGCGTCGTCTCGGGGGTGTTCAGGTATTTCGGGCCGTTGTCGTCGTCGAAGAGGCGCCGCGCACCGAAGCCGACCGTCTGGCCCGTGACGTCTCGGATCGGCCAGATGACGCGGCCGCGGAAGCGGTCGTAGACCCCGCGCTGTCCCTGGGACACGAGTCCCGCGGCGAGCAGTTCATCGCGGGTGAAGCCCTGCGCGGTGAGTGCTTCGGACATGTTCGACCAGCCCTGCGGCGCGTAGCCGACGCCGAAGTGCGCCGCGGCGCCGGCGTCGAAGCCGCGCTCCCCGAGGAACCGGCGTCCGGCGTCCGCCCCCGGGGCCATGAGCTGGCTGCGGAACCATTCCGCCGCGGCCGAATTCGCGGCGTAGAGCCGTGCCCGCCCGCTGGTCTCGGGGGCGGGGCCGCCGCCGGCCTCGTAGTGCAGCGCGTATCCGATGCGGCCGGCGAGCCGTTCCACCGCCTCGGTGAACGACAGATGGTCGATCTTGCGCAGGAACGTGTACACGTCGCCCGACTCGCCGCAGCCGAAGCAATGGTAGAAGCCGACCTGCGGGCGCACGTTGAAGCTGGGGCTGCGCTCGTCGTGGAACGGGCACAGGCCCTTCATGGAGCCGACCCCGGCCGACTTCAGCGCGACGTGCTCGCCGATGATGTCGGCGATGTTCGTGCGGGATTTGACCTCGTCGACGTCTGCCTGCACGATCCGCCCGGCCATCAGCGCAGCTCCGGGTCCGGCAGCTGCACCGCGACGGATGCCGGGAACCACAAGCCGATCGACTCGGCGTCGACGTCGCCGACGAGCCGGTCGTGCCAGGCGATCGCCTG
This sequence comes from Microbacterium sp., assembly GCF_035277845.1. GTDB lineage: Bacteria > Actinomycetota > Actinomycetes > Actinomycetales > Microbacteriaceae > Microbacterium. Next base: position 6,616 of record NZ_DATEJS010000080.1, read on the forward strand.
CTGGTCGGTGAGGCTCGCGACCTGGTCGACGACGACGCGCCGACGGGCGGCATCCGTCGTCGCCTCCTCGAAGTCGGCCGCGCTCATGCGATCGAGCTTCTCGGGACGCTCCCACAGGGCGGAGGCGAGGCGCTTGAGCAGGCGCCGCTGCTCACGGTACAGCGGCTTGCGTCCGGCGATCGTCATCACCGTGGCGCCCACGATGCCCTTCAGCACCGCCATCTCGACCTCGACGGTGCGCGGCACCACCACGTGGGCCCCGTACCGTGTGAGCACGGAGACGTGGTACGCCTCGCGCGTGGCGGCGGTCGCCGAACGGGCGAAGCGCCCGATGAAGTCGCTCGTGAGGTTCTTCAGGCCGGCGAGGGCGGGCCGGGAGCGATCGAACGAGGACACCCAGTCCCGCATCTCGGTCAGCCGTCCGAGCCCGGCCTCGAGCTCGTCCCGGGTGAAGTCGTAGCCCACCCACTCCTGGATCGCCGACAGCAGCGCCTCGTGCTCGGCCGCATCCGTGAGCCGTGCGGGATCGAGGTAGCCGTTGACGACCGCGTCCTCGAAGTCGTGCACCGAGTAGGCGATGTCGTCGGAGAGGTCCATGACCTCGGCCTCGATGCAGCGCACCCGCAGCGGGGCGTCGGCGCGCATCCACGTGAACAGCGCCTCGTCCTCGGGGTAGACGCCGAACTTCATGCGCCCGCCCGGGTCGGGCAGCGCGTGCGCCGCCGTCCAGGGGTACTTGCAGGTGGCATCCAGGCTCGCCCGCGTGAGGTTGAGGCCGAAGCTGGTGCCCGCGGCATCCAGCACCTTCGGCTCCAGCCGCGACACGATCCGCAGGGTCTGCGCATTGCCCTCGAACCCGCCGATGTCGGCCGCCCACTCGTTGAGCGCGCGCTCGCCGTTGTGCCCGAACGGCGGATGCCCGAGGTCGTGGTTGAGGCAGGCGGTGTCGACGACGTCCGGCGACAGCTGCAAAGCGGTCGCGAGCTCCCGGCCGACCTGCGCGACCTCGAGCGAGTGCGTGAGGCGGTTGCGGGCGAAGTCGACCGGGCTCGCCGGGCTCAGCACCTGGGTCTTCGCGGCGAGCCGCCGCAGCGCCGCCGAATGCAGCACGCGCGCCCGATCGCGCGCGAAGTCGTCGCGCTGGGACCGGTGCCGTTCGGGGTGGAATCGCTCGGCGTCGGCCTCCGTGTAGCCCGGCGCGCGCGTCACCGCCGGCTCAGCCACCGCTCGTGTCCAGTTCGGCCTCGAGGAGAGTGGCGGATGCCGCAGCACCGAGCTCGCGCGAGCTCAGCCAGCCGTCGGGCAGAGCGGGTCGCTTCGGGGTGCCCGCGCGACCGCGCTGGCCCTCGGCTGCGGCGCCGGGGTACGGCGCGTCCCAGTCGAGCGTGGCCAGAAGGTCGTCGATCTCGGCGAGCGAGGATGCCGTGGCCAGCTGGGCGCGCAGTTCGCCGCCGACGGGATACCCCTTGAAGTACCAGGCGACGTGCTTGCGGATGTCGCGGCACCCGCGGTCCTCGTCATCGAAGAACTCGACCAGTAGCTCGGCGTGCCGGCGGAATGCGCGCGCCACGAATCCGAGGGTCGCGTCGACGGGCTCGCCGGAGACCGCGTCCGGGGTGCCGAGCGCGCGGGCGAGATCGCCGAACAGCCACGGGCGACCGAGGCATCCACGACCCACGACGACGCCGTCGCAGCCGGTCTCGGCCATCATCCGCACCGCGTCGTCCGCCGACCAGATGTCGCCGTTGCCGAGCACCGGCACCGAGGTCACGGCGTCCTTCAGGCGGGCGATCGCAGTCCAGTCGGCCTCGCCGGAGTAGAACTGCCCCGCGGTGCGGCCGTGCAGCGCGACCGCGGCGACCCCGGCATCCTCCGCGATCCGGGCGGCATCCAGGTAAGTGAGGTGGTCGTCGTCGATGCCCTTGCGCATCTTCACGGTCAGCGGGATGTCGCCGGCCGCACGGACGGCTCGCGTCACGATGTCGCGGAACAGTCCGAGCTTCCACGGCAGGGCCGCTCCCCCGCCCTTGCGCGTGACCTTCGGAACCGGGCAGCCGAAGTTGAGATCGATGTGGTCGGCGCGGTCCTCGGCGACCAGGATGCGCACGGCCTCGGCCGTGGTCGCGGGATCGACGCCGTACAGCTGGATGGACCGCGGGGTCTCGGACTCGTGGTGCGTGATCAGACGCATCGTCGTCGCGTTGCGTTCCACGAGGGCGCGCGTCGTGATCATCTCGCTCACGTACAGCCCGGCGCCGTACTCGCGGCACAGGCGCCGGAAAGCCGTGTTCGTGATGCCCGCCATGGGAGCCAGCACGACCGGCGCGTCGAGAGTGATCGGACCGATGCGCAGGGGGGTTGCCGGTGCGGTCGTCAGAGTCACCTGTCCATTCTCCCAGACCCGGAGCCGCGATGCTCGGCATCGGCATAGCCTGGGGATATGACGAACACCACCATGACAGACCTGCGGCAGATCCCCTTCGAAACGGCGGACGGGCAGAGCACGACGCTCGCCTCGTTCGGCGACGTGCTCCTGGTCGTCAACGTGGCCTCCAAGTGCGGTTTCACGCCGCAGTACGAGCAGCTCGAGGAGCTGCAGAAGACCTACGGAGATCGCGGCCTCACCATCGTCGGCTTCCCCTGCAACCAGTTCATGGGCCAGGAGCCCGGGTCGATGGAGGAGATCCTCGACTACTGCTCGCTGACCTGGGGCGTCACGTTCCCGATCATGGACAAGGTGAAGGTCAACGGCGGCGGCGCGGCACCCCTCTACAAGGCGCTCAAGAAGAGCGAGAACGTCGAGGGCGTGCACGGACCGGTGCAGTGGAACTTCGAGAAGTTCCTGCTGACCCCGGATGGCGCCGTGCACCGCTTCCGCTCGCGCACCGTGCCGAACGATCCCGCGATCGTCGAGCTGATCGAGCGGGCACTCCCCCGCTGATCGCTCGCGCCGAACCGCGTCAGGCCGTCTGCGGCGCGGGCACCTCGCGGTGCTCCGCCCAGACCTGACGGGCCACCTGCGCGAACGCCTCCGGCGGCTGCGCGCCCGAGACGCCGTACTTGCCGTCGATCACGAAGAACGGCACGCCGTTGATCCCGTAGGCCGCAGCCTGAGCCTGGTCGGCACGCACGGCGGCCAGGTAGCGCCCGGACTCGAGCGCGTCGCGTGCGGCGTCGGCATCCAGCCCGCTCTCCGCGGCGAGGTCGACGAGGTCGTCGACCCGCCCGACGTGGCGTCCCTCGAGGAAGTACGCGGCCATGAGGCGCTCAGCGAGCTGCAACTGCCGGCCCTGCTCCTTCGCGAAGTGCAGCAGCTCGTGCGCCTTGACGGTGTTCGTGTGCTGGAGCAGGTCGAACCGGTACGCAAGCCCCGCGCCGGCCGCGACCCCGGTGACCCGGTCGAGCATCTGCGTCGCCTGCTCGGCGGTGATGCCCTTGTGCTGCGCGAGGTAGTCGGCCTCGCCGCCCACGAAGTCCACGGGCGTGTCGGGCGACAGCTCGAACGAGTGGTACACGATCTCGACCTCGGGGGCGTCGGCGTCGTCGGATGTCGCGGCGAGGCCCGTCTCGAGGTTGCGCTTCCCGATGTAGCACCAGGGGCAGGCGATGTCCGACCAGACGTCGATCGTGATGGGTGCGGGCGTCGTTGTGCTCATATCAGGGGACAACCTCGGTGACGGGGTCGGGCATTCCATGCTCGTCGCGCACCACCCAGAATCGCTCCCGCAGGCGGTAGCGCAGCGAGTCGGTGAGGTCGTACTCGCCCCGCGCGTCGGACAGGTCGACCAGCAGGGTGCGATCGATGTCGCGCGGGATCTGCGGGCGCCCCGCCTCCAGCGCCGTGCGCGCTTCCGGCGTCGCGCTGCGAAGCCACGCCAGGAGCACCCGCCGGCACACCTCGTCGATCTGCTCGGTCAGGTGCACGTCGTCGACGTAGATCGCCTGCCCGGTCGGCGCGGCTCCGGTCGCCGAGGAGTACACCAGCTCGTGTACGGGCGTGCGCGGCGCAGGCTCCGAGACACGTCGGCTCGGGCCGCCCACCGTGGGCACCGCGGCCGTCACCGGCGCGGCGGGGCGATGGGTGCCGCCGAACATCGCCGGGCTGGGGATGCCGGTCGCCGCGGTGTCGGCGACGGCACGCCGCTCGACGAGCGCGTCGATGATCTCGCCGGAGAACACCTCGACGGAGTCGGCGGCCATGCGCAGGTGCCGGCTGACCCCGTGCGGGTTGCCCGCGGCATCCGGAATCGCCAGCACGGTCACCTGCACGCCGTGCGCCTGCGCCTCCTCGACGGCCTCGGTGAGGTCGTCGTCACCGGAGACCAGGAAGAAGACGTCGGCGGCGCCGTTGCGCGCGTGCGTGAGCATGTCGAGGCCGATGCGCAGGTCGACGCCCTTCTGCTCGCCGTCGTAGCCCGTGCGGCCGAGGCGCAGCTTCAGCCGCGGCAGCAGCGCGATCTGCTCCTGTTCGAGGCTGGGCGTGCCGTGCCGGCCGGCGTCGTACCAGTTGATGCGGAGCACCTTCAGGCCTTCGGATGCCTCGGCGTGCGTGATCAGGGCGCTCGCCAGCTCGGCGTAGTCGACCGTCACGGCTCCGCGCAGCGACGTTCCGGCCACCCGCGTGGCGGACGCGGACAGCAGGTAACCGGCATCCACATACAGGGCGGCGCGTTCTCTCATCGCTGGTTCTCCGTCGGCTTGTCGACTGCGCCGCCGAAGCGGCGGTCGCGGTCGAGGTAGATGTCGATGGCCCGCCACAGCTCGGCCCGGTCGAAGTCGGGCCACAGCGTGTCGAGGAACACGTACTCGGCGTACGCCGACTCCCACAGCAGGAAGTTCGAGCTGCGCTGCTCGCCGCTGGAGCGGATGAACAGGTCGACGTCGGGCATGTCGGGGATGTACAGGTTGCGGCGGATCGTCTTCTCGCTGATCGCCGACGGCTTGATGCGGCCGGCGGCGACATCCTCGGCGAGCCGTCGCACCGCGTCGACGATCTCGACGCGACCGCCGTAGTTGACGCACATGGTGAGCGTGAGGGTGTCGTTGGCCTTGGTGAGCTGCTCGGCGATCTGCAGGTCCTTGATGACCGAGCCCCAGAGCTTCGGACGTCGTCCCGCCCAGCGGATGCGCACGCCCCACTCGTTCATCTGGTCGCGGTGGCGATGCAGCACCTCGCGGTTGAACCCCATGAGGAAGCGCACCTCATCGGGCGACCGACGCCAGTTCTCGGTGGAGAACGCGTACAGCGACAGGTACTTCACGCCCGCCTGCACGGCGCCCGCGATGACGTCCATCATCGACGTCTCCCCGGCGCGATGGCCTTCGATCCGCGGCAGTCCCCGGCGGTTCGCCCAGCGGCCGTTGCCGTCCATCACGATCGCGACGTGCTGGGGCACGCTGCCGCGCGGCCAGTTCGGGGGCTGCTGCCCCGTCCAGTCGAGGGGACGGTACGGGACCGCGTCGGGATGCGTGAACGGCTTGGGGCTCACAGGCCTGCCTCTCCGGTGCTCACGAGCTCGAGGGCACGGATGCCGCGCTCCAGGTGCCACTGAGCGTACGCCGCGATGAGCCCGGATGCCGCGGACGTCGCCTGCGGGGAGGCCGCGTCGACGGCATCCCACTCCCCCGTGATGAGCGAGCGCAGCAGGCCGCCGGTCTCGGCCGTCACCCGCGCTGCGCCGGCCGGCGCGCAGTTCGCGCAGATGACGCCGCCGAGCTGTGCGACGAACGTGGTGTGCGGACCGGGTGCGCCGCAGCGGGTGCAGTCGTCGAGCCCCGGCGCCCATCCGGAGAGCGCCATCGCGCGCAGCAGGTACGAGTCGAGCACGCTGCGCGCGGCGTGCTCGCCGCGGCTGAGCGCGCGGAGCCCGCCGACCAGCAGCAGATACTGCTGCGGCGTGGCCTCGGCCTCGTTGAGGCGGTCGGCGGCCTCGACCATGGCGCTCGCGGCCGTGTAGCGGTCGTAGTGCACGGCGATCTCGCTGCCGTACGAGCCGAGCGACTCGGCCTGCTGCACGATGTCGAGCCGGCGCGACGGGTCGGCGCCGCGGCCCTGGTACAGCTGCACGTCGGCGACCATGAACGGCTCGAGCCGGGCGCCGAACCGGGACGACGTGCGCCGCACACCCTTGGCGACCGCGCGCACCTTGCCGTGCTGGCGGCTCAGCAGCGTCAGGATGCGGTCGGCCTCGCCCAGCTTGTGGGTGCGCAGCACGACGACCTCATCACGATAAGTGGGCACACATCGATTATCGCGGGCGGGTACGACAATGGGTGCGTGGACCAGCAGACATTCGTGATCCCGCTCTGGGCGGATCTCACCGCGGTCGGACTCGGCGGCATCCAGGGCGCCCTGTTCGCGTCCGGCTTCCGCGGGCAGCGCCGGCTCGACTTCCTCGGCGTCGCGATCATCGGCGTCATGCTCGGCCTCGGCGGTGGGCTCATCCGCGACCTGCTGCTCAACGTCACCCCGAGCATGCTGCGCGACAACTGGTATCTCGTCACCGCCGCGGGCGCCGCGCTGCTCGGGATGCTGCTGGCCGGGATCTTCCAGCGGCTCAACGCCGTCATCGTGGGCCTCGATGCCGTCGTCATCGGCATGTTCGGTGCCTTCGGAACCACGAAGGCGCTCTCGTTCGGGCTGCCGGTGATCCCCGCGATCTTCGTCGGCGTGTGCGCCGCGGTCGGCGGCGGCGTGCTGCGCGACGTGCTCGTGGGCCTGCCCGTCGCCATCATGCACGTCGGCTCGCTGTACGCGGTCGCCGCGGGTGCCGGGGCGGTGGCGGTCGTGGTGCTCCACGCGCTCGGCGTCCCGATCGCCGCCGCAGCGGTGACAGGCATCGTCGTGACCACGATCATCCGGCTCCTCGCGGTGATCTTCGACCTGTCCCTGCCGGAGCAGCGCATGCTCTACCGCCGCAAGGTCGCGGTGGAGACCACCAGCATCGAGATCGTCCGACCGCCGGAACCCGACCAGCCGTGACGCCCCCATTCGGTCGTTGAGCGAGCGAAGCGAGACGAAACGCACTGAGTCCGCACGGTCAGCGCGTTTCGTCTCGGCCCTGGCGGGCCTCGCTCAACGACCGGTGAGTGGTCAGACCGCGGCCAGCTGCGGCTCCGTCACGGTGGTGCGGATCGAGCGGTTGACGGCCGAGACGATGGCCTTCAGCGATGCGGTCGAGATGTCGCCGTCGATGCCGACGCCCCACAGGCGCTGACCGTCGACCTGCAGCTCGACGTACGCTGCGGCCTGCGCGTCACCACCGGTCGAGAGCGTGTGCTCGACGTAGTCGTACAGCGAGATGTCGAAACCGCGCTCCCGCACGATCTCCAGGAACGCCGCGATGGGGCCGTTGCCGTTGCCGGAGGTCTCGACGCGCTCGTCCCCGTCGCGCAGGGTGACGTCCAGACGCACGTCGCCGGACATGTCGCTCTGCGTGCGCGTGCCGAGCAGTTCGAACCGGCCCCAGCGCGCGTCTGCGGCATCCGCCGGCAGGTACTCGTCGGTGAAGATCTCCCAGATCTGGCCACTGGTGACTTCGCCGCCCTCGGCATCCGTCTTGGCCTGCACGACGCCGGAGAACTCGATCTGCAGCTTGCGCGGCAGGTCCAGGGCGTGGTCGGTCTTCAGCAGATAGGCGACGCCGCCCTTGCCCGACTGCGAGTTGACGCGGATGACCGCCTCGTACGACCGGCCCAGATCCTTCGGGTCGATCGGCAGGTACGGCACCGCCCACTCGATGTCGTCGACGGTCACGCCCTGCGCCTCGGCACGCGCGGCCATCGCCTCGAAGCCCTTCTTGATGGCGTCCTGGTGCGAGCCGCTGAACGCGGTGAACACCAGGTCGCCGCCCCACGGGCTGCGCTCGTGCACGGGCAGCTGGTTGCAGTACTCGACGGTGCGCTTGACCTGGTCGATGTCGCTGAAGTCGATCTGCGGGTCGATGCCCTGGGTGAACAGGTTCACGCCCAGGGTGACCAGGTCGACGTTCCCGGTGCGCTCGCCGTTGCCGAACAGGCATCCCTCGATGCGGTCCGCGCCGGCCATGTAGCCGAGCTCGGCGGCGGCGACGGCGGTGCCGCGGTCGTTGTGCGGGTGCAGTGACAGGATGACGTTCTCGCGGTGCGCCAGCCGCCGGTTCATCCACTCGATCGAATCGGCGTACACGTTCGGGGTCGCCATCTCGACGGTGGCCGGCAGGTTGATGATGACCTTGCGCTCGGGCGTGGGCTCGAGGATCTCCAGCACCTCGTTGCACACCTCGACGGCGTACTCCAGTTCGGTGCCGGTGTAGCTCTCGGGCGAGTACTCGTAGTACACGGCCGTCTCGGGGATCCGCTTCTCGAACTCGCGGCACAGGCGCGCGCCCTCGAGTGCGATCTGCTTGACGCCCTCGCGATCGGAGCGGAAGACGACCTCGCGCTGCAGGACGCTCGTGGAGTTGTAGAAGTGCACGATCGCCTGCTTGGCGCCGGTGATGGCCTCGTAGGTGCGCTCGATCAGGTGTTCACGCGCCTGGGTCAGCACCTGGATCGTGACGTCGCCGGGGATCAGGTCTTCTTCGATCAGCTGCCGCACGAAGTCGAAGTCGGTCTGGCTGGCGGACGGGAATCCGACCTCGATCTCCTTGTAGCCCATGCGCACGAGCAGATCGAACATGACCCGCTTGCGCTCGGGGCTCATCGGGTCGATGAGGGCCTGGTTGCCGTCGCGCAGGTCGACGGCGCACCAGCGCGGCGCGGTCGTGATGCGCTTGGTCGGCCACGTTCGGTCGGGCAGCTCGACCTGGATCTGCTCGTGGAACGGGCGGTACTTGTGGATCGGCATGCCGGAGGGCTGCTGCGTGTTCTGCATGATGTCGCTCTTCTCAGTGGGATGACGGCGCCGGGTTCGGCTGCTGCGTCAGGTGAGTCGGGCCAACACCGAGCTCCGCGACGAGGAAGGCCCTAGAACGAGGCCTCGTCGCGGCAGCTAAGGAGAAGCTGGCCGAAGCGCATGCAGCCATGCTAGCAGGCCGTCTGCGCACCTCGCCATGCGCGGCCGCGCTGCCCGTCAGAAGCCGAGGCGTCCGAGCTGCTTGGGGTCGCGCTGCCACTCCTTGGCGACGCGCACGTGCAGGGACAGGAACACCCGCGTGCCGACGAGAGGCTCGATGCCGGCGCGGGCGGTGGCGCCCACCTCTTTGAGCCGGGACCCCTTGCGGCCGATGATGATCGCCTTCTGGCTGTCGCGCTCCACGACGATGTCCGCGTAGACGTCGGTGAGGTCGCTGTCCTCGCGCGCGGAGATGTCCTGCACCACCACGGCGATGGAGTGCGGCAGCTCGTCGCGCACGCCTTCGAGCGCCGCCTCGCGGATGATCTCCGCGATGCGGTCGTCCAGGGACTCGTCGGTGACGACGCCGTCCGGGTAGAGCGCGGGCCCCTCGGGCATCAGGCCGAGGAGCTCGGCGGTGAGCACGTCGAGCTGGTCGTTCGTGAGCGCGGACAGCGGGATGACGGCATCCCAGTCGTCGCGCAGCTGGTCCACCTCGATGAGCCGCTCGGTGATCTGGTCGCGCGAGGCGATGTCGGTCTTGGTGACGAGGGCCACCTTCTTGGCGCGCGGGTAGCCGTCGAGGGACTCCGCGATGCGCCGGTCGCCGGGGCCGACCTTCTCGGTCGCGGGGGCGCAGAACGCGATCACGTCGACGTCGCCGAGCACCTGCTCCACGAGGTCGTTCAGCCGCTGTCCGAGCAGGGTGCGCGGCCGGTGCAGGCCGGGCGTGTCGACGATGATGAGCTGGCCGCCGGGGCGGTTCAGGATGCCGCGGATCGCCCGCCGCGTCGTCTGCGGCTTGTCGCTCGTGATCGCGACCTTCTCGCCGACGAGCGCGTTGGTCAGCGTCGACTTGCCGACGTTCGGGCGCCCCACGAACGTCACGAACCCGCAGCGGGTGTTCTCAGTCATCGGTCTCGTTCCTCTCGGGCGCCTTCTCGATGAATACCGTCGCGATGCCGCGCCCGCGGCCCCGAGACGCGCCGCCCGTGAGCAGCAGTCCTTCGTACTCCGCCTCGACGCCGGGTTGCGGCACACGGCCGAGCACCTTCCCGAGCAGCCCCCCGATCGAATCGACGTCGTCGTCGTCCAGCTCGAGGTCGAAGAGCTCGCCGACGTCCTCCAGCGGCATCCGCGCACTCACCCGGTACTTGCCGGGCTCCAGCTCGGTCACCTCGGTGGTGCGCGGGTCGTACTCGTCCGCGATCTCGCCGACGAGCTCCTCGATGATGTCCTCGAGGGTGACGAGCCCGGCCACTCCCCCGTATTCGTCGACGACGATGCACACGTGCACGGCGTCCCGCTTCATCTGCTGCAGCAGCGTCTCGGCGCGCATCGACTCGGGCACGAACACCGGCGGCCGCGCGATCCGGTTGGCCGGGGCATCCCGCCAGCCGGCCTGCTCGTTGAAGCCGAACTGCACGAGGTCCTTGAGATACAGCACGCCGACGATGTCGTCGGCCTCGTCGTCGGCGACCGGGATGCGGGAGACGCCCCGGTCGAGGAAGAGGGCGAGCGCCTCGCGGATGGATGCCGCGGCATCCAGGGTGATCATGTCGGTGCGCGGCACCATCACCTCGCGCACGTACGTGTCCGTGAAGTCGAACACCGAGTGGATGAGGTCGCGGTCGTCCTGTTCGATGAGGTCGTGGGATGCCGCCTCGTCGACCATGCTCAGCAGCTGCTCCTCGCTCGAGAACGAGGCTCGGCGCACGACCCCCGGGGTGACGCGGTCGCCGAGCGCGACGAGCCCGTCGGCGAGCGGTCCCAGGATGACCCGGGCCCCGCGCACGAGCGCCGCTCCGCCGCGCAGCAGCCCTTCCGCGTGCTGCCGGCCCACCGCCCGGGGGCTCGCGCCGACGAGCACGAACGAGATCCCGGTCATGATGACGGCGGCGGCCAGCATGGCCCACCAGATGCTCTGGAACAGGATGGTGAACGCGGCGGTGACGAGCACCGCGGCCGCCGTCTCGGACAGCACGCGGATGAAGACCACCGCGTTGGCGTGGGCGTCCGGGTCGTCGGCGATGCGCCGCAGCGAGGTCGCGCTGCGGCCCTCGTCGGCGAGGTCCTCGAGGTCCTGGCGGGATGTCACCGAGAGGGCGGCGTCGAACGCCGTCATCAGGCCTCCGAGCGCCACGAGCACGACTGCGGCGAGCAGGAGGAGCAGGGCTGTGATCATGCGGTGCGGTGGCGCTCCGCCGTGTGGAAGCCGATGAGCAGGTCGCGCTGGATCGCGAACATCTCGCGCTCCTCCTCCGGCTCGACGTGGTCGAAGCCGAGCAGGTGCAGCAGGCCGTGCGTGGTCAGCAGCAGCAGCTCGTCCATGGTGGAGTGCTTCGCGGTCTCGGCCTGAGCCTCCGCGACCTGCGGGCACAGCACGATGTCGCCGAGCAGACCCGCCGGGGTGGGCAGGTCATCGGTGCCGGGACGCAGTTCGTCCATCGGGAAGCTCAGCACGTCGGTGGGGCCCGGCTCGTCCATCCACTGCACGTGCAGGGATTCCATGGCGCCCTCGTCGACGAGGAGGATGGCGAGGTCTGCTTCGGAGCTCACCCGCAGCTGGGCGAGGTCGTACTCCGCCAGGCGCAGCAGCACGGTCTCGTCGACCGACATCCCGGACTCGTTCGTGATCTCGATGGTCATCAGCGTCCTCGCTTCGGCAGGAAGTCCCGGGGGCCCGAGCTGTGCGGTCGGCCGCGCCGCTCGGCCCGGTTCGCCATCTCGGCGGCCTCGTCGCGCTCGCGCCGCGCCGCGAGACGCTTCTCGTCGTACTCGCTGTACGCGTCGACGATGCGGGCCACCAGCGTGTGGCGCACCACGTCGTCACTGGTCAGCATCGCGAAGTGGATGTCGTCGATGTCCCTGAGCACGCGGGTCACGAGCCGCAGCCCGGACGCGGCCTGCGGCAGGTCGACCTGCGTGATGTCGCCGGTGACGACCATGCGGGTGCCGAACCCGAGCCGGGTGAGGAACATCTTCATCTGCTCGGGCGTCGTGTTCTGCGCCTCGTCGAGCACGACGAACGACGAGTTCAGCGTGCGGCCGCGCATGTACGCCAGCGGCGCGACCTCGATGGTGCCCGAGGCCATGAGCTTCGGCACGATCTCGGGGTCCATCATCTCGTTGAGCGCGTCGTACAGCGGCCGCAGGTACGGGTCGATCTTGTCGGTGAGCGTGCCGGGCAGGAACCCGAGCCGTTCGCCCGCCTCGACCGCCGGACGGGTGAGGATGATGCGGTCGACCTCTTTGCGCTGCAGCGCCTGCACGGCCTTGGCCATCGCCAGATAGGTCTTGCCGGTTCCGGCCGGGCCGATGCCGAACACGATCGTGTTCTCGTCGATCGCGTCGACGTACGCCTTCTGTCCGGGGGTCTTGGGCCGGATGACCTTGCCGCGCGAGGAGAGGATCGCCTCGCCCATCACCTCGGTGGGGCGCGGGCCGTTCTCGGTGCGCATCATGCGCCCCGCCGTCGCCACATCGGACGGCTCCAGCCCGTGCCCGGCGCGGGCCAGCTGCAGCAGTTCGTCGACGAGGTGCCGGGCGGATGCCACGGCCCCCGGCGCCCCGGTCAGGGTGATCTCGTTCCCGCGCACGTGCAGGTCGACGTCGTGGTGCTCCCGCTCGAGCATCCGCAGCAGGCGATCCTGCGGGCCGAGCAGCTGGACCATGGCGACGCCGTCGGCGTAGACGGTCTCCGAGACGGTTCCGGTCGCGTGGTTCTGTGCGGTCTTCGGGCTCTCCGCTGCGTTGTCAGGCACCCATGCTCGATTCCGAGAGGCCACCGGCGAGGACGTGCGCGTGCACGTGGAACACCGTCTGTCCGGCGTCCGGCCCCGCGTTGAAGATGAGGCGGAAATCGCCGTTCGAGTATTCGGCGGCGAGGTCCTTCGCCACGGCGACCATCTCGGACAGCAGCTCCGGATCGCCGGCCGCGAGCTCGGTGACGTCGCGGTACCGCGCCGTCTTGGGGATGACGAGCAGGTGCACGGGCGCCTTCGGGGCGATGTCGCGGATCGCGAACACGGTGTCGGTCTGCGCGATGATCTCGGACGGGATCTCTCCGTTCAGGATGCGCGTGAAGATCGAGGGTTCGCTCATCCTTCCAGCTTATCCGCGACGACCGACGAGCGGTCGTCACCACCGGCCGAGCGCGGCGTCGATGATCGCGAGCGCCGCAGGACCGGCCGTCGAGGTGCGCAGCACGGTGTCGCCGAGAGCGACCACGGCGGCGCCGGCATCCCGCAGCGCGGCGAGCTCCTCCGGAGCGATCCCGCCCTCCGGTCCGACCACCAGCACGATGTCGCGGGGGTCGGCGGGATCGAAGCGGATGCCGGTCAGGCGCCGGTCACCCGTCGGCTCCAGCACGAGCACGTGCGCGTCCGCCGCCCGCGCGGCGAGCGCGCCGGTCGTGGCGACGGCCGTGACCTGGGGCATGAACGCCCGGTGCGCCTGCTTGCCGGCCTCGCGCACGATCGTCTGCCACCGGGCGATGCCCTTGGCCGCCTTGGCCGCGTCCCACCGGGACACGCTGCGCGCCGCCTGCCACGGCACCACCTCGTCGACACCGAGCTCGGTGGCCGCCTGGATCGCGAGCTCGTCGCGGTCGCCCTTCGCGAGGGCCTGGGCGAGCACCAGTCGCGGGCGGGGCGCTGCGACGACGGTGCGCGTGCGCACCACCAGGTCCACGGCCTTGGGGGCCACCGCCGTGCACTCCGCCTCCAGCCACAGCCCCCGGCCGTTGCCCACCGTCACCGGCTCGCCCACGCGCACCCGGCGGACCGCCGCCGCGTGGTGCGCCTCGGCGCCCGTCAGCGTGACGGTCGCCCCGACGGCGGAATCGTCGAGCTCGTCGAGCTGGAAGTGGAGCGCCATGCGGTCACTCGCCGCGGAAGCGGTCGCGGAGCTTCGCGAACAGCCCCTGGCGGAACTGTGCGAGCTGCGGGCCGGGACCCTTGTTGCGGCGGGCGAAATCCTCGATGAGCTGGCGCGATTTGTGGTCGAGCTTGGTCGGAGTGACGACGTGCACGCCGACTCGCAGGTCGCCGCGGGTCGAGCCGCGCAGCGGCGTGACGCCGCGCCCCTTGATCGTCAGCACGTCGCCGGACTGCACGCCGGGCCGCACCTCGAGCTCGACCTTGCCGTCCAGCGCGTCGATCTGCGCCGTGGTGCCGAGCACGGCGTCCGGCATCGACACCTCGAGGGTCGCGAGCAGGTCGTCGCCGTCGCGGCTGAAGACCTCGTGGGATGCCACGTTCACCTCGATGTACAGGTCGCCGTTCGGGCCGCCGGCGGGTCCCACCTCGCCGGAGCCCGGCATCTGCAGGCGCAGTCCGGTCTCGACGCCGGCGGGGATGTCGACGCCCACCGTGCGGCGGGAGCGCACGCGGCCCTGTCCGTGGCACTCGGCGCACGGATACGGGATGGTGGTGCCGTAGCCCTGGCACGTGCCGCACGGCGCCGAGGTGACCACGTTGCCGAGGAGGCTCCGCACGGTGCGCTGCACGTGACCGGTGCCCTGGCAGATGTCGCAGGTGACGGGCGACGTGCCGGGCTGGCAGCAGGAGCCTTCGCACGTCTCGCAGAGCACGGCCGTGTCGACGTCGAGGTCGCGGTGCACGCCGAAGACCACGTCTGCGAGCTGAAGCGTGACCCGGACGAGGGCATCCTGACCGCGCTCGCGACGGGAGCGGGGACGCGCGGCGCGGGCACCGCCTCCCCCGCCGAAGAACGTCTCGAAGATGTCGCCGAACCCGCCGAAGCCGGCTGCTCCCCCGCCGAACGGGTTGTCGCCGCCCATGTCGTAGCGCTCCCGCTGCTGGGGGTCGCTGAGCACGTCGTAGGCGTGCGTGACCTGTTTGAACCGCTCCGCGGCCTCCTCCCCGGGGTTCACGTCTGGGTGCAGCTCGCGGGCCAGGCGACGGTACGCCTTCTTGATCTCCTCCGGGGTCGCCTCGCGTGAGACGCCGAGTACCTGGTAGTGGTCCTGATCAGCCACAATCGCCTTCCTGCCGCGCAGCGCGCGGGTCTGTCAACGGGTGTTCAGCGCGACCGCTCGTCGTCTTCGAGCAGTCGGCCGACGTAGTGGGCGACGGTGCGCACCGCCGCGAGGTTCGTCGCGTAGTCCATCCGGGTGGGACCGAGCACGCCGACGCGGGCGTGGGTCGCCGGGTCGTAGTCGCCGGTGAGCACGGATGCCTCGGCCAGGCCGAACTGCTCGTTCTCCCGGCCGATCGACACCGACAGGCCCTCGTCGTCGGCGACCATCTCGCTCATCAGGCGCAGCAGCGTCACCTGCTCCTCGATGGCCTCGAGCAGCGGATAGATGCTGCTGCGGAAGTCCTGCTCGCGACGGGCGAGGTTCGCGGTGCCGGCCATGACGAGCTTGTCCTGGCGGAACTCCTCCAGCTCCTCGGCGACGACGCGCAGCACCGCGGACGCCAGGAGGTCGTCGCGCCGGCCCTCGAC
>NZ_DATEJS010000081.1:0-8531 GCF_035277845.1 Microbacterium sp.
GCTGGTACGACGTCACCGGCTACGTCCTCGCCACCACCCCCGGCCACCGCTTCCCCCTCTACAACGCCCGCACCGTCCTCGTCGAGCACACCTGCGACGAAGACCCCCACGGACCCGGCTGCCCCGACACCACCCCCTGACCATCGACGCCGCGGCGATCCGCGGGGGATGTCGGAACCCCCGGCTACTGTCATTGACGTGAGATACGTCGAAGCCGAGAACCGCGTGGTCTGGAGCGCGAGCGACCTCAAGGCCGCCGCGGAGTGCGAGTTCGCTTGGTTGCGGGCCATCGACGCCAAACTGGGCCGCGTCGAGCCGGTCGACGATCCGGTGGATGCCACCCTCGAGCGCGCGGCACGGCTCGGCACCGAGCACGAGCGCCGGATGCTTCAGCGATACCGCGACCGGTTCGGATCCGCGGTGGTCGAGATCTCCGAGACGCGCTCGTCCGATGCCGACGGCCTCGCGGCCGCCATCGCGCAGACCATCGACGCGCTCCGTGACGACAGCGTCGAGGTCGTCTATCAAGCGGCGTTCGCGACGGCGGAATTCGTCGGTTTCGCCGACTTCCTGGTGCGCGACGACGCCCGCCGCTGGATCGTGCAGGACACCAAGCTCGCGCGCCATGCGCGGGTGACCGCCCTCATGCAGCTGGCGGCATATGCCGACCAGCTCGACCGGCTCGGGGTGCCGCGCAGCGACGAAGTCCAACTCCTGCTGGGTGACGGCACCACCTCGACGCACGCGCTGTCCGACATCCGGCCGGTCTTCGAACTGCGTCGCGAGCGGCTGCGTGCGCTCATCGCCGACCGCGATCTCGCGGCGGGCATCGCGGGAGACCCGATCGCCTGGGGCGATGACCGCGGCGAGCTGAAGGTCGTCGCATGCGGGCGCTGTCCCACGTGCGACCTCGAGGTGGTCTCGACCCGCGATCTGCTGCTCGTCGCCGGGATGCGGCCGGTGCAGCGGGAGCGCATGCGGGCGGCCGGGCTGCACACGATCGACGACCTCGCCTCTGCCGCCGAGGTGCCCGAGCGCATGAACGCCGACACGTTCGGGCTGCTGCAGACCCAGGCGCGGCTGCAGCTGGTCAGTCCTGCCGGGGTGCCGGTGCCGGCCGCGATGCTCGTGCCGGCGGGGGCGGCGGGGGAGCCGACCGTCACCGGGCAGCCGGCCGTTCCGGCTCCGCCTGCGGTGCCGTCGTACGAGGTGGTGTTCCCGAAGGCTCTCGGCGCGCTGCCCCGGCCCGACACCGGCGACATGTTCTTCGACTTCGAGGGCGATCCGCTCTACACCGAGGGCGACGGCAAGGTCTGGGGCATCGACTATCTCTTCGGCTGGGTCGACGGAGTCGAGCAGTACTCGGCGCTGTGGGCGCACGACTTCGCAGATGAGAAGGCCGCGTTCGAGCGGTTCCTCGACATCGTGCGCCTGCGGCGCGAGCAGTTCCCGGGCATGCACATCTACCACTACGCCCCGTACGAGACGGCGCATCTCACCGAGATGAGCCGCCGCTACGGGGTCGGCGAGCAGCAGATCGACCAGCTGCTGCGCGACGGCGTGTTCGTCGACCTCTATCCGGTCGTGAAGCGGGCGCTGCGCGTCGGCTCGCGGTCGTACTCGATCAAGAAGCTCGAACCGCTGTACATGGGCGACGAGGTGCGCACCAGCGACGTGCAGCGCGGCGACGACTCCATCGTCAAGTACGTCGAGGCGCGCACGCTGCAGGCCGCCGGCGTCGAAGGCGAGGCCCAGGCGATCCTCGACGACCTCGCCGACTACAACCGGTACGACTGCGTGTCCACGCGACGCCTGCGCAACTGGCTGGTCGACCGAGCCATCGAGGCCGGCCTGCGCCCCACCCGCGACGTCGAACCGGACATTGCGGTGTACGAGTCGTCGCCCCGCGCGGCGCTGCTCGCCAAAGCCGCCAAGGCGGCCGACGACGAGGCCGAGGCGGATGCCCTCGAGCTCGGATCGGCGGCCATCGACTACTACCCGCGTGAGGCGAAGACGTTCTGGGCTTCGCACTATCAGCGGCTGCGCGAACCGGTGACGACCTGGCAGGACACGCGCGACGTCGTCGTCATCGATGCCGCGCGCTCCCGTGTGGTCGAGGACTGGCATCAGGGCGTGCGCAGCGTGCGACGCCTCGTCATGCTGCAGGGCGAACTGGCACCCGGTACGAAGCTCAGCGAGGGCGGTCGCCCGTTCGCGCTGTACGAACTGCCCGCGCCGTACGAGACGCTCCCGATGCCGCGCTGGATCCACGCCGCGCACATGGTCGAGGTCGTCGAGGTGCACGACGACGGTGTCGTCATCGCCGAGACGGCAGTCGACGGCCAGACGTGGGATGCCCTGCCGCTGGCGCTCACCCCGTCTGCGCCGCCGATGGCCGGCAACCAGCAGACCGCCATCGAGGAGTGGGCGGACGCGGTCGTCGACGCGCTTCCGCGACTGCCGCGCGATCCCGCCACCGACATCCTCGCCCGCCGTCCTCCGCGCCTGCACAGCGGGTCCCTGGACCACGAGTCCGAGACGATCTCGGCGATCGTCGCCGGCCTGCGCAACCTCGACCGCAGCTACCTGGCCGTGCAGGGGCCTCCCGGAACCGGCAAGACGTACGTCGGCTCGCACGTGATCGCCCGACTCGTGCGAGAGCACCACTGGCGCATCGGCGTCGTCGCGCAGTCGCACGCGGTCGTGGAGCACATGCTCGACCGGGTGATCGATGCGGGCGTCCCGATGGAGCTCGTCGGCAAGGCGACCAAGGATGCCGAGGCCTCCTTCACGGTGTTCCCGAAGAACGGGCTCGCAGCCTTCACCGAGGAGCGCCGGGGGTCCGGCTTCGTCGTCGGCGGAACCGCGTGGGACTTCAGCCATGCCGGTCGCGTTCCGCGCGGGTCCCTGGATCTCCTCGTCATCGATGAGGCGGGGCAGTTCGCGCTCGCTGCGACCATCGCCGTGGCCGTCGGCGCCGAGCGTCTTCTGCTGCTCGGCGACCCGCAGCAGCTCCCTCAGGTGAGCCAGGGCACCCACCCGGCACCCGTCGACACGTCGGCCCTCGGCTGGGTGATGGACGGCCACGCCGTCATGCCCGCCGACCGCGGATTCTTCCTCGCACAGTCGTGGCGGATGCATCCGGCCGTGGCCGGCCCGGTGTCGCAGCTGTCCTACGCCGGCGAGCTGGAATCGCATCCGTCCGCACGGCTGCGGGTGGTCGCCGGACTCGAGCCGGGGGTGCATCCGATCCCGGTGCGACATGACGGCAACGCGACGCAGTCCGCCGAAGAGGCCGAGCGGGTCGTGCAGCTCGTGCGTGACCTGCTCGGGCGGGAGTGGACGGATGCCACCGACGGCGATCCGCTTCCGCCGCGGGCGCTGGAGGCGTCCGACCTCATCGTGGTCACTCCGTACAACGCCCAGCAGGTGCTCGTCGAGGAGGCGCTCGTCGCCGCCGGATTCGGTGCTGTGCCGGTGGGCACGGTCGACAAGTTCCAAGGCCAGGAGGCCGCCGTCGCGATCGTGTCGCTGGCGGCGTCGAGCGGGCGGGATGCTCCGCGCGGACTCGAGTTCCTGCTGCTGCAGAACCGGCTCAACGTGGCGGTGTCGCGGGCGAAGTACGCCGCGTACATCGTCTATTCGCCCGGACTCCTCGACGACCTGCCACGCACCCCGGACGGGGTCGCCCGGCTCAGCGGCTTCGCCGTGCTCGTGGGCGCGGTCGACCGGGATGCCGCGATTCCCGCCCCCGCCGGCCTCGCGCTGTCAGACTTGACCTGAGCGAGAGGACGCCGATGCCCGAAGAGATTCCGAACCAGTTCGAGATCGACCTGCCCCCGGAGCAGATCCCCGGGTACTTCGCCGACTTCGCGAACGTCTGGCACACGCCCACCACGTTCGTCATGGACTTCGTCACCGTCGCGCAGCCACCACGGGAGGGCACCCATCCGGAGACGGGCGACCCGGTCGCGATCGTCCCGGCGCGCGTCGTGAGCCGCATCCGCATCCCTCCGGAGCAGGTGTTCGAGCTGGCGAAGGCCCTCACGCAGCAACTGGAGTTCTGGGAACAGGAGACCGGGCGCCGAGCCGCGGAGTGAACCCGGACTGCACCATGGCCTTGGGCCGAACGGCCCCCCGACTGAGGCGGGGCGGCGCCGCGGCCTGACGCCGAGCTGCAGCGGCCAGCCGTCGGTCCGGCCCCCGTGGATCAGACCGTGCCGTACAGCCGATCGCCGGCGTCGCCGAGGCCCGGCACGATGTACCCGTTCTCGTTGAGCCGCTCGTCGAGTGAGCCCAGCACGAGCGTCACATTGTGGCCCTCGACCTGCTTCTCGATCGCTGCCACGCCCTCCGGTGCGGCGAGCAGGCAGATGGCGGTGACATCCTGCGCGCCTCGCTTGAACAGGTACTCGATCGCCGCGCCCAGCGAGCCGCCGGTCGCGAGCATCGGGTCGAGCACGAAGCACTGCCGGTTGCTGAGGTCCTCCGGCAGGCGCTCGGCGTACGTCGTCGGCTGCAGGGTCTGCTCATCGCGCACCATGCCCAGGAAGCCCACCTCCGCGGTCGGCACGAGCCGGGTCATCCCCTCGAGCATCCCGAGCCCGGCCCGCAGGATCGGCACCACGAGCGGGCGCGGTTCGTCGATCTGCACGCCCATCGTCGTCGTCACCGGAGTCTCGATCTCCACCGCGCTGACCCGCACCTCACGCGTGGCCTCGTAGGCCAGCAGCGTGACGAGCTCCTCGGTGAGCTGGCGGAACACGGGCGACGGGGTGCGCTTGTCGCGCAGCACCGTGAGTTTGTGGGTGATCAGGGGGTGGTCGGCGACGTGCACACGCATACGGCCAGGGTACTGGCACGGGTGCTCGTCCCCGTACGCTCGTCCTGTGACCCCTGACGCCGCCGACCGCACCGCGATGCACCGCGCGCTGGCGCTTGCCGCGGAGGCTCTCGCGGCCTCGGAGGTGCCGGTCGGCGCGGTGGTGACGGATGCCGCCGGCCGCGTCATCGGGGAGGGGCGGAACGAGCGGGAGACCACCGGCGACCCGACCGCGCACGCCGAAGTCGTCGCGCTGCGGCGAGCCGCGGCATCCCTCGGCTCGTGGAATCTCGAGGGGTGCACCCTCACCGTCACGCTCGAGCCCTGCCTGATGTGCGCGGGGGCGATCCTGCAGGCGCGCATCGGCCGAGTGGTGTTCGGCGCGTGGGACGACAAGGCCGGCGCCGCGGGATCCATGTACGACGTGCTGCGCGTCCGTCGCCTGCCCTATCGTGCGGAGGTCGTCGGGGGAGTCGAGCAGGATGCCGCGGCTTCGCTGCTGCGCGACTTCTTCGACCCGCGCCGCTGACCTGACACCGCGACGCGGATGACGCCGCGCGGGAACGGCGCCAGGCCGCGCTCACCGCTGGTCGAGTCGGACGGTGGTCAGGTGCGCCGTCTCGCCGACCACCGTGTTGACGATGCGCGCCGGGTACCGCTCGTACTTGGCGCGGTAGGCGGCATCCACCTCGCCCTGCAGAGCCGCGTCGGCCGGATCCATGGCCGTGAACGCGACCTCGAGCTCCGCGCCGCCGCCGCGCACCCGACCGGTGCCGGATGCCAGCGCCCGCCGATACCACGGGTTGTCGGTGCCGTACGCGGAGCGCACGTACAGGTCGTCGCCGGAGCGCACACCCCAGATCGTCACGAACGGGCGGTCGGTGCCGTCCGGCCGGGTCGAGGAGAGCTGCAGCTCGTCTGCCTCGGCGATGCGGCGCAGTTCGTCGGGTGTCCAGGCCATGCGATCACGCTACGCCACCGGACCGTCCGAGACGGCAACCGCGGCGCCGGGTTCCGCGGCGCCCCATCGGTCACCGCGGCAGTTGCGGCAGCACCTCGGCGCCGAGGTATTCGACGTGGTCGATGTCCTGCTGGTCGAGCAGCTGGAAGTACACGCGCTCCACGCCGAACGAGCGGTAGAACTCGACGCGCTCGGCGATCTCCGCGGCATCCCCGACGATGTGGGACCGGCGGCGCGCCTCCGCAGGCGTGACGCCCGCCCGCGATGCGCGGCGCGCCACATCCTCCTCGGAGCGCCCCGCGAAGGTCGTCATCGCGAGCGACAGCCGCACCGAGGCCGGATCCCGGCCGATCCGCTCGCACGCGTCGCAGACGTTCGCGATGAGCCCCGGGATCTCGTCGTCGTCGGGGAATCCGAGGTTGTACTCGCTCGCGAAGCGCGCGACCAGCTCGGGCGTGCGGCGCGGACCGCTGCCGCCGATGATCACGGGAAGCGCGGGCTGCACGGGTTTCGGCAGGGCCGGGCAGTCCACGAGCGTGTAGTGGGTGCCGAAGAACGAGAAGGTCTCGCGCACGGGCGTCGCCCACAGCCCCGTGACGATCTCGAGCTGTTCGACGAGCAGGTCGAACCGCTTGGCCGGGAAGGGGATGCCGTACGCCTCGTGCTCGCGGGCGAACCAGCCCGCGCCCAGGCCGAGTTCCACGCGTCCGCCGGACATCTCGTCGACCTGCGCGACCTGGATCGCCAGCACCCCGGGATGCCGGAACGTCACCGGCGACACCAGAGTGCCGAGCCGGATGCGCGAGGTCTCGCGGGCCAGGCCGGCGAGCGTGGTCCAGGCATCCGTCGGACCGGGCATCCCGTCGCCGGGCCCGCCGTTGAGGTAATGGTCGGAGCGGAAGAACCCGTCGAAGCCGAGCCGCTCGGCCGTCTGCGCGAACGCGAGCTGATCGCCGTACGTCGCTCCTCCGTGCGGCTCTGTGAAGAGGCAGTACTCCATGGCGACCCCTGGGATCAGTCGGCGGACGGGACGATGAACTGGTCGGTCGGCGGCGCCGGGTCGGTCGCCGGGCGGTACACATCGGGCTCGAGGTAGATGACCCGCGCCGCGGGAACGGCCGCGCGGATGCGCTTCTCGATGTCGTCGATGTCCAGGGCCACGTCGCCGAACGGCTTGTCCGCGGCGAATCCGAGCTTCGCGGCGACCATCAGCTCATCGGGACCGAGGTAGAGGGTCTTGATGTGGATGAGCCGGCGGATCTCGTGGCCGTCGAGGATGGCGTCGACGATGCGGTCGTGGTCGCCGCGGTTCGCGCCCTCGCCGACGAGCAGGCTCTTGGTCTCGATGCCGAGCGTCACCGCGACCACCACCAGCAGCAGGCCGATGAGCAGCGTGCCGAGCGCGTCGAACAGCGAGTCGCCGGTGATCGCGGTGAGACCCACGCCGAGCAGCGCGAACACGAGGCCGGTGAGCGCGGCGACATCCTCGAGCAGCACGACGGGCAGCTCCGGCGCCTTGGCGTGACGGATGAAGGCGAACCAGGATTCGCCCTGCTTGCGGTGCTCGTTGCTCTCCTTGATCGCGGTGCGCAGCGAGAAGCCCTCGAGGAAGATCGCGACGACCAGGACGATCAGCGGCACGAACACGTTCTCGAGCTCGTGCGGGTGGGTGATCTTCTGGACGCCCTCGTAGATCGAGAACACCCCGCCGATCGAGAAGAGGATGATCGACACGACGAACGCGTACACGTACCGCTCGCGGCCGTACCCGAACGGGTGTTCGCGGTCGGCCGCGCGCTGCGACCGGCGTCCGCCGATCAGCAGCAGCACCTGGTTGCCGCTGTCGGCGAGGGAGTGGATCGCCTCGGCGAGCATCGATGCGGAACCGGAGAAGAACCACGCGATCAGCTTCGCGAGCGCGATGCCCACGTTCGCAAGGAACGCCGCGATGATGGCCCTGCTTCCGCCGGATGCACTCATGCCCCCGAGTCTACGGGCGACCCCTGCGTAGGCTGGGACCATGACGGAAGCCACGCTCCCCCCGATCGCTGTCCTCGGTGCCGGCTCGATGGGAGGCGCGGTCGTCAAGGGCGTGGTGGCATCCGGACTCGCCTCGGGCGTGACCGTCACCAACCGCACGGCCGCCAAGGCCGAGACGATGCGGCTGCCGGGGGTGACGAGCGTCGCCCTCGAGGATGCGGCGGACGGCAATGCGGATGCCGCAGCCACGGCCGACGTGGTGTTGATCGGCGTGAAGCCGGCGATGGTGCCCGACCTGCTGCACGAGATCGCGCCGAGCCTGCGCCCCGGCACGATCGTGGTGTCGATCGCCGCCGGTGTGACCATCGCGACGTTCGAGCAGATCCTCGGCGACGGCATCCCCGTGGTCCGCTCGATGCCGAACACGCCCGCGCTCGTCGGCCGCGCCGTCACCGGCATCGCGGCAGGAGCGACCGCCACCGCCGGGCACGTGGCCACCGTCCGCCGGCTGTTCGAGACCGTCGGCACCGTGATCGAGGTGCCGGAGTCGCAGATCGACGCCCTGTCGACCATCTCGGGCTCCGGGCCCGCCTACGTGTTCCTGCTGATCGAGAAGCTCACCGAAGCCGCGGTCGGCAAGGGGTTCGACCGGGATGCCGCCCGCCTGATGGCCGAGCAGACCTTCATCGGCGCCGCCGAGCTGCTGCGCGCGTCGGGGGAGGACCCGGCCGAGCTGCGCCGCCAGGTGACGAGCCCGAAGGGCACCAC
>NZ_DATEJS010000082.1:0-3592 GCF_035277845.1 Microbacterium sp.
CTCACCCGCGCCCAGGACGCCTGGCGCCGCATCGTGCACACCGCCGCCGCGACCGGCATCCCCGCCCCCGCGTTCTCCTCCTCCCTCGCCTACTACGACGGCCTCCGCGCCGACCGCCTCCCCGCCGCCCTCATCCAAGCCCAACGCGACTACTTCGGCGCACACACCTACCACCGCACCGACAAACCCGGCACCTTCCACACCAACTGGTCCACCGACCGCACCGAAACACCCGCCACCTCGTCGCACTGACGGAGGAACGGGACGGGGACGGATGCCGCGGCATCCGTCCCCGTCCCGCGTCCACGGCGTCAGCCGACGCCGAGGTACGCCTCCTTGATGGAGGGGTCGGCGAGCAGTTCCTTGCCGGTGCCGGACTTGGTGATCTCGCCCGTCTCGAGCACGAACGCGCGGTGGGCCCGCGCGAGCGCCTGGTTCGCGTTCTGCTCAACGAGCAGGATGGTGGTGCCCTGCTCGTTGATCTCCTTGATGATCGCGAAGATCTGGCGGATGAACTGCGGTGCGAGGCCCATGGACGGCTCGTCCAGCAGCAGCACGCGCGGCTGCGACATGAGCGCCCGGCCGATGGCGAGCATCTGCTGCTCGCCACCGGACATGGTGCCGCCGAGCTGCTTCCTGCGCTCGGCGAGCCGCGGGAACAGCGAGAACACCCGCTCGAGCGACGCGGGCACGCCGCTCTTGGACTTCAGGCCGAACGTGCCCATGTCCAGGTTCTCCATCACCGTCATGCCCGGGAAGATCCCGCGACCCTCAGGCGCCTGTGAGATGCCCTTCACGACCCGGATGTGGGCCTTCATCTTGGTGATGTCCTGGCCGTCGAACGTGATCGAGCCCTGCGACGGGTTCAGCAATCCGGAGATCGTGCGCATCGTGGTCGTCTTGCCGGCCCCGTTCGCGCCGATCAGCGAGACGATCTCCCCCTGGTCGACGGCGAAGGAGATGTCGCGCAGCGCCTGGATCCGGCCGTAGTGGACCGAGACGTTCTTCAGTTCAAGCAGCGTCATCTTCGGGCTCCCCGAGGTAGGCCGCGATCACACGCGGATCGTTGCGGATGACCTTCGGCACGTCGTCGGCGAGTTTGCGACCGAACTCGAGCACGACGATCCGGTCGGTCACGCCCATGACGAGCCGCATGTCGTGCTCGATGAGCAGCACCGTGTACCCCTGATCGCGGATCTGCCGGATGAGCGCCATGAGCTCGTCCTTCTCGGCGGGGTTGAAGCCCGCCGCCGGCTCATCCAGACACAGCAGCTTCGGGTCGGTCGCGAGCGCCCGCGCGATCTCCAGTCGTCGCTGCGAGCCGTAGGGCAGCGCGCGGGACTGGTGGTTCGCCTGGTGTGCGATGCCGACGAAGTCGAGCAGCGCCATGGCCCGGTCGATCGCGGACTTCTCCTCACGGACATGCCGCGGCAGACGCAGCACGGCACCCGGAACCGATGTGCGGTGCCGGGCGTCCAGGCCGACGACGACGTTCTCGAGCGCCGTCATCTCGCCGAACAGGCGGATGTTCTGGAACGTCCGTGCAAGCCCCATCCGGGTGATCTGGTGCTGCTTGCGCCCCTTCAGGGAGACGCCCTCCAGCTTCACGTCGCCGCTCGTCGGCTTGTAGACGCCCGTCATCGCGTTGAAGCAGGTGGTCTTGCCGGCGCCGTTCGGGCCGATGAGCCCGAGGATCTCGCCGCGACGGATGTCGAACGAGACGTCGTCGAGCGCCAGCAGACCACCGAATTTCACCGTGAGCCCGCGCACCTCGACGAGGTTCTCGCCGACCGCGACCTCGACCTCGCGCTCCGACTCGGCGGTGTAGTCCTCCCCCGCGTCATCCGGGACCTCGATCATCCCCTGACCGACGATCTCGGGAACGCCGGGGTCCACCGCGTCCTCGACGTCGTCGGCGGGCCGGCTCGTCTCCTCGGTCATGCTGCTCCTCCCCGGGTCTGTGCGGCCTCCTGCTGGATGCGCGGCTTCGGCGGCGGGGGCGTCAGCTTCAGCGCGCGCCTCACGTAGGCCAGCAGACGGATCTTGGCCGGGACGAGACCCTGCGACCGGTAGATCATCAGGATCACGAGGGCGATGCCGAAGATGAGGTACTTGTAGTCGGCGATCGCGGTGAATCGCTGCGGGATGTACGCCACGATCACGCCACCGAGAAGCGCACCGACCTTGTTGCCCGCGCCGCCGAGCACGACGGCCGCGACGAACAGGATCGAGGTCTGCACGTCGAACTTCTGGTTGTTCACGAACCCGATCTGGCCCGCGAACAACGCACCCGACAGGCCGCCGACCATGGCTCCGATCGCGAACGCCCACACCTTGTACTTGAACGTCGGGACGCCCATCGTCTCGGCGGCATCCTCATCCTCGCGGATGGCGATCCACGCACGACCGACGCGGCTGCGCTCGAGGTTGCCGACCAGAAGCATGATGATGATGATGATCGTGATCGTCAGCCAGTACCAGGGCGTGCCGTTGGAGTTCGAGAAGAGCGGCTGCGTGGCCGTCCCGCCCGGCGGATGCCCCACCGACGAGAAGCCCACCTGGCCGCGCATCGCCGGGATGATGGTCGCGAGGATGCGCACGATCTCGCCGAAGCCGAGCGTCACGATGGCCAGGTAGTCACCGCGCAGTCGCAGCGTCGGCACACCGAGGATGACGCCGAAGGTCGCCGTGATGACCATGGCGAGCGGCAGCGTCCACATGTACGGGATGTGCGCCAGCGGGGAATCCGGGCTGGTGAACAGGGCCGCCGTGTACGAGCCGACCGCGAAGAAGGCGACGTAGCCGAGGTCGAGGAGGCCGGCGTAGCCGACCACCACGTTCAGGCCGACGGCGACGAGGGCGTAGATCGCCATCGTGAACAGGCTGATCGGCCAGTCGTTGCCCGGCTCGGTCGTGATCGGGAAGAAGTTCAGATACGGCAGGGCGTAAGCCAGGATGACGACGGGCACCATCCATGCCCACTGCACCTGCCGCGGCAGCTCGTTCCAGCGTCCGCGGAAGCCGCGGAACGGGCCCTTGCGGCGCCCCAGTCGTGCTTCGGTGTCCTGAAGCTCGCGAGCCGACTCGTCGTCGGGCTCGATGCGCGGTCCGTCGAGACTGCTCATGCCTTGCTCCTTCCGAGAGTCGTTCCGAGGATGCCGGACGGCCTCACCAGCAGCACGAGCACCAGCACGACGAACGCCACGACATCCGCCCATTGGGCGTCGCCGAGCAGGATCTGGCCGTAGTTGCCGATGATGCCGAGCAGCAGCCCGCCGAGGAGGGCGCCGCGGATGTTTCCGATGCCGCCCAGCACCGCGGCCGCGAACGCCTTGACGCCGAGCACGAAGCCGCCGTTGTAGATGACCCCCGACGGGACGATCATCACGTAGAACAGGGCGGCCGCACCGGCGAGCAGGCCGCCGATGAGGAACGTGATCATGATGATCCGCTCCTTGCTGACGCCCATGAGGGTGGCGGTGTCCGGGTCCTGCGCCACGGCGCGGATGCCACGACCGGTGCGGCCGCGGCGGACGAACAGGTCGGTCGCCACCATCAGGACCACGGCGGAGATGACGATCACGAGCTGCTG
>NZ_DATEJS010000083.1:0-2654 GCF_035277845.1 Microbacterium sp.
CCGTGCAGGCTGTTCAGCTCGGCGGTGGTGAACGGGAACGACGGCGTCTCCACGTACCCGGCGGCGGCGAGCGCGTTCGCGACGCGGCGGCGCGCGCGCTGCGGGGCGGTGAGGCCTCGGCCGGACGGCGGGGTGGGCAGCACCGACGGGATGCGGTCGAGGCCGTGGATGCGGCTGACCTCTTCGGCCAGGGTCCACTTGTCCGTGAGGTCGGGGCGCCAGCTCGGCGCCACGACGTGCCAGGCATCGTCCGCCTCGTCGACGGTGCAGCCGACCATCTCGAGGGCGCCGACGATCTCGTCCTCCGTGTAGTCGACGCCGATGATGCCGGCGACGAACGGCTTCGGCAGGATGATCGCGGTCTGCGCGGTCTCGCCGAACAGCGCGGCCCCGAGCCCCAGGTCGAGTGTGCCGCCGGCGAGCTCGACCATGAGGTCGGCGACGCGGCGCGCGGCGACGAACGGGATGGCCGGGTCGACGCCGCGCTCGAACCGGCGCGAGGCCTCGGAGGGCAGCTTGTGACGGCGGGCGGTGCGCGCGATCGTCACCGTCTCGAAGGTGGCCGCCTCGATGAGCACGTTGCGGGTGTCGTCGGACATCTCGGTGGTGCCGCCGCCCATGACGCCGGCCAGGCCGATCGGGCCGGACTCGTCGGTGATGAGCAGGTCCTCGACGCTGAGCGTGCGGGTCTGCCCGTCGAGGGTCGTCAGCTTCTCGCCTGCAGACGCCCGGCGCACGGTGATGCCGCCGGTGAGCTTGTCGAGGTCGTAGCCGTGGATCGGCTGGCCGAGCTCGAGCATCACGTAGTTGGTGATGTCGATCAGCACGCCGAGCGACCGGATGCCGGCGAGCGCCAGCCGCGCGATCATCCACGGCGGGGTCGGGGCCGAGGCATCCACATCGCGGACCACGCGCACGACGAACTCGCTCGCGCCGACACGGCCGCGGATCGGGGCGTCGTCCTGCACCGCGATCGGGAAGCCGGAGCCGGGCGCGACCTCGTCGTGGGCGCGCACGCCCGGGTCGTGGAACGCCGCGCCGGTGGCGTGCGCGTACTCGCGGGCGACGCCGCGGATCGAGAGGGCGTAGCCGCGGTCGGGCGTGACGTTGATGTCGACGGCGACGTCGTCGAGGCCGAGGAGCGGAATGGCATCCGCCCCCACCTCCGCGTCGATGCCCAGGTCGGCGAGACGCAGGATGCCGTTGTGCTCGTCGCCGAGACCGAGCTCGCGCGCCGACGCGATCATGCCGTCGGAGGTGTGCCCGTAGGTCTTGCGCGCCGCGATCGGGAACGGGCCCGGAAGCACGGCGCCGGGGAGCGTCACCACGACCTTGTCGCCGGCGACGAAGTTGTGCGCACCGCAGACGATGCCGCGCACGCCCCCGTTCGCCGTGCCGACGTCGACCTGGCACCAGTTGATCGTCTTGCCGTTCGTCTGCGGCTCGGGCTCGACCGAGACCACCTGCCCGACCACGACGGGGCCGGTGATCTCGAAGCGGTGGACGTCCTCCTCCTCGAACCCGACCGAGACGAGCGCCGCCAGCACGTCCTCGGGCGTCGCCCCCTGCGGGACGTCGACGAACTCACGCAACCACGAAAGCGGGACGCGCATCAGACCACCATTCCGAACTGCTCGCTGAAGCGGACATCGCCCTCGGCCATGTCGCGCATGTCCTGCACGTCGCTGCGGAACATGAGCGTGCGCTCGATGCCCATGCCGAACGCGAACCCGGAGTACACCTCGGGGTCGATGCCGGCGGCCCGCAGGACGTTGGGGTTCACCATGCCGCAGCCGCCCCACTCGATCCAGCGCGCGCCGCCCTTGAAGGTCGGGTGCCACAGGTCGAGCTCGGCGGACGGCTCGGTGAACGGGAAGAAGTTGGTGCGCAGCCGGGTCTTCGCCTCGGGGCCGAACAGCACGCGCGCGGCGTGGTCGAGGGTGCCCTTGAGGTTCGCCATCGTGATGCCCTTGTCGACGACGAGGCCTTCGAACTGGGTGAAGACGGGCAGGTGCGTGGCGTCGAACTCGTCGGTGCGGTACACGCGTCCGGGGCACAGCACGTAGATCGGCAGGTCGCGCTCGAGCATCGAGCGCACCTGGACCGGGCTCGTGTGCGTGCGCATGACCAGGTGGCGCGCGGCGGGCGACACGTAGAAGGTGTCCTGCTCCTGGCGCGCGGGGTGGTCCTCGTCGAAGTTCAGGGCGTCGAAGTTGAACCACTCGTGCTCGAGCTCGGGGCCCTCCGCGATCTCCCAGCCCATGCCGACGAAGATGTCCGCGATCTCCTCCTGCAGCAGCGAGATCGGATGCCGCGCCCCCACGCGCGAGCGGGATGCCACGGCGGTGACGTCGATCCGCTCGGCCTCGAGGCGCGCCGCGGTCTCGGCCTGCTCGAGCTCGGCCTCGCGGGCGGCGAGCGCCTGGTTCACCCGGGTCCGGCCCTGCCCGACGAGCTTGCCGAACTCGGCCTTGTGCTCGGGGGCGACCTGGCGCATGCTCGCGTTCAGCCGCGCGAGGGTCGAGCCCTCCGCGGTGTGCGCGGCGCGCGCGGCCTTCAGCTGCGCGGTGTCCGCGGCGGCCGCGATCGCCGCGAGAGCGGCATCGACGGCCTCGGACACCGCTTGGGGTGTGATCTGGGGAACCTCTTCGGAC
>NZ_DATEJS010000084.1:0-5827 GCF_035277845.1 Microbacterium sp.
ACTGAGAACGGCGGTCGAAAGACCGCCTCGCGGTCGCCCCGCGAGCGAAGAGAGTCGAAACGCAGGAATAACGGTGCATGACGCATCGGTTGGTGTCGGTGGTCGCACGTGAGCGACCATGGACGGACCACATCCAGTTCCACGGCGCCCGCCACAGCATCCGGGCCCGAGAGAGGCATCCCATGAGGAATCGTGTGAAGGGCGCCATTGCGCTCGCCGCCGCGGCGGCACTTCTGCTGACCGGCTGCTCCGGCAGCTCGCACAACGGGCCGAGCGCCACGTCGGCGAAGGGCGGGACCCTGACGATCCTGACCCAGCAGACGCAGATCAACCTCGACCCGGCCAAGAGCCAGAACCTGGCGATCACGACTCTGGGCCTGCTCGTGCGGCGCCTGACCACGTGGGACATCCAGCCCGGCAAGGACCCGAAGGTGGTCCCCGACCTCGCCACGAACACCGGTGTGCCCAGCGACGGCGGCAAGACGTGGACCTACACGCTCAAGTCGGGTCTCAAGTTCCAGGACGGCACCCCCATCACGAGCGCGGACATCAAGTACGGCGTCGAGCGCTCGTTCGCGCCGGAGCTCTCCGGCGGTCTCGGCTACCACAAGCCCCTCCTCGTCGGCGGCGACGCCTACAAGGGACCGTACTCCGGCAAGCAGCTCGCGTCGATCGAGACGCCGAACGCCACCACGATCGTGTTCCACCTGAATGCGCCGTACGGCAACTGGCCGTGGATTGTGTCGATGCCCGCGTTCGCGCCGGTGCCGAAGGCCAAGGACAACCCCAACACGTACACCGACGACCCGGTGGCATCCGGCCCGTACGAGGTCAAGAGCAACCAGCAGGGCACGCAGCTCACCCTCGTGCGCAACAAGTACTGGTCGCAGGACTCGGTGCGCACCGGCGGTCCCGACCAGATCGTGTTCAAGGAGAGCCAGGACGTCTCCACGAGCGCGCAATCGCTCATCTCCGACGCGGGGAGTGCGCAGACGTCGTTCATGTCCGACTACCTCGGCGCCGCGCAGCTGAACCTCGTGAACCAGAACCCCGCGGCGAAGTCGCGCCTGGTCACCTCGCAGGCGGGCCCCATCAACTACGTCGCGATCAACACCACGCGCGGTCCGCTGAAGAACCTCAAGGTGCGTCAGGCGATCAACTATGCGATCGACCCGAAGGCGTTCATCATCGCCCAGGGCGGCAGCCAGGCCGCGATCCGGGCCACGACCCTGATCACCCCCGGCATCCCGGGCCGCGTCGAGTACGACCTCTACCCGGCCGGCCAGGACGGGAACGTCGCGAAGGCCAAGCAGCTGCTCCAGGAGGCCGGTGTCTCGTCGCTGAACCTCACGATGTGGGCGCAGAACGACGATCGGAGCCAGGCCGAGGCGCAGGCGGTGCAGGAGGGCCTGAAGCGCGTCGGCATCACCGTCACGATCAAGCCGATGGACCAGACGTCGTTCTACAACGAGGTCACCACCACCACGGCCTCGTACGACCTCGCCCTCTCGGGCTGGCAGCCGGACTTCCCGTCGGCGGCGGGCAACATCCAGCCGCTGTTCGCGTCCGACCAGATCGGCAACGGCGGGTTCAACCTGTCGCACTACAGCAACCCGGCCGTCGACAAGCTGATCGACCAGGCGCAGGCCACCGTCGACCAGACCCAGGCGAACACGCTGTGGGCGCAGGTCGACAAGACGATCATGCAGGATGCCCCGATCGTTCCGCTCACCTATGCGCGCCAGGCGTTCCTGCGCGGCAGCAAGGTGCAGAACTTCTTCGTGGCCTCCTTCCCGGCCTACCCGAACTATCTGAAGGTCACGCTCGCCCAGTGAGCGGCGACCCGACCGACGTCGTGCTGTCGGTGGACGCGATCACGGTCGCGTTCACCGGCGGCGACGACGAAACCTCGGCCCGCACCGTCGTCGACGGTGTGGGCTTCGACCTGCGCCCTGGACGCGTGCTCGCGCTCGTGGGCGAATCGGGGTCCGGCAAGTCCGTCACCGCGATGTCGATCCTCGGGCTGCTGCCCCCGACCGCGCGCGTGAGCGGCAGCATCCGCCTGCAGGGCGACGAGCTGATCGGCGCGTCGCCGGCCGCCCTGCGGCGCGTGCGCGGCGGCGTCATCGGCACCATCTTCCAGGAGCCGATGAACGCGTTCGACCCGGTGTATCCGATCGGGTGGCAGATCGCCGAGGCGATCACCGCGCACACCCGCGTGCCGGGCGCGCGGGTCACCGAGCGCGTGCACGACCTGCTCGCGTCGGTGGGGCTGCGTGACGTGGAGCGCATCGCGAAGTCGCATCCGCATGAGCTGTCCGGCGGCCAGCTGCAGCGCGCCATGATCGCCCAGGCGATCTCGTGCGACCCGATCGCGATCATCGCGGACGAGCCGACGACGGCCCTGGACGTCACCGTGCAGGCCGGCATCCTGGACCTGCTGCGCGCCCTCCGTGACGAGCGGGGCGTCGGGATCCTCCTCATCACCCACGACATGGGCGTGGTCGCCGACCTCGCCGACGACGTCGTGGTGATGCGGCGGGGCGAGGTGGTGCAGCAGGCCGACGTGGCGACGCTGTTCCGCGCGCCGGAAGCGGAGTACACCCGCGAATTGCTTCGGGCCGTGCCGCGGCTGCGCAAGCTCGGCGACGCACCGGCCGAAGACGCGGCCGACGATGCGGTCGAGGATGCGCCGGCCCCGTCGCCCGTGCCCGCAGCGGATGCCCCGTCCGCACCTCCGGCGGTCGACGTGCGCGACGTGTCGATCGTCTACAAAGCCTCCGGCTGGGGCGGCCACTCGCTGCGCGCCGTGGACGAGGCGACCTTCGCGATCCGCGCCGGGGAGACCTTCGGCCTCGTCGGCGAGTCGGGATCGGGCAAGTCCACCCTCGGCCGCGCCCTCGCCGGGCTCGTGCCGGTGGCCTCCGGAACCGTCGAGGTCGCCGGAACCGATCTGGCCCGGGCCTCCCGCGGCGCGCTGCGCCGGGTGCGTACCGAGATCGGCTACGTCTTCCAGGACCCGGCCTCCTCCCTGAACCCGCGCAACACGATCGGCCACTCCATCTCCGAACCGCTGCGACTGCACACGGCGCACGGCAAGGCCGAGCGCGCCCGACGCGTCGGCGAGCTGCTGGACGCCGT
Source organism: Microbacterium sp. (assembly GCF_035277845.1). Classification (GTDB taxonomy): domain Bacteria; phylum Actinomycetota; class Actinomycetes; order Actinomycetales; family Microbacteriaceae; genus Microbacterium. The sequence continues at coordinate 3,142 of NZ_DATEJS010000084.1, forward strand.
GCAGCTGCCGGCCGCCTACGCGGAGCGGTACCCGCACGAGCTGTCCGGCGGTCAGCGGCAGCGGGTCGCGATCGCCCGCGCCGTGGCCCTCTCGCCCGCGCTGCTCATCGCCGACGAGCCCACGAGCGCCCTCGACGTGTCCGTGCAGGCGCGGGTGCTGGAGCTGCTCACGTCTCTGCAGCGCGACCTCGGGTTCGCCTGCCTGTTCATCAGCCACGACCTCGCCGTCGTGCAGCAGGTCGCGCACCGGGTCGCGGTCATGCACACCGGCCGCATCGTCGAAGCCGGCGCGGCATCCACTCTTCTCGCCGATCCGCAGGACCCGTACACGCGGCGGCTGCTCGCCGCGGCACCGGTCGCCGACCCGGTGGAGCAGGCTGCGCGTCGCGCGGCCTGGCGGCGACTCATGGCGGATGCCGCCGTCGACGCCGCCACGGGGGAGGCCGCATGACCACCGCCAACACCGTCGAGGGCGAACCGGTCCTCGCGCCGCCGCGCCGCGGCTTCCGCCGTGTGGTGCGGCACCTGGTGCGCGACCGCTGGGCCTTCGCCGGCGCCGTGATCATCGTCGTGTTCGTGCTCGGCGCGATCCTCGCGCCGCTGATCACCGGGATCACCGGCCAGAACCCGTACACGTACCACGTCGATCTGCTCACCGACTCCGGGTCCCCGACGGGCTGGGGCGGGGGCATCAGCGCGCGGCACTGGTTCGGGGTCGAGCCGCTGACCGGACGCGACATGTTCTCCATCGTCGTCTACGGCGCGCGCATCTCGCTGCTGGTCGGCATCAGCGCCACCGTCATCTCCGTGGTCATCGGCGTGCTGGTCGGCGTCACCACCGGATTCTTCGGCGGCTGGTACGACCGCGTGATGAGCCGGGTGGTGGACGTCATGTTCGGCTTCCCGGTGCTCGTGTTCCTCATCGCGCTCACCGCGATCGTGCCCTCGAGCGTGCCGCGACCGGTGTTCATGATCCTCGTCATCGGGTTCTTCGGCTGGCCGCCGATCGCCCGCGTCATCCGCGGTCAGGCCCTGTCGCTGCGCGAGCGCTCGTTCGTGACGGCATCCACCGCGATGGGCGCCGGATCCTGGAGGGTCGCGTTCACGCAGGTGCTGCCGAACGTCACCGCGACGATCATCGTCTACACCACGATCCTCGTGCCCTCGATGATCGGCTTCGAGGCCGCGCTGTCGTTCCTCGGCGTGGGCGTCCCGCCGCCCACCCCGAGCTGGGGTCGCACGATCGGCCTCGCCGTCGGCTGGGTGCAGACCGACCCCATGTACCTGGTGTTCCCGGGTGCCGCCCTGTTCCTCATCACCCTCGCGTTCAACGTGCTCGGCGACGGGCTGCGCGACGCACTCGACCCGAAGGGAGCCCGCCGATGACGATGCTCCGCTTCCTCTCGACCCGCCTGCTCGGCATGCTCCTCGTGCTGCTGGTCGTCGCCACGGTGACCTACGCGATCTTCTACCTGCTGCCCACCAACCCTGCGCAACTGGCGTGCGGCAAGCCGTGCACTCCCGACAACCTCGCCCGGGCCGAGGAGTTCATGGGCACCAACCTGCCCTGGTACGAGCAGCTGTGGGACTTCCTGTCCGGCATCGTCACCGGCCGCCGGTTCGGCCACGGCGCGGCCGCGGTGGTGTGCGCGGCCCCGTGCTTCGGCTACTCGTTCCAGCAGAACGCCACCGTGACCGACCTCATCCTGTCCCGTTTCCCGGTGACCGCGTCCATCGCGGTCGGCGCCGCCGTGCTGTGGCTGCTCGCCGGTGTCGCGGGCGGCGTCGTCTCCGCCCTGAAGCGCGGCACGTGGATCGACCGCACGGTGATGACCGTCGCGATCGCGGGGGTGTCGGCTCCGAGCTACCTGGTGGGGCTGCTGGTGATCCTGGTGTTCGGGTTCATCCTCGGATGGCTGCCCACCGGCGGCTACGTGCCGTTCACGGAGGACCCGGTGCAGTGGTTCGTGCACCTGGTGCTGCCCTGGTGCACGCTCGCGTTCATCAGCGCGGCCATCTACGCGCGACTCACCCGCGGCCAGATGATCGAGCAGATGGGCGAGGACTACATCCGCACGGCCCGGGCCAAGGGGCTCACCGAGGGCCGGGTGATCGTGCGGCACGGGCTGCGCAACGCGATCATCCCGGTGGTGACGATCTTCGGTCTCGACCTCGGCGCGCTGCTGGGCGGCACGGTCATCACCGAGAAGGTGTTCTCGATGCAGGGGATCGGGGCGCTGCTCATCGACGCGGTGCACCAGCTCGATCTGCAGCTCGTGGTCGGGTTCACCCTGTTCGCCGCGTTCCTCATCGTCGTCGCGAACTTCGTGGTCGACATCCTGTACGTGTTCGTCGACCCGCGCGTGAAGGCCGCCGCGTAGCAGCCGGCGTCCGGCCTACCGTTTCGGGGAGGGATGCCGCGGGGCGGACGGCAGGGCCGCGGCGATGACCGCGCAGACGACCGCGGGCAGGTAGAACAGCCCGATGCTGAGGATGCCGAGCAGCACGAACATGCTCACGAGCACCGCGGCCACGAGCGCGACGACGGCCGCCGCCCGGCCGCGCAGCAGCAGCGGGATCGCGAGGGCGACGGCGGGAAGCAGCAGGATCACGAGGTACCCGCCGCCCATCACCTGCAGCACCGTCTGGGAGGTGCGCGCGGCGGTGGCAGCGCCGGCGGACGAGC
>NZ_DATEJS010000085.1:0-3617 GCF_035277845.1 Microbacterium sp.
CGAGACCGGGTCGTCGCTGAGGTGCTCGCCGTGCGCGAGCAGCAGCTCGAGCGACACCTTCGCCTGTTCGACGTCGTCGGCCGCGCGCTTGCGCCGCTCGACGAGCGCCCGCGCGTAGTCCTCGAACCGCCGCGTGCCGAACAGCGTGCGCAGCACGGCCTGCCGCTCGTCGTTGCCCGCGAGCAGGAACTGGGCGAAGCGCCCCTGTGCCAGCAGGATCACCTGCAGGAACTGCTCGCGGGTGAGCCCGAGCACGTCGCCGAGGAGAAGCCCGACGTCGCGCGGACCGGACGCCAGCCCCACCCACGTGCCGTCGGCCCACTCGTCGAGCTGCGCCTGCTGCTTCACCGGGGTGAGGCCCTCACCGCGCCGCTTCGGACGGCTGTACTCGGGCGACCGGGTCACCCGCAGCCGGCGGTCGCCGAGCGAGAACTCCAGTTCCACTTCGGTCGGATCGTCCGGGGCGCAGTGGTCGCTGCGCAGTCGCTTGTCGGAGCCGCTGTAGCGGGGCACGTCGCCGTACAGGGCGAAGCACACGCCGTCGAGGATGCTCGACTTGCCGGCACCGGTGCGCCCGCTGATGAGGAAGATGCCGTCGTCGGCGAAGGCGTCGAAGTCGACGGTCTGGCGGTCACGGAACGGACCGAACCCCTCCAGAGCGAGCCTGTGCAGCCTCATGCGGATGCCTCCACGGCCACGCGCTCGTCGATGATCTCGTTCAGCAGCGCCCGTTCGGCATCCGTCCCGCCAGCGCCGGCGCGCACGTGCATCAGGAACGCGTCGATCAGCTCGAGGTCGGAGCGGGCCTCGCGCACGCGTGCCGAGTACGTGCGGGCGTCGTCGACGACGACCCGGGCGGGTGCGTGCACGACCATGGCGCAGTGGGGGAAGCGCTCCTGCAGGCGCCGCATCGGGTCGCGCTCCGGCAGCGTGTCGGTGTACTCGGCGCGCACCCACGCATCAGCTTCGCCTTCGTACGCCGGGTCGGTGAGCAGCGCCTCGAGCGTGTCGTGCAGCGTCCGCAGTCGTCGCGGCACCGGCAGCTCGAGCCAGGCGACCTGCGAGAGCCCCGCCTCGTCGAGGTCGACCAGCCAGGAACCGCGCTGCTTGTGCTGCTCGCCGAAGCTGTAGTGCAGCGGTGCGCCGGCGTAGCGGACCCGGTCGCTCAGCCGGGCGCGGCCGTGGATGTGGCCGAGGGCCACGTAGTCGGGGCCGTCGAAGGTCGCGAGCGGCACGACGTCGAGCCCGCCCTGCTGGATGTCGCGTTCGAGACTCGGCGTCGGCTCGACGCCGGCCGCGAAGCAGTGCGCGATCGCGACGGACCGGTGCCCCGGGCGCCCCGCGGCATCCTGTCGCACGCGCTCCATGGCCACCGCGAGCACGTCGGCCTGGGTGCGCACCCCCGCCCATTCGTGCCGCAGCAGCGCCGGTTCGAGGTACGGGATCCCGTAGAAGTCGACCGCGCCGTGCTCGTCGTCGATCGTGATCGGGGTGCCGATCGCGGCCGGGTCGGTGATCACATGGATGCCGTCGCGCAGCAGCCGCGCCTGGAACCCGAGCCGCGCCGCGGAATCGTGGTTGCCGCTGGTGGCGATGACGCGCGCACCGGCGTCGCGGAGTGCGACGAGGACGTCGGTGAGCAGCGTGTAGCAGTCGGCGGCGGGCACCGCGGAATCGAACACGTCGCCGGCGACGACGACCACGTCGACGTCGTGCTCGGTCACCTGCGCCACCACGGCGTCGAGCACGGTGCGCAGCGCCGCCACGGTGGAGTTCCCGTGGAAGGTGCGCCCGATGTGCCAGTCGGAGGTGTGCAGGATCCGCATGACTCCCACGGTACGAGGGGGTTCCGACATTGCCCCGGCGCCGGGCCGACGTGCGGCATCCCGACCGCGGAGATCGGTCGTGTCGATGCGCCAGAATGGCCCGGTGCGCCTCTATCTCGTCCGACACGGCCAGACCGTCTTCAACGCCCTCGGGCGCACGCAGGGCTGGTCGGATTCGCCGCTGACCGATGCCGGTCGCGCGACGGCCTCGCGTGTGGGGGCGAACTTCGCCGCGCTGGGCGAGGCGTCGTCGTTCGACGCCGCCTACGCGGCCGACATGGTGCGGCACGGCGAGACCGCCGCCCTGATCCTGGACGCGATGGCGGCGACCGTTCCGCTCACCCGCACGGCCGGGCTGCGCGAGACCGCCTTCGGCGGCTACGAGGGGATGCGGACGAAGGCGCTGTGGCGGCGCATGGGCGAGCACCTGCAGGCGCGGGGCGACGACCGTCGCGTGTTCGACCTGCCCTTGCGTGAGCGGATCGACCTCTTCCGCGACAGCAACCCGTCGCCGGAGCATCCCGCCGAGGGCTACGCCGAGGCATCCGCCCGGCTGATCGACACGGCGACCCGCATCGGCACGGAGCACGCGGACGCCGACCGCGTGCTCGCGGTCTCGAGCGGGATGTCGATCATCGTGCTGCTGGATGCGCTCGGGGTCGCCGAGCCACCGCGGTTCCTGGAGAACGGGTCGGTGACGATCCTGGAGCGCACTCCGCACGGCTGGGAGCCGGTCGAAGTCGGCACCACCCGCTTCGCGACGGGCGAATAGGCGTCAGGCCGCGCGGAGGATGCCGGCGCGCTCCGGGTTCTTCTCGAACCACTCGGCCACGTACCAGCACATCGGGATCACCTGACGGTCGCCGCGCTGCTCGAGATCGGCGACGGCGAATTCGGTGAGCACACCCGCGTAGCCGTGCCCGCGGAACGTGGGGACGGTGAATGCGCGCGTCATCGACACGGAGTGCCCGTCATCGCGGTAGTCGATCACCGCGAGAAGCGTGTCGCCGTCGAAGAGTGCGTAGCGGGAGGCATCCTTCTGGTCTTCGTAGCGGAGATCGCGGGGGTCGCGGCTGGCTTCGGTCACCCCGTCAGCGTACGCCGGGCCCGGTGCCCCGAGGGCCGTAACAGTAGGTCACGGATGGCGTAATATACGCGAACGATTTGACGTACTTGGACGCAGTCCGACATAATCGGCCCATGACGAACATCGCACGCTCTCTGTCCGCCTGGGAGGCGAACGGGACTGCCGGCACCATGATGCCGGCGCGTGTGGTCATGTGTTGTCGAATGTGCCGCTGATCCGGTGACCCCTGCACGGCGCACCCGCAGGTACTCCCTCCTGCAAGAGCGCCCCGAGCGTTGACGCAACCGCAACCGCTCCGCACCACGGCCCCGCACCCCGGGCCGCCCCGCTCGATCGAACCCCCTTCTCCGGGTTCCGCACATTCCAGGACTTCCCATGTCGAACATCGCCATCATCGACCGACCCACCGCCCGTCCCGCCCTGCACCTGGTTCCGGACCTTCCGGACGAGGCGCCCGCAGCGCCGCCCGCTGAGGCCAACCTGCCCACCGGTGCGACCCCCCGCGGCTTCGCCCTCTACGTCGGCTTCGACGAGCAGAAGGCCGCCGCCTCCGGCATCTCGCTCGGCCGCATCGTCGAGGAGCTGCGCCGCACGCTCGCGGCCGTCGCCCCCGACGCGGAGACCTACGCCACGGTGGCCCTCGCCCCCGCCGGCGCCGGTGGACGCGACGTCGACGTCGTGCGCCGCGCCCTGCGCGAGCCCGC
>NZ_DATEJS010000086.1:0-6553 GCF_035277845.1 Microbacterium sp.
GGCGCGTCGCGGTGGGTGCGGAACACGCCGACCGGCTTGCCGGACTGCACCAGCAGCGTCTCATCGGGCTCGAGCTCGTCGAGGGTGCGGACGATCGCGTCGAACGCCTCCCAGCTGCGAGCGGCGCGACCGGTGCCGCCGTAGACGACGAGGTCTTCGGGGTGCTCGGCGACCTCGGGGTCGAGGTTGTTCTGGATCATGCGCTTGGCGGCTTCGGCGCCCCAGCTCTTGGCGGTGCGCTCGGCACCGCGGGGTGCGCGCACGACGCGCGTCTCGGCGTTGGTGCTCATCAGTTCTCCTTGGTGTTGTTGAAGGCGGCAGCGGCGACGGCGCCGCTGATCACGAGTTCGGTGACGCCCTCGATGTCGGGCGACACGAAGTGGTCCGGGCCGGGGCCCGCGACGACGGTGCGCACGAGGTCGCGCACGGCGCCCGTGGCGGAGCCCGGCTGCAGCGGGGCACGCAGGTCGAGCGCGCGGCATCCCGTGACGACCTCGACCGCGAGCACGCGGGAGAAGCCGTCGATCGCGCGGCGGAGCTTGCGGGCCGCCGCCCAGCCCATCGACACGTGGTCCTCCTGCATGGCCGACGACGGGATCGAGTCGACGGATGCCGGGACGGCGAGGCGCTTGAGCTCCGAGACGATGCCGGCCGCGGCGTACTGGGCGATCATGAGGCCCGAGTCGACGCCGGCCTCATGGGCGAGGAACGGCGGCAGGTCGCGGTTGCGCGCGACGTCGAGGGCGCGGTCGGTGCGGCGCTCCGAGATGGATGCCACGTCGGCGACGGCGATCGCGAGGAAGTCCAGCACGTAGGCGACGGGGGCGCCGTGGAAGTTGCCGTTGGACTCGACGCGGCCGTCGAGGGTGACGACCGGGTTGTCGACGGCGGAGGCGAGCTCGCGCTCGGCGACCATGCGGGCGTGGGCGGCGGTGTCGCGGGCCGCGCCGTGCACGATCGGCGAGCAGCGCAGCGAGTACGCGTCCTGCACGCGGCCGTCCTCCGGTCCCTTGTGCGAGGCGATGATCGGCGAGTCGCCGAGAAGGGCGCGCAGGTTCGCGGCGGACGTGCCCTGACCGACCTGGGGGCGCAGAGCCTGCAGGTCGGCGGCGAACACGGCGTCGGTGCCCAGCTGGCTCTCCACCGACAGCGCGGCGGCGAGGTCGGCGGTGTCGAGCAGGATCTGCAGGTCGTGCAGGGCGAGCAGCAGCATCCCGAGCATGCCGTCGGTGCCGTTGATGAGGGCGAGGCCCTCCTTCTCGCGCAGCTCGACCGGAGTGATCGCGGCGGCGGCAAGGGCCTCGGCGGCATCCATCTCGATGCCGTCGGCGTCGCGCACGCGGCCTTCGCCGGTGGCGGCGAGGGCGACGTGCGACAGCGGGGCGAGGTCGCCGGAGCAGCCGAGCGAGCCGTACTCGCGGACGATCGGGGTGATGCCGGCGTTCAGCATCTCGGCGTACGTCTCGACGACGACCGGACGCACACCGGTGCGCCCGGTGGCGAGGGTCTGCAGACGCAGCAGCTGGAGGGCGCGCACGACCTCGCGCTCGACCTCGGGGCCGGTGCCGGCGGCGTGCGAGCGGATGAGGCTGCGCTGCAGCTGCACGCGGCGCTCCGGCTCGATGAAGGTGGTGGCGAGGGCGCCGAAACCGGTGGAGATGCCGTAGTGCGGCACCGGGTCGTCGGCGAGGGCCTCGATGAGGGCGCGGGATGCCGCGACGCGCTCGAGCGCCTCGGCGGCGATCTCGACACGCGCGCCGAAGCGGGCGACGGCGACGACGTCGGCGGGGGTGAGCACGTCGGCGCCGACGACGACGGAAGCGAGAGCGGTGAAGGTCATGTTCCGATTCCACACCGAACGGGATGACGGCGCGACCGGTTTGTGGCATCCTGTGTCTGGGATGTCAGACAATCGACCACAGGTCCCCGCCGCCGATCAGACGCTGCGGATCCTCACCTATCTCGCCCGCCAGCCGGCCCCGGTGCCGGCCGCGGCGATGGCGCAGGCCCTCGGCATCCCGCGGTCGAGCATCTACCATCTGCTCGACGCGCTCTCCCAGCACGGCTACGTCGTGCACGTGCCCGCGGAGCGGCGCTGGGGACTCGGTACGGCGGCGTTCGAGCTCGCCGGCGGCTACAGCCGGCAGCAGCCGATCGCCCGCCTCGGCCGGCGCCTCGTGGCGACCCTCGCCGACCGCACGGGCGAGAGCGCGCACCTCGCCATCATGAGCGGCCGCGACGTCGTCTACATCGTCGAGGAGCGCGCGCCGCGCCGCCCGGCCCTCGTCACCGACGTCGGGGTGCGTCTGCCGGCGCACCTCACCGCGACCGGCCGCGCCATGCTGGCGGCGCTGCCGACCGCGCAGATCCGGGCGCTGTTCCCGGATACCGCGAGCTTCATCGACCGCACCGGGCGCGGGCCGGGCACGCGCTCGGCGCTGCGCGAAGTGCTCCGTCAGGTGCGTGCCGACGGCTACGCCACCGAGGACGGTGAGATCACCCTCGGTCTGCGATCCATCGGCGTCGCCGTGCTCGACCACGCCGGCTGGCCGGTCGCCGCGGTCGCGGTCACCTGGCCCGAGGAGGCCGACCGGGAGGCGGCATCCCTCGTCCCGGCCGTCCGGTCCGCGGCCGCGGAGCTGCAGCGTCGCCTGTACGGCCGCTGATGCGGCTTCAGTCGACCTGCGCGACGATGCCGCCCGTGAGCCGCACGAGCTCGTCGTACGTGAGCGGGAACACGGTGTGCGGGGTGCCGCCGGCCGCCCAGATCTCCGGGAACGCGGCGAGCGCCTCGTCGACGACCGTGCGGATCGGCGCCGGATGCCCGGCCGGTGCGACTCCCCCGATCACCTGGCCGGTGGCCTCACGCACCTGCTCCGGGGTCGCCCGGGCGATCCTGCCGGTGCCGAGCCGCGCGGCGAGCGCCTTCGTGTCGACCCGGTGCGCGCCGCTGGTCATCACCAGCAGCGGGGCGTCGTCCGCCCAGAACACGAGGCTGTTCGCGATCGCACCCACCTCGACGCCGACCGCCGCGGCGGCGAGCGCCGCGGTCGCGGCGGAGTCCGGCAGCACGACGATCTCGCCGGTGATGTCCACGGCACGCAGGGCGTCGTGCACGAGCAGGCTGCGGGCGGGCAGATGCGCGGTCATCCCCTCAGCCTAGCCAGCCGGTTTGGCGTGCCCACTCTCCGCCGGTCGGGAGCACCGGCGCGTTGTACAGGTGATTTCGACCGTTCCCCGCCCCGAGCGGCAGCTCACGGCGTCTATCCCCTGGACATCGTCCCGGCGCGACGGGCGCGGGCCGGCCGACCACCGGCGAGCAGGCCCGCCAGGGCGGCTCGGACCTCGTCGCGATGCCACATGATGTCCTCCGCGATCGGGCGATAGGTGGAGTATCCCAGCCGCGCGGCCGCCTGATCACGTCGCAGGTCCTCCCTGCGCTGCCGCCAATCCGAGTGGAATCGCTCGCTGTCGCACTCCACGATCAGCCAGCCGTCGATCACGAGATCGACGCGACCCACTCCGCGGATCCACACCTGCACCTCGACACCGGCACCGAGCTCGAGGGCGATGAGCCGCATGATCGTCTCGGTGCCGGACTCCGACCGCGTGTCCAGCCACCGCCGCGCCCGTCGGTAACGGCGCGGGAGCGCGGCGAAGACCTCACCCAGCTCGTCGATCCGGAGCACGCCGAGCTGCACGGCAGACTCGATCGTCGCCAGACCTTCGCGCCACGGCTGCCCCTTCGCCGACTGGATGACGGCGTCCAGCACCTCGACACTGCACGACCGGGGATGAGGGGTGCGCCGGAGCATGCCGCGCTGGACGTGAATGCCCTCCGGCACGGGCGGCAGTCGCGACGCCTCCGGTTCGATGTGGACGTGCGTGCCGGGGTGGTCCTGGACGAAGACCCCGCGGCGGCGCAGCTCGGACGATCCGCAGAGCCGTCCGCCGATCCGCACGGCCGAAGCGCACTCCTCGGGAAGCCCCGGCTGGCCGTACACCCCCTTCCGCAGGCGGAGGAAGCTGCCGTCGCGCACGGCGCGGGCCAGCCGCTTGGCGGTCCATCCCTCGGCCGCGAGATCGCGGGTGCGGAAGAACCGCGGGGCATCCTGTGCATCCGGCTCGGTGCTCATCCGCCCACACTGTGAGCCGCATCCGGGTGTGCGCCATCCGTACGAGCCGATTGTGGACAACCCCCTCTCCTCGACCGGGATCCCGGGCCGTGGGGACGATCTACAGGCGCCGGATGCCGCGGCGCACCGTCGAGGCGCCGGGCAGGCTCGCAGAGCCTGTACAACGTGCCAGGGCACCGGCACCGCAGCTCGGTGGCGGGCCAGTGGACGGCTCCCGGGAGTCGGGGGCGGGGCCGGACTCAGGCGGCGCGGGCGGCCGTGTAGCCGGCCTCCGCGACGGCGGCGATGACGGCCGCGTCGTCGACGGGTCCGGATGCCTCGACCACGAGCCGGCCGGTCGCTGCGCTGGCGTCCGCGGCTGCCACGCCGGGGACGGCGCCGACCTCGCTGCGGACCGCGGCCTCGCAGTGCCCGCACGACATGCCGGTCACCTGGAACTCGATCGTGGTCATCGCCTCACCTCTCCGTCCTTGATACCCCCTAGGGGTACTTGTGCGAGTCTACGGCATCCTCCGCACGTGCGGAGCCGCCACCCGAAGATCGGGACTCAGTTCCGGCGGCGATGCGACTCAGTTCCAGGGCCGGAACCACCGTGGCATGATGGTCTGCACCGGCGCGGATGCCGGTGCCCACCTGCGATGACGCAAGACGAAGGGGAGCCTCCTCGTGTTCGAAAGCCCGTACCCCGACATCGAGATCCCCGACGTCAGCGTCTACGACTACCTGTTCGGGTCGCTGGACGACGACGAGCTGGCGCAGGTCGCGCTCATCGACCCGGCCAGCGGCACGCAGACCACGTACCGTGCCCTCCGCGCGCAGGTCGACGCCTTCGCCGGCGCCCTCGCCGTGCGCGGCGTCGAGGTGGGAACCGTCGTCGCACTGCTGTGTCCCAACGTCCCGTCGTTCGCGACCGTGATGCACGGCGCGCTCCGCGCGGGTGCCTCGGTCACCACCGTCAACTCGCTCTACACGGCCGGCGAGATCGAGACGCAGCTGCGGGATGCCGACGCCACCTGGCTCGTCACGGTGAGCCCGTTCCTGCCGCAGGCATCCGCCGCCGCCGAGGCGGTGGGCATCCCGCCGGAGCGCCTCATCGTGATGGACGGCGCCGACGGGCACCCCGGCCTCGGGCAGCTCATCGGCGAGCAGAACCCCCCGCCGGACGTCTCGTTCGACCCCGCCACGCACATCGCCGTGCTCCCGTACTCCTCCGGCACCACCGGCGTCCCCAAGGGCGTCATGCTCAGCCACCGGAACCTGGTCGCCAACGTGCAGCAGTGCCGGGCGAGCCTCGACCTCGACGCCTCCGACCGGGTGCTGGCGGTGCTCCCGTTCTTCCACATCTACGGGCTGACCGTGCTGCTGAACCTCGCGCTGCGCCAGCGGGCGAGCCTCGTGACGATGGCGAAGTTCGACCTCGTGGAGTTCCTCACGAACATCCAGCGCTACGGATGCACCTACCTCTACATCGCGCCGCCCATCGCGGTCGCCCTCGCCAAGCATCCGATCGTCGACCAGTTCGACATCTCCACCGTGCGCACCGTGTTCTCCGGTGCCGCTCCGCTCGACGCCGAGACGGCGGAGGCGGCCGGCAAGCGGATCCACGCGCGCGTGCTGCAGGGGTACGGCATGACCGAGTCGAGCCCGGTCTCGCACGCGATCCCGGTGGAGGTCGCCGACATCCCGGTCAGCTCGGTCGGGTATCTGCTGCCGAGCATGCAGGCGAAGCTCGTCGACCTGGACACCGGGGCGGAGATCACCGAGGTCGGCCCCGACGGCACCACGGCACGCGGTGAGCTGTGGATGCGGGGGCCGAACATCATGATCGGCTATCTCAACAAGCCGGATGCCACGGCGGACACCCTGGACGCCGACGGGTTCCTGCACACCGGCGACGTCGCGGTCTACCACGCGGGCGGCTACTACTCGATCGTGGACCGCGCGAAGGAGCTCATCAAGTACCACGGCTACCAGATCGCCCCGGCGGAGCTGGAGGCGCTGCTGCTCGGTCACCCGAAGGTGATGGATGCCGCGGTCATCGGCGTGCTCGACGACGACCACCAGGAGGTGCCGAAGGCGTTCATCGTGGCCCGGCCCGATTCGGGGCTGACGGCGGACGAGGTGATGGCCTTCGTCGCCGAGAACGTCGCGCCGCACAAGAAGGTGCGCCGGGTGGAGTTCGTCGAGCAGATCCCGAAGTCGAGCGCCGGGAAGATCCTGCGCAAGGACCTGCGGGCCCGCGAGATCGCCGCGTCCTAGACGGACCCGCTCGTCGCCGCGCTGCCGGTCGCGGCCGGCGGGACGCTCCCGCGTCGCGCCGCCTGAGCCGTCGCGAGAGTCGCGATGAGCACGGTGAGCAGCGCCCCGAGCAGGATCGCGGCGCCCTCGCCGGGCGCCAGGGCGCCGGTCTGGATGCC
>NZ_DATEJS010000087.1:0-19065 GCF_035277845.1 Microbacterium sp.
CGCCCTGCAACACGCTCAACACGATGCGGATCTTCTTCTCCGCCGGGATCACCGGGGGACGACTCATGATTCTCAGACCTTCCAGTAGGGGCGTTGCCTCAGCAACTAACAACCCCTGCCACTAAGTCTGACGCGCGACAAGCTCATGGCGACGAGCCGTGTGCCGCGGGAGTCGAAGATCGTGATCTCATCATCGGCGTGGATGAGGGTGATCCGTTGCCCTTCCCATGCCTTCCCGAGCAGGAACTTGCGACCGAGGTAGCCGAACGCGCCGCCTCGATACGCGACGCGATGCTGAATGCTCTCCGTCGGTGTATCGACGACGCGACGTGTGGGTGAGGTCCGTGCCGGGGGGATCGGGTCGCCTGGGGGCGCGATCTTCGGCAGCACGTCGTAGAGTTCTGCGGGGGTCGTGCGGGGTGGGAGTGCTTGGTGCGAACGGTGATGGTTGTACCAGTCCCGATACTCATCAAGCACCGGCCGGAGCTCGTCCATGGTGGCGGGGTTGCGGGCGTCGATGAAGGTCAGCAGCGTCTGATGCGCCCGCTCGACTTTGCCCTGCGACTTTGGGTGCGCGGGCTTGCCGGTGATCATCTTCACGCCGAGATCGCCGAGGAACGTCTGCAGCGCGGTCGTCTTCCCGAGTCGTGCCATGTTGAACGCGGTCCCGTTATCGGTGTGCACGAGCACCGGCCGCCCGTACTCATCGATCGCCCGCCGGAACGCTTCCACGACCACCGCCGCGGTCTCAGCCGGCCCAGGGTGCAGGGCGATGTTCAGTCGCGTGCAGTCATCAATGATCTCGATCACAACGACGACCTCACCAGTCGACAACGTGACTTCCAGCCCGTCAGACTGCCACCGCTGATTCGGGAACTCCGAACGAATCCGTCGATGCGAACCCTTCGGCCGTTTCTTCTTGTTCCGCTCCACGAGGTGCTCACGATCCAGGATCCGTGCGATCGTCGACCGCGACGGCAACGGTGTGAACCCCGCCCGGTCCAGCACGTCCAGGATCGACAACGGCCCGTAATCCTTGCCCTGCTCCCTCAACTCGTGACGCTTCGCGACCACCGCCGCGGTGACTGCTTCCGGCGCCGAGGTCGGGCTCCGATACGGGCGCGTGCTGCCCTTCACCAGCGCCGCGTCGCCCTCCTCCAACGCCCTCTTCCGCACGGCATGGAACCAGGACCTAGACACGCCATGCCGTCGGCAGAACGCATCGATCGCGCCCCGCCCGGCATCCTCGGGCCACTCCACCACCAGCTCACGAACACGATCAGGGATACGACTCACCCGCAGAACTGTCCACGATGTCCTGAGACATCAGAACTGTCCACTATCTCCTGAGACAGGAATGTCCACTATGTCCTGAGACAGCACACCTGACGCTGCCAGGGGTTTCGGCCGCACCGGGGTGTTTCGGTGGGTAGGGGGCCTGCGCGATGTCGGTGGCCGGGGCTAGGGTCGCGGGCATGGATGTCATGGCGTACCTTCTCGACACCGACCCGGCCATCCGCTGGCAGGTCAAGCAGGACCTGCTCGACGCCCCGCCCGAGGAGGTGGCGGCGGAACGTGCGCGCGTCGCCGCGGAAGGATGGGGCGCCCGGCTGCTGGCCGAGCAGTCCGACGACGGATTGTGGGACGGCGGCGTCTACCGGCCGGGCTGGGCGGACGAGTCCCGCCCCATGTACGACGCGTGGACGGCGACGCACTTCAGCCTGCAGCAGCTCGCGGACTTCGGCGCCGATCCGGCCGACCCGCGCGTGCAGGAGGCGGTCGCCCGGGTGCGCGGGAACGTGAACTGGGACCACGCCGGCGAGCCGTACTTCGACGGCGAGGCCGAGCCGTGCATCAACGGCGTGGTGCTGGCGCTGGCCGCATACTTCGGCGAGCCGGGGGATGCCGTCGTCCGGACGATCCTGTCGTCGCAGCTGCCCGACGGCGGATGGAACTGCTGGGCGGAGTACGGCGCAGAGGTGTCGTCGGTGCACGGCACCATCTGCGTGCTGGAAGGGCTGCTCGCGTGGGAGCAGACGACCGGCGGGACGGATGCCTCCCGCGCCGCGCGTCTCGCCGCCGAGGAGTACCTGCTCGAGCGGAGCCTCTTCCGGCGACGCAGCACGGGACACGTCATGGACCCGCGCTTCACGATGACGTCGTACCCGGTGCGCTGGTTCTACGACGTGCTCCGCGGTCTCGAGTACATGCGTCGCGCCCGGCCCGCCGGAGAGCCGCGCTGCGACGAAGCCGTGGAGCTGCTGCGGGGAAAGCGCGACGCCGACGGACTCTGGCCCCTGGAGAACACCCACGAGGGCCCGACGCCGTTCGGGATGGACGGCGAGATGGAGGGATTCCCGAGCCGATGGGTCACGCTGCGCGCCCTGCGCGTGCTGCGATGGGCGGACGGCGTCTGACCGGGATGCGGCCGGGAACGCAGGATGCCCCGGCCGTGCGGCCGGGGCATCCTGCCCGTCGACGGGCTCAGGAGGGAGGCGTCAGGCGCGAGCCGCCTCTGACACGGCGCGGGCGGCGGCGAGAGCCTGCTGGAGGTCCGCCTTGAGGTCGTCGATGTTCTCGATGCCGACCGACAGGCGCACGAGGCCCGGCGTGACGCCGGCGGTGAGCTGCTGCTCGGGGCTGAGCTGCGAGTGCGTCGTCGAGGCGGGGTGGATGACGAGCGAGCGCACGTCGCCGATGTTGGCGAGGTGGCTGAACAGCTTCAGGCTGTCGACGAACGCACGCCCGGCGGGGACGCCGCCCTTGAGCTCGAACGACAGCACGGCGCCGACGCCCTTGGGCGCGTAGTTGTTCGCGGCGGCGTACCACGGCGACGAGGGCAGGCCGGAGTAGTTCACCGAGGCGACGTCCTCGTGGTTGTCCAGCCACTCGGCGATCTCCTGCGCGTTCTGCACGTGGCGCTCCACGCGCAGCGACAGCGTCTCGACGCCCTGGAGCAGCAGCCAGGCGCTGATCGGCGCGATCGCGGCACCGAGGTCGCGCAGCAGCTGCACGCGCGCCTTGATGATGTAGGCGAGGCCGTCGCCGACCGCCTGCGTGTAGACGGCACCGTGGTACGACGGGTCCGGCGTGGTGAGGCCGGGGAACTTGTCGCTGTGCTCCGACCACGTGAACGTGCCGCCGTCGACGATGGCGCCGCCGATGGTGGTGCCATGGCCGCCGAGGAACTTCGTCGCCGAGTGCACGACGATGTCGGCGCCGTGCGCGAACGGGCGGATCAGGTACGGGGTCGCGATCGTGTTGTCCACGATGAGCGGCACGCCGGCCTCGTGGGCGACGTCCGCGACGCCGCGGATGTCGAGCACGTTGATCTTGGGGTTGCCGATCGTCTCGGCGAAGAACAGCTTGGTGTTCGGGCGGACCGCACGACGCCACTCCTCGACGTCGTCCTGGTTCTCGACGAAGGTGGTGTCGATGCCGAGCTTCTTGAGCGTGTACTTGAAGAGGTTGTACGTGCCGCCGTAGATCGAGCTCGACGCGACGATGTGGTCGCCGGCCTCGGCGATGTTGAGCACCGCGAACGTCTCGGCCGCCTGGCCGGACGCCACCAGCAGCGCGCCGGTGCCGCCCTCGAGCGCCGCGATGCGCTGCTCGACGACATCCTGCGTCGGGTTCTGGATGCGGGTGTAGATGTTGCCGAACTCGCTCAGCGCGAAGAGGTTCGCCGCGTGGTCCGAGCTGTTGAACACGTACGACGTGGTCTGGTAGATCGGCGTGGCCCGGGAGTTGGTCACCGGGTCGGGCTGGGCGCCCGCGTGGATCTGGGTGGTCTCAAAGCGCCAGTCGTTCGAGGACACTACGGGCTCCTTATCATCGTCGGATTTGTCTTGCACCGACATTACGGATGCGCGCCGGGCCGCGCGATCGTGCGGAAATGTGGCGTAATCCGGGCCTCTAGGCTGGAGGCATGACACGGCGCGCAGTGGTGACGGGGGCCAGTTCGGGAATCGGCGAGGCGACGGTGAAGGCGCTGCGCGACACCGGCTGGGAGGTCATCGCGGTCGCCCGCCGCGCCGACCGGCTCGAGGCCGTCGGGGCGGCCACCGGTGCGGTGCCGTTCGCGGCGGATCTCACCCGCCAGACCGACGTCGACGCTCTGCTCGAGTTCGCACGGGAATCCGGCGGGGTCGACGCCCTCGTGCAGGTGGCGGGCGGGGCGCGGGGCAGCGACAGGGTCGAAGACGGCGACCCCGACGACTGGACGTGGATGTTCGAGGCGAACGTCCTCGCGACCCAGCGGCTCGTGGCATCCTTCCTGCCGGAGCTGCGGAACGCCGCACGCTCGGCCGGGCACGCGAGCCTGCTGTTCGTCACGTCGACGGCCGCGCAGCGGGCGTACCCCGGCGGCGCCGGCTACAACGCGGCCAAGGCCGGTGAGGCGATGATCGTCGACGCGCTGCGGCTGGAGCTGAACGGGGAGCCTCTCCGCGTCATCGAGGTGGCGCCCGGACTCGTGCACACCGAGGAGTTCGCGCTGAACCGGCTGCACGGCGACCAGGAGGCGGCGGACCGTATCTACGCGGACGTCGAGGCGCCGCTCGAGGCATCCGACGTCGCGGACGTCATCGCGTACGCGCTGAACGCACCCGGCCACGTCAACCTCGATCTCGTGACGATCCGGCCGGTCGCGCAGGCCGCCGCGCACCTGCTCGCGCGCGGCCCGCTGCGCGTGCGGGACTGACGGACCGCTCGATACGCTATTCGGATGAGCGTGCATCTGGTCGGCGGGGGCTGGCAGGACGAACCCGACGGCGTGGCGTACGCGGCCTTCGTCGCCGAGGCCACCGCCCGGGCAGAGGCATCCGGCCGGGAGGTGCCGCGCATCGCCGTGGTCGCCGTCCGGGATGAGGATGCCGCCGAGCACGCGGACCGCCTCGTCGCCGCGATGCGCGTCGCCGGCCGCCTGGATCCGGTCGTGACGGCGGTCGCCGAGGCGGGCGCCGTGCCTGCCGACGCGTTCGCCGACGTCGACGCGATCGTCATCGGGGGCGGCACCACCCCCGCCTACCGGGACGTGCTCGAACCGCACTTCGACGTCATCCGCGACCTCGTCGGCGCGGGCGTCCCGTACCTCGGCTTCTCCGCCGGATCGGCGATCGCCGCCACCGCCGCGCTCGTCGGCGGGTGGCGCATCGGCAGCGTCGAGGTCGCCTGCGAAGACATCAACGAGGGCCTCGACGAGGTGACGGTGCGAGACGGCATCGGCCTCATCGACGTGTCGGTCGACGTGCACGTCGCGCAGTGGGGCTCGCTGTCGCGCATGGTCGCGGCGGCCGAAGCAGGATTGATCGACGCCGGCGTCGGCATCGACGAGAACACGGTGCTCATCGCCGGCAGCGGGCCGCTGCGGGTGGCGGGCTCCGGAAGCGTCTGGCGGGTGACGACGTCCGAACGCGGCGTCGCCGTCAGCACCATCAGCAGCACCATCAGCGGAGGGAACGCATGACCGACGAGCGCGAGAATCTGACCTGGGACGGATTCGGGGAGGCGACGCGGTCCATCGCGCGCGACATCATCGATTCCGGCTTCGCCCCCGAGGTGGTCGTGGCCATCGCGCGCGGCGGGCTGCTGCCGGCCGGTGCCATCGCCTACGCCCTGGGCGTCAAGAACTGCGGTGCGATCAACGTCGAGTTCTACACCGGCATCGGCACCGTGCTGGACGCCCCCGAGGTGCTGCCTCCGGCGCTGGACATGTCGTATCTCGACGGCCGCCGCGTGCTGCTCGTCGACGACGTCGCCGACAGCGGCAGGACCCTCGAGCTCTCGGTGCGGCTGCTCAAGGAGCAGGGCGCCGACGTCCGCTCGGTGACGATCTACACCAAGCCGACCACCATCATCCAGCCGGACTACTCGTTCAAGGCCACCTCGCTGTGGATCAACTTCCCGTGGTCGTTCAAGGGCACGGTGGTCGAGGAGGACCAGGGCCTTCCGGCGTCGGCCTGATGGCGCTCTCTCTGCCGGAACTCGCCGGCGCCGGACTCATCGACGCCGGGTGGGCTCACGAGCTCGCCCCGGTCGGCGGCGACATCGCCGCGCTCGGCGACCGGCTGCGCGACGTCGTGGCGCACGGCGGCCACTACCTCCCCGCCGGCGACCGGGTGCTGCGCGCCTTCGCGCAGCCCCGGGACGACGTGCGGGTGCTGATCGTCGGCCAGGACCCGTACCCGACGCCGGGACATCCGATCGGCTTGTCGTTCGCCGTCGACAAGCATGTGCGGCCGGTGCCGCGCAGCCTGCAGAACATCTACCGCGAACTGAACGACGACCTGGGCATCTCTCCGGCGCCGCACGGGGACCTGTCCGCCTGGGCCGAGCAGGGCGTCATGCTGCTGAACCGGGTGCTGACCGTGGCGCCCGGGCAGCCGGCATCCCACCGCGGGTGGGGGTGGGAGAAGGTCACGGAGCACGCGATCCGGTCGCTCGCCGCCCGCGGGGGCCCGCTCGTCGCGATCCTGTGGGGGAGGGATGCCGCGAATCTGCGGCCGCTGCTCGGGGACGTGCCGATCATCGAGTCGCCGCATCCGTCCCCGCTGTCGGCCAGCCGCGGCTTCTTCGGGTCCCGCCCGTTCTCCCGCGCGAACGACCTGCTCGTGCAGCAAGGCGCCCCGCCCGTGGACTGGCGGCTGCCCGCGTAACAGCGCAGAAACCTCCACGCGCTACCGTGGACTCGTGCTTCCCGAGGAATACGAGAAGCGGCGTGAGCTGCCGCGGCATTTGAAGCCGACCCCCGAGCCGGAGCGGCCGTTCGAGTACGTGATCCGCGAGGCCCGCGAGGCAGACGTCCCCGACATCCGCGAGATCTACAACTACTACGTCACCAACTCGGTCGTCACCTTCGACGAGTCGGAGTGGTCTCTCGCACAGTGGCGGGACAAGTTCGCCTATTTGCAGAAGCAGCGGATGCCGTTCCTGGTCGCACAGGCTCCCACCGGGCAGATCCTCGGCTACGCGCTCGTGCAGCCGTGGTCGGGCAAATCCGCGTACCGGTACACCGTGGAGAACTCGATCTACCTCGGCCAGGCCGCCACCGGCAAGGGACTCGGCCGCGTGCTGCTGGAAGCGCTGCTGGCCGCGTGCGAAGAAGCGGGGATCCGCGAGATCCTGGCCGTGATCAGCGACAAGGGCGCGGAGGGTTCGATCGCCCTGCACGAGCGGTACGGGTTCACCGAGGTGGGGCGCCTCGGCCGCGTCGGGTTCAAGTTCGGCCGGTGGCTCGGCGTCGTCAACATGCAGAAGAGCCTCAAGCGCGGGCGCCGCGGCCAGCGCTGATCCGGCCCGGCGGGTCCCCGGTTCAGGATGCCGCGGGCGGCAGCCCGGCGGAGCGCACGGCGTCCACGAGCGCCTGCCACGGCCCGGTGACGGCGTCGTCCGGCAGGTCCACCGCGCGGTCGTCGGCGTGGTCCCACTGCACGCTGATGCGCCACATGAACCGGTCCGCGCCGGTGACCGGCGGCGGGGCCTCGCCCCAGGGGCAGTCGTCGATGAGCTCGATCCAGCGCGCGGCGGCATCCGCATCGGCTTCCGCCTCCCACCGCCGCCGCAGCCCGGCGATGCCGCCGGACCGCACCACCGTGACGACCACCCTGCCCGGGTCAGGCATCGCTGAGCACCCCCACCTGTCGCCACGCCGAGGCCACCGCCGCGGTCTCGGCCGCGTCCGCACCGAACTCCGTGCTCGCCGTCGCGATCGTCGCGCGTGCGAATGCGGCGAAGTCCGATGAGGACTCGAGGCTACCGCCGGTCAGCGTCTTGTACCAGACCAGCCCCGCCCTCTGCCAGGCGTACCCGCCGATGGCGGCCGCCGCCAGATAGAACGCGTGGTTGGGGATACCCGAGTTGATGTGCACGCCGCCGTTGTCGTCGCCCGTGTGCACGTAGCCCGCCATGGTCGCGGGCTGCGGATCGGTGCCGAGCGCGGGATCGTCATAGGCCGTTCCGGGCGCCTTCATCGACCGCAGGGCCACGCCGTGCACCTTCGCGGTGAACAGCCCCTCGCCGATCAGCCAGGATGCCTGATCGGCCGTCTGATTGCGGGACCACTGCTCGGTGAGCGCGCCGAAGACGTCGGAGACCGATTCGTTCAGGGCCCCGGACTGCCCGGAGTAGTCCAGACCGGCGGAGTTCTCGGTGACGCCATGGGTCAGCTCGTGCGCGATGACGGTGAGGTTGCCGGTGAAGTCGGTGAACACCTCGCCGTCGCCGTCGCCGAAGACCATGCGCTGTCCGTTCCAGAACGCGTTGTCGTACCCCTGGCCGTAATGCACGGTGGCATCCAGCGCCAGTCCGCGCCCGTCGATCGAGCGGCGCCGGTACGCCTCCCAGTAGAAGTTGAACGTCGCGCCCAGGCCGTCGTACGCCTGGTTCACCGCGGTGTCGGCGACCGGCTGGTCGTCTTCGCGACGCACGGTGCGGCCGGGCAGGTTCCGGGTTCCGCCGGCATCCGCGATCGTGCGGTCGGGGGCGGGTTCGGAGACCGCGACCAGCGTGTCGCCGTTCTCGACCGAGAGCTCCAGCTGCGTCCGCGCGGCCCGGGCGTGCTGCGGACGTCCGATCGCGAGCGTCTGCCGGGCGGCGGGGGCGGCGTGCGGCAGGTCGGCGGCGGCGATGCTCTCGAGCAGGTACGGAGGGACGATCTGGTTGGTCATACGGGCACCCTATGAGCTGCCTCCGACGTTCCGGCGCGGTTCATGCCGGCGGGAGCATGATCTCCAGGCGCCCGCCGCCGAGCGGGGAGGAGCTCAGTCGCACCGCTCCGCCGTGGCGGCGCATGCGCTCCGCCAGCCGGGCGAGGCCCTTCCACTGCGGGGCGGCGGGCGGCCCCGAGCCGTCGTCGTCGATCGTCAGGCGGATGACGCCCGCCCGCTCGCTGCTCGTCGCGTGGGCGCGGATGCGGATCTCGGTGGCGGCGCCGTGCAGGAGTGCGTTGGCGACTGCTTCCTCCGCCGCGTGCAGCAGGGCGATGCGCCGCCGCAGCGACTCCGGATCGGCGCCGTCGGCGGCGCCGTCCGCTTCGGGTGACACATCCGCGGTCGACGCGATGCCGGCCGGGATCCGCGACACGAGCAGGTCGAGGGCGCGGCCGAGCCCGACCTCCACGCCCGGCGGGTCGACGAGCCGCCGGAATTCGCGCAGGTCGGCAGGACGACCCTCCAGCGAGTCGTTCAACGCGTCGGCGACCTCATGCCGGACCCGGATGCTCTGCGCACCGAGCTCCGCGAGAGCGACGGACGCCGTCATCCGGCGCGCGGCGAATTCGCGCTCGTGGGTGCGCAGCCGCACCCGGGTGCGCACGAGGATGAGCGCGAGCCCGATCGACAGCGCGATGGCGCCGGCCACCGAGCCGATCTCGACGATGCTGGTCGCGGGCGCCGGACGCACGTAGATGCCGAGCAGCAGCTGCACCCCGTGGCGGGCGAAGCCCGCGACGAGTGAGATGCCCGCGACCCACGCCGCACGCGAGGGCGGCCGTCGCCGGCTCAGCTGCGCGACCCAGCACACCACGAGCACCGCGGCGACCGTGGCGAGATTGGTGTAGAGCCGGGCGGGCAGCAGGGGCGCCTGCACCGCGAGCTGCACGGCCGTCAGCCGCTCCGGGCGGAACACGAAGATCGTCTGCAGCGTCGAGCCCAGGCTGAACGTGACCAGCAGCACACCGGTCGTCCACAGCAGAACGCGCTGATCGTCGCGGCGATCTCGTTCGGTCTCGCGGGGAGGATGTCGCGGGGAGCTCATGGTCGTCTGCACTCTACCGGCCGGGTGCGCGACCCGTGGGCGACGGACTCAGATCGTCGGGATGGATGCCAGCAGGCGCCGGGTGTAGGCGACCTGCGGCTGCTGCAGCACCTTCTCGGTCGGGCCCTCTTCGGCGACCCGTCCGTTCTGCATCACGACCACCTCGTCGCACAGGTTCTGCACCACGCCGAGGTCGTGCGAGACCATGACGATCGTCAGCCCGTCCCGGGCGCGCAGGGCCTGCAGCTCGCCGAGGATCTGGGCGCGCACCGTGACGTCGAGGGCGGACAGCGGCTCGTCGCCGACCAGCAGCTCGGGCCGGTGCACCAGGGCCCGGGCCAGGGCGATCCGCTGCCGCTGGCCGCCGGAGAACTCGTTGGGGTACCGGGTGGCGGCATCCGCCTCGAGGCCGACGTCGGCGAGCACGTCGACGACCCGCTCGCGCCGGTGGGCGCTGCCGGGGGAGCCGTCACCGGCGAGCCCGAGCGCCCAGAGCGGCTCCGCGACGATCTGCTCCACCCGCTGGCGGGGATCCAGCGACGCGTACGGGTCCTGGAAGACGATCCCGGTGCGCCGGCGCAGCCAGTGCAGCTCACGTGCCGGCGCGCGCCCGTCGACCGGCTTCCCGTCGAACGCGACGGTTCCGGTGGTGGCGGCATCCAGCCCCAGCAGGATCCGCACGAGTGTGGACTTGCCCGACCCGGACTCGCCGATGATGCCGACCGCGGACCCGGCGCGCACGTCGATGTCGACGTCCTCCAGGGCGGTGGTGAGCGTCCGCGGCTGCCACACCCACGTGCGCGGCGCCGAGTAGGTGCGACCGAGTCCGCGGCCGCTCAGCAGCACGGTCACGACCGGCCCCCCGTCGGACGCCACAGCGTCGCGGTGGCATCCCGCAGCAGCGCCCGGGTCACCGGATGCGCGGGGGCGGACAGCAGCTGCGGCACGGCTCCGCGCTCCACGACCCGGCCCTCGGCGAGCACGACGGCATCGGTGGCGATCTGGGCGAGCACCGCGAGGTCGTGCGTGATGAACACGAGCGACATCCCGTCCTCGGCGACGAGTCCGCGCAGCAGCTCGAGGATCTCCGCCTGGATGGTGACGTCGAGGGCCGTGGTCGGTTCGTCGGCGATGAGCAGGCGCGGCCGGGATGCCAGCGCCATCGCGATCGCGACGCGCTGCCGCTGGCCGCCGGAGAGCTGATGCGGATAGCGGCGCACGATCCGCTCCGGGTCGGGCAGGCGCACCCGCCGCGCCTCGGCGACGGCGCGGAGTGCGGCATCCCGCCGCGACGCCCGCTCGTGGATGCGCACGCCCTCGCCGATCTGCCGGCCGACGGTGCGGATCGGGTTGAGCGCGGTGCGCGGGTCCTGGAAGACGATCCCGACGTCGTCGCCGCGCACGCGTGCGAGCTCGCGGTCGTCCAGCCCGATCAGCTCGCGATCGTGCCAGCGGATCGAGCCGGATGCCGCGGCGCCGTCCGGCAGCAGTCCGAGGATCGCGAGCGCGGTGAGGGACTTGCCGGACCCGGACTCGCCGATGAGCCCCACCCGGCCGCCGTCGGGCACCGCGAACGACACGCCGTCGACCACCCGGCGATCGCCGATGTCGATGCAGAGGTCCTGCACCACGAGGCTCACGAGACGACCTCCGGCTGGTGCATGCGCGCCCGGCGGGCGCTCCCGCCCCGCGGCGCGAGGGTGGGGTCGGTGGCCTCGCGAAGGGCGTCGCCGAGCAGGTTCAGGCCCAGCACGGCGAACAGGATCGCGAGCCCCGGCCACAGCACCGAGAGCGGATGCACGGCCAGGTACTGCTGCAGCTGCTGCAGCAGCTGACCCCAGCTGGGCTGCGTGACCGGCGCGCCGAGGCCGAGGAACGACAGACCCGCCTCGGCGAGGATGGCGACCGCCATGCCCCACGACAGCTGCACGATGAACACCGGCATCACGTTCGGGATGAGGTGGCGGCGCAGGTTCTGGCCGGACGTCAGACCGGAGGCACGGCCGGCGAGCACGAAGTCGGCGTGCAGCACGCGGCGCAGCTCCGGCCGCGCCACCCGCGCGATGCTCACGCCGAATCCGATCCCGACCGACCACACCACGACCCACAGGGATCCGCCCCAGATCGCGGCGAGCATCATCGCGATGATGAGCACCGGGAAGGCGATCAGGATGTCGACGAACACGGCGACCGATTCGCGCAGCCAGCGGGCGGTCAGCGCGCCGAGCACGGCGAGCGCCATGCCGATGACGGTGGCGATGAGCCCCGCGCCCACCGCGACGAGCACGGTGGTGCGGGCGCCCGCCATGAGCATCGACAGGATGTCGTGGCCGAGGGCGTCGGTGCCGAGCAGGTGCGGCCAGGACGGGGACGTCCAGGCCGCGGCGATGTCGGTCTGCAGCGGCGGGAACGGGGTCCACACCAGCGAGACGGCCGCCGAGAGCACCACCACGGCCACGACGATGAGGCCGAACCGCCCGGTGCCGAGACCCCACAGCCGGCCGAGCGCTCCCGATCGACGCCGCGTGCTCATCCGGCCTCCCGCAGTCGCGGATCGAGGATGCGGTGCACCAGGTCGACCACGAACCCGATGAGCAGCACGATGCCGGTCAGCACCAGCAGCTCGCCCTGCACCTTCGGGAGGTCGCGCGCGGTCACGTCGCTGACCAGCATCCGTCCGATCCCGGGCAGGGAGAACAGCTGCTCGACGACCACGGCGCCCACGATGATGCCGGCCACCTGCAGGCCGAGCACGGTGATCACCGACAGGCCGACGTTCGGCAGGCCGTGCCGCAGCAGCGCCTGCGTGCGGGTGAGCCCCTTCGCCGCCGCGGTGCGGACGTAGTCCTCACCCACCGCCTGCAGGGTGGCGCTGCGCACGAAGCGCATGAGCATCGCGCCCTCGACCACGCCGATCGTCACCGCCGGCAGCACCAGCGACGAGAACGCGGCGCCCGGGTCGTCCCACCCGCCGCGGGGGAACCCCTGCGCCGGCAGCCAGCCGAGCCACACCGCGAACACCACGACCAGCATCATGCCCGCCCACACCACCGGGACGGCGGCGACGGTCTGGGCTCCGGCGCTGAGCACCGTGCCGGAGGAGTGCCCGCGGCGAAGCGCCGAGACGACCCCGAACGGCAGCGCGACCAGCAGGGCGACGAGCATCGACAGGATGCCGAGCGGCACGGTCACCTGGGCCTTCTGGGCGAGCTCGTCGAGCACCGGGGTGCCGGTGATGAGCGAGCGCCCGAAGTCGCCGTGCAGGATGCCGCCCACCCAGTCGAGGTACTGCACGACCAGCGGCCGGTGCAGCCCCAGCTGCTGCTCGAGGGCCGCGACCTGGGCGGGGGAGCCGTTCGTGCCGACGATCATCTGCGCGACGTTGCCGGGCAGCACGCGCAGGGACACGAAGATCAGCACGCTGGCCACGACCAGCCCCACCACCAGCAGGGCCAGCCGGGTCAGCGCGTAGCGGATCACCCCTTGCTCTTGGCCAGGTTCGCCAGGTTGATGCGGGCGTTCACGTTGTCGACCGGCATCCCGCTCACGCCCGGCGCGATCGCGACCGGAGGCGTCCAGTTGTAGAGCCAGTCGGCGGCCATGTCCTCGGACACGATGCGGGCCGCCTGCTGGAGCAGCCCGCTCGCGGCCTGCTCGCTCGTGGACTGGATGGCCTGCGTGTACAGCGACTGCACCTTCGGGTTGTCGTACGTGTAGTAGTAGTCGGGGTTCGCCCAGGTGTCGAAGTCGCGTGCCTCGACGTGGTCGACGATGCTCAGGTCGTAATCCCTGTTCGTGTACACCTGGGTGAGCCAGGTGGGGAAGTCGACCTGGTCGACCTTGAGGGTGACGCCGACGGCGTTGAAGTCCGACACCAGGATCTGCGGGATGGTCGTGCCGTACACCGACGGGATGGTGAGCGTCAGCGTGATGTCGCTGGCCCCGGCCGCTCGCAGCAGCTGCTTCGCCTTGGCCGGATCGTACGGCGCCATGCTCGAGAGGTCCTCGTAGCCCGGGTCGAGCTCGGGGATCGGCCCGTACAGCGGCTTGCCGGCGCCGCCGATCGCCTTGATGATCGCGCTGTGGTCGATCGCGACCCGCAGAGCCTCGCGCACCCGCTTGTCGGAGAGGTACTTGTTGTGGCTGTTCATCGCCAGCACGAACTTGTCCGTGGCCTTGCCGTTGGTGACGGCGAAGCCCGCCTTCTTCAGCTGGTCGTTCAGCGTGGCGTCGTAGCCGGTGACGACGTCGAGCTCACCCGACTGGGCGGCGCTGATCGCGGCCTGGTTCTCGGGGATGATGTCGAATGTGACGTCCTTCACCTTCGCCTTGGCGCCCCAGTAGCCGGTGTACCGGTCGAGGGTGATGGTCGCGCCCTGGTTCCACGAGCCGAGCGTGAACGGGCCGGTGCCGTTCTCCTTCGTCTTGTAGTCGACGGTGTCGCCCTGCTTGAGGATCGTGCCCGCGCGGCCGGTCAGGCTGAACAGCAGATTCGTGTCGGGGTGGGCGAGTTTCAGCGTCAGGGTCTGGCCGGATGCCGAGATCGACGTCACCGACGCCAGATCGGCCGCCGAGGCCCAGGACTGGTTCTTCTGATGCTGCTGCAGCGACCACACGACATCCGCCGGGGTCAGCTTCTGCCCGTCGTGGAAGGTGACCCCGGAGCGCAGATCGAACGTGTACGTGAGGCCGTCCGGTGACACCGTCCACTTCGTCGCCAGCCCCGCCACGATCTTCTGGTCCGGGGTCAGGGACACGAGGCCCTGGTAGACGTTGTCGAGCAGGATCTGGTCGAGCGGTGCGCCCGCGGTCTGCCGGATGTCGAGGTTGCTCGGTCCCAAGGCGAGCCGGATCACCACGCCCGCGTTCGGGTCGGGGGTGCCCCCGGAGCCGGGAGCGGTGGACCCCGTGCACGCGGTCAGCGTCAGAGCAGTGGCTGCCAGGAGGGCTGCGGCCGCGACGGAGAGGCGACGACGGGAGGCGGGTCGGCGGGACATTCGTGGGATCCTTTCGCGGGCTCGCGACGCGGCGCGCACCGAGGCTGCGCGCGGCGATGCGTGTCGATCACCCAGCCTAGAGCCCTGGGGAACCGCTGGGAGCGTCCGCGATCGTGCGCAGGCGCTCGCCGAGCGAGACCGGCAGCTGCTCCTGCACGTTGTGGGTGCTCGGGACGGTCACGACGGATGCCGCGGGCAGACGGCGCGCGAAATCGGCGGCATCCTGCTCGGTGACGAAGCCCCGGTCGCCGCGGATCAGCAGCACGGGCGCGGCGACGGCGGTGAGGTCGTCCCAGCCCGACGCGGCGAGCACATCGCGCACGGCATCCTGCTCGGCGATCGCCGACGCGGCCGCCTCCGGGTCGGCGGCGAGGCGGTTGGCGACGCGGGCGAAGTGGTGCTTCCACTCCACGCGGCCGTCGTCGCGCACGCGGGAGTTCAGGAAGACGCCGCGGGCGGCGGCCTCGCGGCTGCCGCCGAGCCCGAAGCTCAGCGCGCGCTCGACGAGTTCGTCGCGGCTCGCCCAGTCGGTGGGGCCGGCGAAGAACGCGGCGATCGACTGCGCGTCGCCGGACGGGTCGATGCCGGGCGTGATGTCGACGATCACGAGATCGCGTACGAGGTCGGGGCGGGATGCCGCCACCTTCGCGGCGGTCAGGCCGCCGAGCGAGTGGCCGACGAGCACCTGCGGCCGGTCGGTCCAGGTCTCGAGGGCCGCCACGACGTCGGGCGCGAGGGTGGGGGCGAGGTAGGCGGCATCCTCCCGCCAGGACGAGTCGCCGTGCCCGGCCAGGTCGATCGCGAGCGCCGGCACGTCGGCGGCGAGCAGCGTGGTGTCCCAGGTGTGCGCATTCAGCCCCGCGCCGTGCAGCAGCGTGATCACCGGTGGCCCGTCGCCGAACCGCAGCGCGCTGAGCGTGCGTCCATCCGGCAGGATGAGGCTCACGCGCTCGGCGCGGGGGAGCGGCGTGCGGATGCCGGCATCCTCGGCCATCGCGGGCAGGAACGAGAACTCGTCGACGTCGTCGGTCACCCGTCTATTCTGGCGCGGGATTCAGAGGTAGTTGCCGTCGCGCAGGCCCGCCTCGATCTCGAAGCGATTGCGCAACGCGTCGCGACCGGCGAGCCCGTTGAGCACCGGGAACAGCATGCCGTAGCGGCGCCACTGCGCGACGTGTACGGACTCGTGCCGGAGCACGGCCGCGCTGACCGGCTCGTCCCCGGTGAGATAGCAGCGGCCGACGCACTGCCCGCCGCGGCGGAAGGTGCGGCGCGGCATGCCGCGGAACACCCACAGCTCCCCGCGGCGTTCCACGCGCCCGGTGCTCCAGACACCGCCCCACAGCATCCCGACCAGGGTCGCGAAGTGCATGCCGGCGCGGCTGATCGCGGAGTCGAGCAGGATGCCCGGGATCAGCCGATCCGGATTCACGCGACGAGCCTGTTCTGCGCGTTCACGCGACGGAGCCGATGAGCCGCAGGATGGCGCCCATGTCGTCGACGGCGGAGGCGGCGGTGGCCGGGGCGAACCCGGCGATCGACGCGCCGGCCAGGGGCATCCGCTCACGCAGGCGCTTGATCGCGGCCGACAGCTCCGCGGTCCGGGCCCCGAACGGCGCCGCCATGTTCACGCCGCCGATCTCGGCCGGGTCCAGCACGTCGAGGTCGATGTGCACGTAGACGGCCTGGGCCCCCGTGGCGGCGACGGCGTCGGCGAGGGCGTCCACCGAGGCCAGGTCTTCGGCGAAGACGCACCGGATCGCGGATGTCTCGAGGAACGCCTCCTCGGCGTCGTCGAGGTCGCGCGCCCCGACGAGCACCACCCGGGCGGCGTCGATCGCGCCGTCGCGCAGCGTCTGCTCGCCCTCGCCGAGCACCGCGCGCAGTGCCATGCCGCCGTAGGCGCCGGACGGCGACGTCTCGGGCACGTGCAGGTCGCCGTGCGCGTCGCACCACACCACGGCCAGCGACGGATGCTTCGCGTGGGCGTGCTCGATCGCGGGCACGGCCACGCCGCAGTCCCCGCCCACCACGACGGCGGGCTCGGTGCTCGCGGTCAGCGCTTCGGCGATGAGGGTGCGGATGCGCTGCAACGCGCTCGCGCGCAGCACCCCGGTCTCGAGGGTCTCGCCCGCCTCGAGCGGCACCTCCACCAGGGTGGATGCCGCGCGCGGCAGATCCCCGGCGATGGTGTTCGCCCCGTCGATGAGCAGCATCCCGCGGGCGGACGGCGAGCCCTGCCACTGCGGGACGATCACGAACCGCGTCACGGTGCGGCCTCAGTTGTCCGGGGTGTACGGCGCGGACGGTGCGTCGATCGCGGCCTGGCCGGTGCCGGGCTTGATCGCGGGCGCGTTGCCGGCCTTGAGGGCGGCGAGCCGCGTCTCGACCTCGCTGAGTTCGCCGATGTCGTCGAGGGCGTTGAACTGGGCGTCGAGGCTGGATGCCGCGAGCTCCTGCTTGCCTGCGGCGAGGGCCTCCTGCCGGCGGATCTTGTCTTCGAAGCGCCCGAGCTCGCTGGTCGGATCGAGCACGTCGACCGACTTCACGGCGTCGGCGACCTTGTTCTGCGCCTCGGCCACCTTCTGCCGCGCGACGAGCTCGGCGGCCTTCGACTTCAGCTCGCCGAGCTTCGTCTTCATGCCGTTGAGGCCGTCTTTGAGCTGCTCGACGACCTGGCTCTGCGACGCGATCTGCGGCTCGGCGGTCTTGGCTTCGTTCTCGAACTGGATCTGGCGCTGCAGGGCGATCTTGGCCAGGTTGTCGAACTTGTCGGCCTCGGGCGTGTTGCCCGCCCCGCGCAGCTGGTCGGCGCGACGGCTCGCGACGAGGGCCTTGTTGCCCCAGTCGCCGGCGGCGGTGACGTCTTCGGCGTGATCGCGCTCCATGAGGCGCAGGTTGCCGATGGTCTCGGCGATGGCGGCCTCGGCCTCGGCGATGTTGTTCGTGTAGTCGCGGATCAGCTGATCGAGCATCTTCTGCGGGTCTTCCGCACTGTCCAGCATCGCGTTCACGTTGGCCTTGACCAGCGCCGAGACGCGCCCGAAAATCGACTGTTTCGCCATGCCACCGAGTCTAGGTCGGCGCTCGGACATCGCGCGAGGGTGTCGCTGTGCGTTCGCGGCGGGCGGAGTGGTTAGCCTCGGACGTCGGAGAGGTGGCATGGACGACAGGTACGGCACGGACGTGCTCGCGGCGGGATGGCGCGAGCAGCACCGCAAGCAGGTGGCGCAGGTCGAGGCATCCCGCGACCTGGTCGTCGAGGTGGCGGAGGACGGGTACTGCGGCGCGGTCGTCGGCCTCTCCCAGGGCCTCGTGGAACTCGAGGACCGCTTCGGCAAGAAGCGCCTCTTCCCCCTCGGACCGGGCTTTCTCGTGGACGGGCAGCCGGCCGTGCTCATCCCGCCGGCCGCGAAGGCGGCGGCGGGCCCGAAGCGGACGGCATCCGGCTCGTTCGCCGCACCCGACTCCCGTGCCCGTGTCGCCCGGCCGAGCCGCATCCTCGTCGAGGGCCGCCACGACGCCGAACTCGTCGAGAAGGTGTGGGGCGCGGACCTGCGTGCCGAGGGTGTCGTGGTCGAGTATCTGCAGGGCGTCGATCTGCTGGATGCCACGCTGCGCGACGACCCGCCGAGCGCGAAGCGCCGCTACGGCGTGCTCGTCGACCACCTCGTGCCGGGGTCGAAGGAGGCCCGCATCGCCCAGGCCGTGGAGCGTGGACCGCACGGCGCGCACGTGCGCATCGTCGGGCATCCGTTCGTGGACGTGTGGCAGTGCGTGAAGCCGGAGGTGCTCGGCATCACGGCGTGGCCGCAGGTGCCGCGCTCGATCGAGTGGAAGGTGGGCATCTGCCGCGCCTTCGGCTGGCCCGCGGAGGACCAGGCCGACATCGCTCGCGCCTGGCAGCGGATCCTGGGCCGCGTGCGCACCTACCGCGACCTGGAGCCGTCCCTGCTCGGCCGCGTCGAGGAGCTCATCGACTTCGTCACCGCCCCCTAGCGTCCCCTCGCGGTCGTTGAGCGAGCGGAGCGAGCCGAAACGCAGTGTGTTGGCGGGGGTTGTTGCGTTTCGTCTCGTCGCTGCGCTCCTCGCTCAACGTCCGGTGAGCCGGGGAGCGCCTGAGCGCTTGCCCCGGCAGGCTGTCTCCCCCCGCGGTCGTTGAGCGAGCGCAGCGAGCCGAAACGCGTCGTGCTGCGGGGGCTGTTGCGTTTCGTCTCGTCGCTGCGCTCCTCGCTCAACGACCGGGAAAGGGGAGCGAGCCGAAACGCGTCGTGCCGGGGGGGTGCTGCGTTTCGTCTCGTCGCGGCGCTCCTCG
>NZ_DATEJS010000088.1:0-3623 GCF_035277845.1 Microbacterium sp.
ACCGACCCCGGCCCTGCCGGCCCCGCCGGGCCGCTGCGGCTGCGCACCCGGCGGCCGAGCCGCGGGGCGATGGTCGCGTTCATCGTCGGGGCGGTCGTCGTGGTCGTGGTGATCGTCGTCGGGATCCTCTCCGCGGTGGGCGCTGCGAGCACCGCCCGGGAACAGCCGCGCAGGGACGCCGCCGCCGCGGTGCGGGGCTATCTCACCGCAGTCGAGCAGGGGCACGCGGCCACGGCGCTGCGGTACCTGTCCGGGACGGCGAAGCTCGACCGGGCGCTGCTCACCGACGCGGCGCTCGCCGCTTCGACGAAGGCGGCGCCGATGGGCGGCATCCACGTCGTCACGCCGACGACCGACGCGACCGCGTCCGGCACGCTGCGCGTCGAGGCTTCGTTCACTCTCGGCACGACTCCGGTGACGGCCCGGTTCGACCTGCACGCGGACACCGCCGGCACGTGGCTCATCACCGACGGCACAGGACAGGTGACCGTGCCCGCCCAGGGCTTCGGCGGCCTGGCGCTGCGCATCAACGGAGTCCCCGTTGCGGCGGGGGCGGCGCTGGCCGCATTCCCCGGCACGTACAGCCTCCGTACCTCGACGTCCGGCTTCACGGTCACCGGTACGACCGCCTTCACCGTGAAGGACTCGTCGTCGACCCTCAGCCTCTCATCCGCCCAGCCGCAGCTCACCGCGGCCGGGCTCCAGTCGTACCGGTTCGCGATCGACAAGGCGGTCAAGGGCTGCATCTCGGCGAAGACGCTCAAGGACGGGTGCGGCCTGACCCTGCCGTCGAAGCTCCCCGACGGCACGACTCTCGTCGACGGCACCGTGCAGCGGTCCCTGCCGACGTCGACGCTGGCGAAGCTCGGTGCGGTGAAGCCGATCGCATCCGCGAGCGACGGGGTGAAGCTCGTCGCCGACGGTCTCGGCACGGTCGACGTGACGGTGCGCTGCGTGAAGGGCGGCCAGAAGGGCACCTGCCAGATCGCGAACGGCAGCCCGACGTACTTGAACGGCCCCGCGGTCGACATGTCGCACCGGCCGCCGTCGGTCACGTGGCCCGCGCCGTAGCACGCGGCGTCAACGCCGCTGCAGGAGCGAGATGAACATCGCGTCCGTGCCGTGGCGGTGCGGCCACAACTGGGCGCGACCGCTGCCGTCGGCCGGGGTGGGCAGGTCCAGGGGTGCGCGGGTGAGGGACTGCAGCACCGCCCGGGCGTCCAGCTCCTCGACTGCTCCGTCCGCGGCCGCGACGACGTCGGCGACGACCGCCGACGTCTCGGCGAGGTGCGGCGAGCACGTCACGTAGCCGACGAGACCGCCGGGCCTCACGGCATCCAGCGCGGCCGTCAGCAGCTCGCGCTGCAGCGTCGCGAGCTCCGCGACGTCGGACGCCTGCTTGCGCCAGCGTGCCTCCGGGCGGCGACGCAGCGCTCCGAGCCCGGTGCAGGGCGCATCCACCAGGATGCGGTCGTACGTGTGCGGAGCGAGGGCGGCGCGATACCGGCCGTCTTCCTCGGACACCGGCACATCGAGCGGCACCGCGGCGAGCGCCTGACGCACGAGACCGGCCCGGGCCGGCACGGGCTCGTTGGCCTCGAGCCGGGCGCCGCGGGCGAGTGCTTCGGCGGCGAGAAGCGCGGACTTGCCGCCCGGGCCCGCGCACAGGTCGAGCCAGCGCTCCCCCGGCGCGACGGGGCGTGCCCGCGTGAGGGCGAGGGCGGCGAGCTGCGAGCCCTCGTCCTGCACGCGCAGGCGTCCCCCGGACCGCTCGGTGAGCGGCTGCGGGTCGCCGCTCGGAGCCCGGAACGCGATCGGCGAGTAGTCCGTGAGCTCGGCTCCCGCCGGAACCTCGGCGAGGCCGGGAAGCGCCGCCATGGTCACCCGCGGCGAGTCGTTGTCGGCCTGCAGCAGCCCGTCGAGCTCATCGGCGCGGCCCTCCGCGGCCAGCGCGCGCCGCAACGCGCGCAGCACCCACACCGGATGCGCCGCGCGCAGACCGAGACGCTCGTCGTCGGAGCGGGCGAGCTCGGTGATGCGCACCATCCACTCGTCCGCGGACGCACGGGAGACCCGCCGGAGCACGGCGTTCGCGAAGCCGACCGGCCCGCGCCCCTTCGCCGCGGAGGCGACGAGCTGCACGGTCTCATGGACGGCCGCGTGCGGGGCCACACGCGTCGCGAGCAGCTGATGCGTGCCGAGGCGGAGGGCGTCCAGAACGGCCGGGTCGATGCGGGCCGTCTCCCGGTCGGCTGCGGCGGCGATCACGGCATCGTACGTGCCGAGACGGCGCAGCGTGCCGTACGTGAGCTCCGTGGCGAGACCGGCGTCCGCGCCGCTCAGGCCGGCGCGCGCGATCGCCTTGGGCAGCAGCAGGTTGGCGTAGGCGTCCGACGCGGTCACGGCCCGGATCGTCTCGTAGGCGACGCGGCGTGCGGGGGCGACGGTCATGCGCCGGCCACCGGGTCGTCGATGCGCAGACCGCGCCACCAGTCCGCGGCGGCCATCGCCGCCTTGCCGGAGGGCTGCACGCGCGTCACGAGCACGGGCGTCGTGGCCGTGCCGATGAGGATGCCGCCGCGTGTCGCCGCGATGCGTCCTGCCGGAAGCGGGGGGACGTCGCCCGGTGCCGGCTCTGCAGCCAGCACCTTCACCGGCAGGCCGCCGACCGTGGTGTGCGCGCCCGGCTCGGGGGTGACGCCGCGGCACCGGTCGAGCACGCGCCCGGCGGGCTGCGTCCAGTCCAGCGCACCATCGGCGATCGTCAGCTTGGGGGCGAAGGTCGGCTCGCCGATCTGCGGCCGCGCCGTCGCGGTGCCGTTCGCGATGTCGTCGACCACGTCGGTGAGCAGGCCCGCACCCGATTCGGCCAGAGTCGTCAGCACATCGGCGGCGGTCGCGGCGGCCGGCACCTCGTAGCGCAGCTCGCCGTAGAGATCCCCGGCGTCGAGCGCGGGGACGAGCTGGAAGACGCTTGCGCCGGTGACCCGGTCGCCCGCGATCAGCGCGTGCTGGACGGGTGCGGCTCCCCGCCACGCGGGCAGCAGCGAGAAGTGCAGGTTGATCCAGCCGTGCCGGGGCGTGGACAGCAGCGGGGCGCGCACGATCCCCCCGTAGGCCACGATGACGCCCAGGTCGGGGGCGAGCGCGGCGACCTTGCCGGTCGCGTCCTCGTCGAGGCGGGCAGCGCGGATGACCGGGATCCCGAGCTCCTCGGCGGCGGCGGCGACCGGAGACGGCGTGAGCACGCGTTTGCGGCCGAGTGGGGCGTCCGGGCGGGTGATCACCGCGGCGATCTCGTGATCGGATGCCGCCAGCCGCCGCAGCGACGGCACTGCGGGCGCCGGTGTACCGGCGAAGACGAGGCGCATCGGACTCCTTGGGTCGGGGATCGGATCTCGGGCTGGGGCGGGCCTCACAGCTCGGGATCGGGGATGTCGAGTCGGACTCTGAGTGTATTGCCCGGGGTGCGCGGGCCGGTGCCCGCAGTCCGCGGACGGTTGCGCGTCTGCAGCGCCGCGCGGATGACGGAGGCGCGCAGCGAGTCCGCGACGGGACGGCCGTGCGGGTAGTCGAAGCGCACCAGGGCGCGGACGGCATCCTGATCGTCCTGTTGCGGGACC
>NZ_DATEJS010000089.1:0-14180 GCF_035277845.1 Microbacterium sp.
CCGGCGGACACCGTGGTGCCGGGCTCGGCGTTGATCGCGCCGATGACGCCGTCCTTGTGGGCCTGGATGGGCTGCTCCATCTTCATGGCCTCGAGCACGACGACCAGGTCGCCCTTGACGACCTCCTGGCCCTCTTCGACGGCGACCTTGACGATGGTGGCCTGCATCGGCGACTTCACCGCATCGCCGGATGCCCCGGACGAGACCGTGGTGGAGTGGTTGCGCCGCGACGGCGGCACGGCAGCCGGGCGGCCGGCCCCTTCGCGCGGCGCTGCGACGATGCGGTCGGGCAGGCTCACCTCGAGGCGCTTGCCGGCGACCTCGACGACGACCGTGTGGCGCGTCTCGGGTGCGGCCGGGTCGGAGAGCTCGCCGTCCCACGGCGGGATGTCGTTGACGAACTCGGTTTCGATCCAGCGCGTGTAGACGCCGAACTCGCCGTCCTCGGCCGTGAACGCGGGCTCGCGCACCACCTTGCGGTGGAAGGGGAGCACGGTGGGCAGGCCGGCGACCTCGAACTCGTCGAGGGCGCGACGGGAGCGCTCCAGCGCCTCCTCGCGGTCGCGGCCGGTGATGATGATCTTGCCGAGCAGGGAGTCGAACGCCCCGCTGATCACGTCACCCGCGGTGACGCCCGAGTCCAGGCGCATGCCGGGGCCGCCGAACGTGCGGAAGGCCTTGACCGGACCGGGCTGCGGCAGGAACCCGCGCCCCGGGTCCTCGCCGTTGATGCGGAACTCGATCGAGTGGCCCTGCGGCTCCGGGTCGTCGTAGTCGAGGATGCCGCCCTCGGCGATGCGGAACTGCTCACGCACGAGGTCGAGGCCGGTGACCTCTTCGGAGACCGGGTGCTCCACCTGCAGGCGGGTGTTCACCTCGAGGAACGAGATGGTGCCGTCGGCGCCGATGAGGAACTCGCAGGTGCCCGCGCCGACGTAGCCGACCTCGCGCAGGATGGCCTTGGACGCCTCGTACAGCGTGGCGTTCTGCGCGTCGGTCAGGAACGGCGCCGGGGCCTCCTCGACGAGCTTCTGGTGGCGGCGCTGCAGCGAGCAGTCGCGCGTGGAGACCACGACGACGTTTCCGGCGGCATCCGCCAGGCACTGCGTCTCGACGTGACGCGGCTTGTCGAGGTACTTCTCCACGAAGCACTCGCCGCGGCCGAAGGCGCTGATGGCCTCGCGGGTGGCGGACTCGAACAGCTCGGGGATCTCGTCGAACTCGCGGGCGACCTTGAGTCCGCGACCGCCCCCGCCGTAGGCGGCCTTGATGGCGATCGGCAGGCCGAACTCGCGGGCGAAGGCGACGACCTCGTCGGCGCCGTCGACGGGCCCGGGGGTGCCCGGCGCGAGCGGGGCGCCTACCTTCTCGGCCACGTGGCGCGCCGTGACCTTGTCGCCGAGCGCCTCGATGGCCTCCGGTGACGGGCCGATCCAGATGAGGCCGGCCGCGATCACGGCGCGGGCGAAGTCGGCGTTCTCGGCGAGGAAGCCGTAGCCCGGGTGCACGGCGTCCGCCCCGGAACGGCGTGCGATGGAGAGGATCTTCTCGATCGACAGGTAGGTCTCGGCGCTGGTGCTGCCGCCCAGCGCGTACGCCTCGTCGGCGAGCTGGGCGTGCATGGCGTCACGATCCTGGTCGGCGTAGACCGCGACCGAGGCCTTTCCGGAGTCGCGCGCGGCGCGGATGACACGGACGGCGATCTCGCCGCGGTTGGCAACGAGAACCTTGGCGATGTCAGGCATGAATGCCAGCCTAGCGATGCTCGGACGTCCGGTTTTGAGCACCTCGCACAAGAAAACGCACGAAGCTTCGTCGGAAGCCTCTTACGCGTCGCGCGTCTGCCACAGGCTCGGCCACGACACGCCGAGGTCGCGCACGAGCCGGCGCAGCGTCGACAGCGACATCCCGACCACGGTCGAGGGGTCGCCGTCCACCCGCTCGATGAACGCGCCGCCCAGGCTGTCGACGGTGAACGCGCCCGCCACCTGCAGCGGTTCGCCGGATGCCACGTACGCCTCGATCTCGGCGTCGTCCACGTCGGCGGCGAACGTCACGGCCGCGGTCGCGACCGCGTGCGCCTCCACCGCCGGACGCCCCGGCTGCAGCCGGAAGACGCTGTGGCCGGAGTGCAGGATGCCGGTGCCCCCGCGCATCGCGTGCCACCGGGCGGAGGCCACCTCGGGCCGATGCGGCTTGCCGAGCACCTCGTCGCCGAACGCGAACATCGAGTCCCCGCCGATCACGATGCCGTCGAAGTCCGGGTCGCGCTCCCGCAGGGTCGCCGCGACGTCCGCGGCTTTGCGCCGGGCGAGCAGCAGCACGTGCTCGTCGGGGGTCAGCGTGCGCTCCTCCGCCTGCTCGACGGCCGCGATGACGGCGTCCTCGTCGACGCGCGGAGCCATCGTCTCCGGCTCGATGCCGGCCTGACGCAGCAGCATCAGGCGGGCGGGGGAGGTGGAGGCCAGGCACACGCGCACCCCCTCAGCCTAGGCTTCCGGGCTGCACCCGTGCGGCTGCGCGGCGGGGCGTGGGATGCTGGAGGGATGCAGCCCGGCGACCTCCTCGACCTCGACATCGCCGACGTCGCCCACGGCGGGGTCTTCGTCGGCCGGCACGAGGGCCGCGTCGTGTTCGTGCCCGACGCGATCCCCGGGGAGCGCGTGCGCGTGCGGCTGACCGACACGTCGAAGGCGTCGTTCTGGCGCGGCGAGGTGCTCGAGGTGCTGGATGCCTCCAGCCACCGGCAGCAGCACGTGTGGCGCCAGGCGGACATCGACGTGGCCCCGGAGAACCGGCCCGGCGGCGCCGATTTCGGACACATCGACATCCGGCACCAGCGCCGCCTCAAAGCGCACGTGATCGGCGACGCGCTGCAGCGGTTCGCCGGCATCGAAGCCTCGGTGCTGGTGCACCCGGCCGGTGTCGGCGACGACGAGCGCACCTGGGAACGCCCGGAGGCGACCCGGTGGCGCACCCGCGTCAGCCTGCACGTCGACGCGGACGGCGCCGTCGGCCCCTACGCGGCACGCAGTCACCGCGTCGTGCGGTTCGACGACCTGCCCCTCGCCACCGCCGAGATCGAGCGGGTGGCGCGTGCGGTCGCCGACCGCGGCGGCGCGCAGCCCGGCCGCATCGATCTCGTGCAGCCGGCCGACGGGACCGTCCGGGTCATCCCGCGGCCCGATGCGCGCCGCGGCACGCCGGCCGAGGCCCGCGAGCAGGTCGTCGAGAACGTCGGCGCGCACCGCTTCCGGGTGGATGCCGGCGGATTCTGGCAGGTGCACCGTCTCGCGGCGGACACGCTCTTCAGCACCGTGAGCGGCATCCTGGGAGGGCTCGCCGTCGATCCGGAGGCGCAGCACTTCGACCTGTACGGCGGTGTCGGCCTGTTCGCGACGGCGATCGCCGCGCAGGCCGGCCGGCACGTCACGAGCGTCGAGTCAGATGCCCGCGCCACGGACCATGCGATCGAGAACCTCGCCGCGTGGCCGGGCGCCGACGTGGTCCGCGCCCGGGTGGACCGCTGGCTGCCGCGGCTCGCGGCGGATGCCAGCGCAGCCGATCGCGCACGCATCGCACGCGGGGTCGTCGTGCTCGATCCGCCCCGCTCCGGAGCCGGCCGCGACGTCGTGGAGGCGCTCACGGAGCTCGGCCCCGCGAACGTCGTCTACGTCGCCTGCGACCCGGTCGCGCTGGCCCGCGACCTGCGCACCTTCCGCGACGCCGGATACCAGGTGTCGCACCTCAACGCGTTCGATCTGTTCCCGCACTCGCACCACGTCGAGACAGTCGCCACGCTGGAGCGCACCTAGCCAGTAAAGTACGGCTATGACGCGTGTGGCCCTGATCGATGATCATGAGTCCGTGCGTCTCGGGCTCGAGGCCGCGTGCGCGCGAACCGGCGTCCTGGACGTCGAATTCTCCGGGGCGACGGTGCTGGCGTATCTGAAGGAGCGCATGGCCGGGAAGATCCCCCCGGCCGACGTCGTGGTGCTCGATCTGACGCTCGGCGACGGCACCACCGTCACCGAGAACGTGCAGCGGCTCACCGCCGACGGCGCCAACGTCATCATCCACAGCGTCGCGGACCGCCCGGCGACCGTGCGCGAGGCGCTCGTCGCCGGAGCCGCCGGCATCGTGAGCAAGTCCTCGCCCACGGGCGACGTCCTGAGCTCGATCATGATCGTCGCCGCCGGCGAGGCTCTCAACAACGTGGAGTGGGCGAGCGCCATCGAGGGAGACCGCGCGTTCGCCGACGCCCAGCTGTCCACGCGCGAGCGCGAGGTGCTGCGGCTGTACGCCGCCGGACTGCCTCTGAAGGCCGTCGCATCCCAGCTGGGCGTGGCGTACTCGACGGCGAAGGAGAACATCGCGCGCATCCGGGTGAAGTACCTCGACGTCGGACGAGACGCCCCCACGAAGCTCGACCTGCGTCGCAGGGCGGAAGAGGACGGCCTGCTGCCGGAGGATCTGCTGGACGGCGGGCACTGACGTGAGCGCAGCGGACGACACCGTGGGCGGGGTCCAGGCCGAGCCCCTCAGCGCGAT
The DNA here is from genome assembly GCF_035277845.1 of Microbacterium sp. Taxonomy (GTDB): domain Bacteria; phylum Actinomycetota; class Actinomycetes; order Actinomycetales; family Microbacteriaceae; genus Microbacterium. The sequence continues at coordinate 4,552 of NZ_DATEJS010000089.1, forward strand.
CGATCTGGGCACGTTCACGCGCTCGCGGGTCGAGCGGAGCATGGCGATCGTGATCGGCTTCGGCTGCGCCATGCTCGGCGCGCAGGGCTTCGTCGCCGCCCTCGGCGGCGGGGAGAGCGCGGATGCCTGGCATCCCGCCCTCGAGATCATGGTGTTCGTGCCGCTCGCCGTCATGATCGTCGCGTGTTTCGTGGGCCGGTTCACCAAGCTCTTCGGCTCGATCTTCGCGGTCGTCGGGGTCGTCGCGATCGCGCTGTGGCCGTTTCTGACCGGCCCGATCCCGCCGACGCAGCTCGACGAGCCGTGGCCCTTCTTCCTCATCAACGTGATCACCGTGGCCGCCGTGCTCGCCTTCCCGCTCGGATGGCAGATCGCGTGGACGGCCTTCGTGCCGCTCGAGTGGATGACGGTGCGGCTCATCCAGTTCGAGTTCGCCCCGCAGGCGCTGCCGCTGCTGCTCCTGGACACCTCGTTCGCGCTCGTGTTCGGCAGCATCCTGCTGACCCTCGGCTGGCTCTTCCGGCGCGCCGCCTCGACGGTGGACCACCGGCGGGCGATCGCGGACGCCGCCTATGCGGAGGCGATCGCCGCGGATGCCGCCGAGCAGGAGCGCCTCGCCGTCGGGGCCCTCATGCACGACAGCGTGCTGTCCGCCCTGATCGCCGCCGCGCGCGCGTACAGCCGTCGCGAACGCGAGCTCGCGGTGAGCATGGCGAGTGAGGCGCTCACCCGCCTCGCCAACACCGAGCAGGATGCCGAGGTCGGTCCGGATGCCCCGGTCGCCCTCGACGTCATCGCACAGCAGCTGGAGCGCGCCGCGGTGCACCTGGGCAGCCCGATCTCCGTGTCGAGCCCGGCCACCGGCACCGTGCCGGGCGGCGTCGCCCGTGCACTGGCGCTCGCCGGCGTGCAGGCCATCAGCAACGCCATCGAGCACGCCCACGCGGCCGGTCTTGCGGCATCCATCACGGCGACGTACGAGCCGCTGCAGGTGACCGTCACGGTGGTGGATGCCGGCGAGGGCTTCGTCGCGGAGGAGGTGCCGGAGGACCGTCTCGGCATCAGCGCCTCCATCGTGGCGCGCATGGCGGCCGTGGGCGGACGCGCGCAGATCGATTCCGGTGCCGACGGCACCGCGGTCACGCTGACCTGGAGCGAATCCGAGAGGGAGGAGCTCTGATGCGCGCCCGCACCATCCTGCTGACGCTCGGCACGGCGTTCACCCTCTATCTCACGCTGCGCGGCGAGGTGTGGACGGCGAACCCGGCCTACCCCGTCGCCCTCATCGTCAGCGACGTGTTCTACGTCGTGGTGTGCATGCTGTGCCTGTTCGTGGGGTCGCTGGGCGAGCCGGCCGAGTCCGTCGACGGCGAGTCGAACGCCGGCATCAGCGGCACCACGCGCGTGCCGACGTGGGTGGCGGTGCTCGCCGTCGCGAAGGCCGTGATCGACCCGATCGCGACCACGTGGGCGGCCGGCCCGGCCCTGCACACGGACGCCGTCGGCACGTCGTACATCGGGCAGATCGGCGCGCTGATGACCATCCTGATGGTGCGCCGCCGTCCGATCTGGGCGTGGGCGGGGATGGCCGCGCTCACAATCACCTCGATGATCTCGTTCGGGCCGCTCGGCGCGCTCGGCTTCGGCCTCGTGGGCTCGCTCATGTGGGTGGCCGTGGCGCAGCTGCTGATCTCGTTCTTCGACCGCGCCGTGCGCGATACGGTGCGGCTCGCGGAGCTGCGGCGCACCGCCACGGCGCTGCAGGCGGACCAGGTCGGCCGCCAGCGTCAGCGCCGCATCCAGGTGCAGCGCGCACTGGACGTCGCCGGCCCCGTGCTCACCCGCACGATCGAGACCGGCGGTGCGCTGTCCACCGCGATGCGCGCCGAAGCGCTGCGGGCCGAGGCGCGCCTGCGCGACGAGCTGCGGGCGCCGCGTCTGCTCGACGACCACGTGCGCGGCGCGCTGGATGCCGCCCGCCGTCGCGGCGTGACGGTCACGCTGCTCGACGAGGGCGGCCTGGAGGGCACGGATGCCGGTGTACTCGTCAGCATCCGCGCGGAGCTGGCCGCGACGATCGCCGATGCCACCTCCGACCGGCTGTACGTGCGCACGTCGTCAGACCCGCGCATCGCGGTGACCGTCGTGGGACGCTCGTCGCCCGCGGGCCTGCTCACCGACGAGGACAGCGTCGACCTCTGGCGTGAGATCCACCGCGACGTCTGAGGGGCGACGCCGTCTGCGGCGGCGCGGAGACGTCCGACGTGTCTGCGGCGTCGCGCAGCGGAAGAGGTTCGGATGGAGGTGGGGGGCGGTTTCCCTGCCCCCCACCTCGGCGGACGGTTACCCGAAAAACCGTCGGCCAGGGCCGAACGCACGATCTGTCTTCCCAGGACTGACCGTTCGGCCGAACGCATACAGAGCGTTCCAGCACCTCAAGTATCACCCATGGCATTCAGTAGGTCTGTAGGCATTTCGGGGGACAGAACCTGAGAGTTTGCTGAAAAGTTCAAACTCGGTCCAACAATCGCCTGCAGGACGCTCAGCCGGGGAAGTTGCTCCAGCCGCGATCGCGCGCCAGCGGCCGGCGCAGGCCGCGCTGGGAGAGGGACCAGACGCTGCGCGTCGGCTCGTCGTCGGCGAGCGCGTCGCCGGCCTCCTCCGCGTAGGCGGCCGTCACCACGGCGACCAGCGCGGCGAGCTCGTCATCGCCCGGATTGCCGCGCAGCACGTCGACGCGCAGGGGTGCGGGATCGTCGGCGAGCGTCATGTCGTCCATTGTCTCGCGAGCTGCGCTCACAGGGGGATGTTCCCGTGCTTCTTCGGCGGCAGGCTGGCGCGCTTGCCGCGGAGGGAGCGGAGGGCCTTCGCGATCGAGACGCGCGTCTGCGCGGGCTCGATGATGCCGTCGAGCTCGCCGCGCTCAGCGGCCAGGAACGGCGAGGCGACGTTGTAGAGGTACTCGTTCGCCAGGCGTGCGCGCACGGCGGCGACATCCTCGCCCGCTTCCTCGGCGCGCTTGATCTCGCCGCGGTACAGGATGTTCACCGCGCCCTGGCCGCCCATCACCGCGATCTCCGCGGTCGGCCAGGCCAGGTTGATGTCCGCGCCGAGCTGCTTCGAGCCCATCACGATGTACGCGCCGCCGTAGGCCTTGCGCAGGATGACGGTCACGAGCGGAACCGTCGCCTCGGCGTACGCGTACAGCAGCTTCGCGCCGCGGCGGATGACGCCGGTCCACTCCTGGTCGGTGCCGGGCAGGTAGCCGGGCACGTCGACGAGCGTGACGATCGGCACCGAGAACGCGTCGCAGAAGCGCACGAACCGGCTCGCCTTCTCGCCCGCCTCGATGTTCAGGGTGCCGGCCATCTGCGACGGCTGGTTGGCGATGATGCCGACGGTGCGGCCCTCGACGCGGCCGAAGCCGATCACGATGTTCGGCGCGAACAGCGGCTGGATCTCGATGAACTCGCCGGCATCCACCACGTGCTCGATGACGGTGTGGATGTCGTACGGCTGGTTCGGGGAATCGGGGATGAGCGTGTTCAGCGTGCGGTCGGCGTCGGTGGTCTCCCACTCGAAGTCGGACTCGTACACCGGCAGCTCCGACATGTTGTTGTCGGGGAGGTACCCGAGGAGCGTCCGCACGTAGTCGATCGCGTCGTCCTCGTCCTCGGCCAGGTAGTGCGCGACCCCGGAGCGCGTGTTGTGCGTGTACGCGCCGCCGAGCTCCTCCATGCCGACGTCCTCGCCGGTGACGGTCTTGATGACGTCCGGACCGGTGACGAACATCTGGCTGGTCTTGTCGACCATGACCACGAAGTCGGTGAGTGCGGGGGAGTAGACCGCGCCGCCCGCCGCGGGGCCCATGATGATCGAGATCTGCGGGATCACGCCGGAGGCGGCGGTGTTCAGGCGGAAGATCTCGCCGTACTTGCCGAGCGCGACCACGCCCTCCTGGATGCGGGCGCCGCCCGAGTCGAGGATGCCGATGCACGGGATGCCCGAGCGCATGGCGAACTCCATGACCTTGATGATCTTGTCGCCGGCGACCTCGCCGAGCGAGCCGCCGAAGGTGGAGAAGTCCTGGGCGTACACGGCGACGGTGCGCCCGTGGATGGTGCCCACGCCGGTGACCACCGAGTCGCCGTAGGGGCGCGCCTTGTCCATGCCGAATGCCGTGGTGCGGTGGCGGACGTACTCGTCGAGCTCGGAGAACGACCCCTTGTCGAGGAGGAGCTCGATGCGCTCGCGCGCGGTGAGCTTGCCCTTCGCGTGCTGCTTCGTCTGCGCCGTCGCCTCAGCGTCGACCACCGCCTCTTGATAGCGGCTGCGCAGGTCGGCGATCTTCGCCGCGGTCGTGGAGAGGTCCGGCTGATCCGTCACGGATTCCAGACTAGCGATCGGCCCGCGGCGAGGGTTGGAGGCTCGGCACAAGGCGATCCGCGACTCTTGGTGGGGATCCTCCGAACCTGCCTCCGGCCTAGACTGACGGGATGCCCGACGATGGCTCCTTCCGCCGCCTGAACGCGCTCGTCTCCTCCCTCGAGATCACGCCGCAGAGCGCCTCGACGAACGCCCAGCTCGTCGCCCGGGCCGCCGGCCCGGCAGGCGCGCTGCCGCACCTGACCGTGCTTCTCACCCGCGATCAGACCGGCGGCCGGGGGCGCCTGGACCGCTCGTGGGTCGCCGGGCCGGGGCGAGCGCTGGCGGTGTCGGTGCTGGTACGGGTGGATGACGTGGCCCCCGCCGCGCGTGGCTGGATCCCGCTGGTGGCCGGGGCCGCCATGACGCGCGCCGTCGCCGCGCAGCTGCCGCAGCAGACGGTGCGGATGAAGTGGCCCAATGACGTGCTCGTCGACGGCCGCAAGATCTGCGGCATCCTCGCCGAGGTCGTGCCGGGAGACCCGGGAGCCGTCGTGATCGGCTCGGGTGTCAACACGACGATGCCCGCCGACGAGCTGCCGGTGCCGACGGCCACCTCCTTCGCCGTGCTCGGCGCCGTCGCCGACGAGGACGCCCTGCTCTCCGACTACGTGCGCGAGCTGGACCGCGCGCTGCGTGACCTCGCCGCGGACGGCGGGGCCCCCGCGGAGCTGCGCACCGCGGTCGAGACGGTGTGCGCCACGATCGGGCTCGACGTGCGCGTGTCGCTGCCGGACGGCTCCGCCGTCGTCGGCCGGGCGGTGCGGCTCGACGAGGACGGGCGCCTGGTCGTCGCATCCGATTCCGGTGAGCGGTCGCTGTCGGCCGGAGACGTCGTGCACGTGCGCTGACGCGCCTCATCCGATCGGCGGTTTCGCGGGCGGCCCGGGGCACAATGGTGGGGTGACCCAGCCCCTCGGGCCGATGAACCGGCCGCCGACGCCCGCATCCGGCTCCGCGACGCCGGAATTGCGCGTGGCGCGCTTCCGGCGGCACGGCCGGCTGCTGGTCTGGCCCGCCGCGGTGCTGATCGCCGTCGCCGGCGTCACGGGCTTCTTCTACGACAACCTCCCGTGGCCGTGGGCGAAGGACTGGATGCTGGTCGCCGTCGCCGCGCTCGTCGTGCTGCTGCTCGTGGTGCTGCCGTTCCTGTCGTGGTGGACGCACACGTACACGATCACCACGCGCCGGGTCATCGAGCGGCGTGGCATCCTCGTCATGCACCGGCGCGAGCTCAACCACGCCCGCGGGTACCACGTGGCGGTGCGCCGCCGCATCCTGCAGCGGCCGTGGGGGTCGGGAACGCTGACCCTCTCCGACGGCGTCGAGCAGCCGCTGCGCCTGGTGGACGTGCCGAGCGCCGAGCTCGTGCACGAAGTGCTCGTCGATCAGGTCGAGATGAGCCAGATGCTCGCCCACCGGGACGGCGGCGCGCTCCCGGGCCAGGCGACCCGGCCGTCCCCGCTGCTGCCGTAACCGCAGCCCCGCGCGGTGCGCGAGAATGGGGCGGACGGAAGGAGCAGCATGAGCCTGCGAGTCGGTGTCGTCGGTGGGGGCCAGCTGGCGCGGATGATGATCGCACCCGCGGTCGAGCTCGGGGTCGAGATCCGGGTCCTCGCCGAGCAGCCCGGGATGTCGGCGGCGATCGCCGCGACCGCGGTCGGCGACTACCGCGACGCCCAGACCGTGCTCGACTTCGCCCGGGAGGTCGACGTCATCACATTCGACCACGAGCACGTGCCGCAGGACGTGCTGCACGCACTCGTCGACGCCGGCGTCGCCGTGCACCCGGGGCCGGACGCGCTGCAGTACGCGCAGGACAAGCTGGTGATGCGGGCCAGGCTCGCCGAGCTCGGGATGCCGCAGCCGGAGTGGGCCGCGGTGCACGACGCCGCCGAGCTGCAGTCCTTCATCGACGACAACGGCGGGCGCGCGATCGTCAAGACGCCGCGCGGCGGCTACGACGGCAAGGGCGTGCGGGTCGTCTCGGCCGGCACCGACGCCGACGACTGGTTCGCCCGCGCCGCGGGCTCCGCGCTCCTCGCCGAAGAGCTCGTGGACTTCCGCCGGGAGCTGGCCCAGCAGGTGGCGCGCCGCCCCTCCGGCGACGTGCGCGCGTACCCCGTGGTGCACACCGAGCAGCGTGACGGCGTCTGCGCCGAGGTGATCGCCCCCGCACCGGAGAGCACGCCGCGGCTGGAGGCCGTCGCCGCCGAGATCGGCACCGGCATCGCCGAGGGGCTGGGCGTGACCGGGATGCTCGCCGTCGAGCTGTTCGAGACCACCGACGACCGGCTGCTGGTCAACGAGCTCGCCATGCGCCCGCACAACAGCGGGCACTGGACGCAGGACGGCGCCATCACCAGCCAGTTCGAGCAGCACCTGCGGGCCGTGCTCGACCTGCCTCTCGGCGACCCGAACCCGCGCGCGCCGTGGACGGTGATGGTCAACATCCTCGGCGGACCGGCCGACGGGACCCTCGCCGACCGGATGCCGGCCGCCATGGTCGCGCACCCGGACGTGAAGGTGCACACGTACGGCAAGGACCCGCGCCCCGGCCGCAAGGTCGGGCACGTCAACGCCACCGGCTCCGTGCTGTACGAGGTCACCTACGACGCCCGTGCGGCGGCCGCCTTCTTCGCCTGATCGGGGCACCGCGACGCGCGCCGTTGCGGGGATCTTCCAGTGTCGCGGCCTAGCCTGGGCAGGTGACTGAGCCGCAGCCCGCCACCGTGCCCAGCCCGGAGTCCGCCGAGCACCCCGCGCCGCTCGTCGGCGTCGTGATGGGATCCGACTCCGACTGGTCGGTGATGAAGGATGCCGCCGCCGCGCTGACCGAGTTCGGCATCGCGCACGAGGTCGAGGTCGTCTCGGCGCATCGCACGCCCGACAAGCTGATGCGGTACGGCCGCGAGGCGCGGGGCCGTGGCCTGCGCGCCATCATCGCCGGCGCCGGCGGAGCCGCGCACCTGCCCGGAATGCTCGCCTCCGTGACCGCGCTGCCGGTGATCGGCGTGCCCGTTCCCCTCGCGCGGCTGGACGGGATGGACTCCCTCCTGTCGATCGTGCAGATGCCGGCCGGCATCCCCGTCGCGACCGTGTCCATCGGCGGCGCGAAGAACGCCGGCCTGCTCGCGGCGCGCATCCTCGGGGCATCCGACCCCGCCATCGCGGACGCCGTCGAGGCGTACGCCGCCGACCTGGAGGCCCAGGTGGAGGAGAAGAACCGCCGGCTGAAGGCGGCCCTGTGACCGCGGCCGCCCTGGGCATGTCCGCCCAGCCCATCCGGCATCCCGACGGGTCCGAACAGGTGATGACCCGCCGTGGATGGTGGCTCGTGCTGCTGAACTTCCTGATTCCGGGCTCCGCCCAGGCGCTCGCCGGCAACCGGCGGCTCGGCCGCTTCGGCCTCGGCGCCACGCTCGTCATGTGGGCGCTCGCGATCGTCACGGTCGCCGTGGCGCTGCTGTCGCGCCGCACGATGTTCGATCTCGTCACCAACGGCATCGTGCTGCTGGTGGTCGAGGTGCTGCTGGTCGCCTACGCGATCCTCTGGGTGGTGCTCACGATCGACACGCTGCGGCTCGTGCGGGTCGTGCGGCTGCGTTCCTGGACCCGCGTCGCCATCCCGATCCTGTCGGTCGTCCTGCTCGTCGTCGCCTCCGGCGGGGCGGTGACCGCGGCCAGCTATGCGCAGACCGCGCGCGACACGTTCGGCACCCTGTTCGGGGCATCCGGCGCCTCGCAGGCGCCCAGCGACGGCTACTACAACATCATGCTGCTCGGCGGCGACGATGCCCAGGGGCGCACGTCGATGCGGTTCGACAGCATCTCGGTGGTCTCCATGAACGCCACCACGGGCGCCATCACGACCACCGGCGTGCCGCGCGACCTGGCGGGCTTCCCGTTCGTCGCGGGCAGCCCGATGCGCTCCCTCTACCCCTCGGTGCACACCGGGCACGGCGATCCGGTCTGCGGCTGGGGACCCGGCATCAACCAGCTCAACACCGAGGTGACCGTGTGCAAGCACGGCTCCTCCCTCTACCCCGACGCCGTCACGCAGGGCTCCACGCCCGGCATCGAGGCGACGCGCGACGCACTCGAGGGCATCCTCGGCGTCAAGATCCAGTACTACGTGCTGATGAACTTCGGCGGGTTCGCGCAGCTGGTCGACGCGCTCGGCGGAGTGGACATCAAGGTCACCGAGCGGCTGCCCATCGGCGGCGGCCCCAAGTACCGCGGCGAGCCGGCCAGCCAGTGGGCCAAGGGGTGGATCGAGCCCGGCGAGCAGCACATGGACGGCAACACCGCTCAGTGGTACGCCCGCTCCCGCGAGACCACCAGCGACTGGGACCGCGTGCAGCGCCAGGCGCAGCTCGAGCAGGCGATCGTCAAGCAGGTCAACGCGACGACGCTGCTCACCCGCTTCCGCGAGGTCGCGGCGGCCGGGCAGAACCTGTTCAAGACGGACATCCCCGAGGGGATGCTCGGCTACCTGGCGGATCTCGGCATCAAGTCGCGCTCCCAGAAGGTGCAGGCGATCCAGCTCGTCCCCACCCAGGGCGTCGACCAGTTCAACCCGGATGTCGCAGCCATCCACGCGAAGCTGCAGAAGCTGCTGCATCCGGCGGCATCCCCGTCACCCTCGAACTGAGGAGCAGTGATGACGACGACCCTGCGCGTGGTGCTCGACCAGCTCGTCACCCCGACCGACCAGCACCTCGAGACGGCGTCGCGGGAACGCGCCGCAGCGCTCATCCAGACGAGCCCGGCCGGCTGCGACGTCGCCGCGATCGTGCCGTCCGGCGGCGACGAGCTGCGGATGCCGGGCCTCGCCGAGGTGCACCGGCTCGGCCTCGGCCGGCGGGAGCTCGCCGCGGCCTGGCAGATGGGCGTGCCGGTCGGCGCGCCCGGCGGCCTCGTGCACTCCCCGACGCTGATGGCTCCGCTCGTCCGCCACGACCGGGTGCACGACAACGACCAGACCGTGGTGACGCTGTGGGATCTGCAGGCATGGGATTCGCCGTCCGGGATGCCGCGCACGAGCGTCGCCTGGCACCGCGCGATGCTCAAGCGCGCCGAGAAGCACGCGGATGCCGTGGTCGTGCCGACGCACGCGATCGCGGAGCGACTTGCGGAGTCCACCCGGCTCGGCGCGCGCATCCGCGTCATCGCGGGCGCCGCGCCGGCCGCGTTCGCGGTGC
>NZ_DATEJS010000090.1:0-10795 GCF_035277845.1 Microbacterium sp.
CGTCGAGGGTGCAGGCGATGTGCCCGGTGTCGCAGGCATGCTGCGCGGCGAATGCGGCGGGCACGGTGGTGCGGGTGTCTTCGATGACCGCCACGGCCGGCTTCCCGGCCGAGGCGTCGTCGTGGGCGGTCTGGGTGATGATGATCCGAATTCCGGCCTGCCTCGTGCCGAACACATGGGCGGCGTCCGCGACCGCTCCGGAATGGAGGAGGTCGAGGAGCAGGTCGTAGGCGAGTTGCTCGTTCGTTCTCGGGTCGGCGGCCAGTTGTTCGGCGGCGGTGTGCTCGGCGGGATCCACGAACCGGGGTCCGCCGCGGCGGGGGCGCAGGGCGGCGTCCAGGATCGCGGTCGCCCACGCGGCGCCGGTGTCGTCGAACCGGACCGACCCGTGCCGGATCCCGTCGGTGTCGGTCCACACCCGGAACGAGCGCGCCTCGAACCGTTCGCGGAACCGGCGCGCGGCGCCGTCCGGGTCGAGCCGGTCCCGGATGATCCGCGCCGCCGCGGCCAGGTCCTCCACGGTGCGGCGGGACGCCTCGTCGATGAGCTGCTGTGCCGCGAGCGCCCACGCCGCCAGCATGTCCGCATCCGGTGACGGTGGCTGCCCGGGAGTTCCGGCCGGGGCGGGTGGGTCGCCGAGGCCACGGCGGATCGCGGACTGCTGGTCCACACTTATCCGCCCGGTCGTGAACGCGTCACCCAGACACGCATGCCACGGCCGCACCGGCACACCCTCGGCGGGAGCGTCGCGGCCGGCATCAGCCCCGGGATCGGGCGCGGGTCCGCCGTCCACATTCGGGGGCCTTTCCACGTCAGGGCGCGTGGCGTCGCCCACATCCGGCAGCGCGGTCTCCACCAGCGCCTGCCCGAGCCGGGTCACCCTCCCCGCCTGCGCCTTGGACACCCCCGTCAGATCCTGCACCAGCGAGACCGCGTTGCGGTGCCCGAGCCGCTGCGCCAGACCACCGTGGCCGGCATCCCGCCCCGACCGGCGCGCCGCGACACCGGTCGCCAGTACCCGCAGCGCCTCCAGCTCACGGATCGCATCCGTCGCCGCCGTGATCACCCCCACCACCGACTCGTCGCCGAGCCCCACGATCACCGGCGCCGCATCCGCCACCGCGACCTCACCCAGCAGCCCGACCAGCACCCGCACCTGCTGATCGACGATGCCACCGAATGTGCCCATGCCTGAAGCCTTCCATGGGCCTCCGACATTCAGACAAAACAACGACACGCCGGGGGATGCCGCGGTGATTCGGGAGGCCGTCAGCGCACGTCGTCGTCGACCCAGTCCATGGACTTCGTCACGGCCTTGCGCCACAGGCGCATCCGCCGCTCCCGCTCGTCCTCATCCAGCGCCGGGCTCCACCGTCGGCCCTCGTGCCAGTTCGCGGCGAGCTCGTCCAGGCCCGTCCAGAAGCCGACCGCGAGCCCTGCGGCGTAGGCCGCGCCGAGCGCGGTCGTCTCCGCGACGACCGGCCGCACGACATCCACGCCGAGGATGTCGGCCTGGAACTGCATGAGCCCCGCGTTGGCGGTCATGCCGCCGTCGACCTTCAGCTCGGGCAGCTGCACGCCGGCGTCGGCGCGCACGGCATCAAGCACCTCCCGGGTCTGGAATGCCGTCGCCTCGAGGGCGGCCCGCGCGATGTGCGCCTTGGTCGCGAAGCGGGTGAGCCCCACGATGGCGCCCCGGGCATCCGGCCGCCAGTACGGGGCGAAGAGCCCCGAGAACGCGGGAACGAAGTACACGCCCCCGCTGTCCTCGACGGATGCCGCCAGCGTCTCCGCCTCGGCCGCGGATCCGATGATGCCGAGCTGATCGCGCAGCCACTGGACGAGTGAGCCGGTCACCGCGATCGACCCCTCCAGCGCGTAATGCGCGGGCTGGTCGCCGAGCTTGTAGCCGACCGTGGTGAGCAGACCGTTGCCGGAGTGCACGATCTCCTCGCCGGTGTTGACGATGACGAAGCATCCGGTGCCGTACGTGTTCTTGCTCTCGCCGCGTGCGAACGCCGCCTGGCCGAACGTGGCCGCCTGCTGGTCGCCGAGGATGCCCGCGACCGGCGTCTCACGCAGCAGCTGGGAGCCGTGCGCGGTGCCGTACACCTCCGAGGAGGACCGGATCTCGGGCAGCATCGAGCGCGGCACGCCGAACGCCTCGAGGATGTCGTCGCGCCACTCGAACGTGCGCAGGTCCATGAACATCGTGCGGGACGCGTTCGTGACGTCCGTGGCGTGCACGCCGCCGTCGACCCCGCCGGTGAGATTCCAGAGCACCCAGCAATCCGTCGTGCCGAACAGCAGGTCCCCGGCCTCCGCCTTCTCGCGGGCGCCCGGCACGTTCTCCAGGATCCACGCGATCTTCGTGCCCGAGAAGTACGTGGCGAGCGGCAGGCCGACGACCTCTTTGAACCGCTCCACGCCCCCGTCCGCGGCGAGCCGGTCGACGATGTCCTGCGTGCGGGTGTCCTGCCACACGATCGCGTTGTACACCGGCTCGCCGGTGCGCCTGTCCCACACCACCGCGGTCTCGCGCTGGTTCGTGATGCCCACCGCCGCGATGTCGTGGCGGGTCAGCGTCGCGCGGCTGAGCGCGACCCCGACGACCTCCTGCACGTTGCGCCAGATCTCCACAGGGTCGTGCTCCACCCAGCCCGGCTTCGGCAGGATCTGCTCGTGCTCGAGCTGACCGACCGACACGATCCGCCCCGACCTGTCGAAGACGATGGCACGGCTCGACGTCGTGCCCTGGTCGATCGCGATCACGTGGTCGGGCATGTGTCGTCCTTTCAGTACGGGGCGAGCGCGGAGACGGCAGCGCCGTCCGCCGGGCGTTCGGGCGCGACGCCCGGCCCGGTGAGCAGCACGCGGTGCGCCGTGCGCAGCTCGTCGGCGGCGTGCGCGATCTCCGCCGCCACGGCTTCGGCATCCCACCCGAGCGGGGCGGCGACCGACTCGGCGACCTCTCGCAGCGTCTCCGGCGACAACCCGCCGACGAACGCCAGGGCCGTGCGCCGCAGCAGCACGTCGATCAGGTGCACCGGCTGCTCGGTCGCCGCCAGGTGCGCCAGCTCCGCGCGGTAGTAGCCGGGAACGTGCGGCAGGGGTGCCGACCCGACCGGGATCGCGGCGAGGATGCCGGCGGCCCGCGTGCCGTAGCGGTTCAGCATGGCCTCGGCGACGGCGCGCTCGTGGCCGGCCGAGTACGCCGCGATCCAGGCGCGCCGAGCCGTCTCGGTCATCGGATAGCCGCGCCCGCCGCCGATGGCGAGTCCCGCGGTGCTGACCGTGCGCGTGAGCCCGAGCTCGTGCATCGCCTCCCGGGCGAGGTGCGCCGCCAGCGCGCGGAACGTGGTCCATTTGCCGCCCACGAGGCTCAGCGTGGGCGTGCCGTCCAGCATCCCGGGGATGATCCGGTAGTCGCGCGACACGAAGCCGGGCGACGTGTGGTCGTGCCGGGGGAGCGGCCGGATGCCGGAGAACGTGTACACGATCTGGTCTCGGGTCACCGGGATGTCGGGGAACACGTGCCCGACGAGGTCGAAGAAGTAGTCGATCTCGTCGTCGGTGCACACGACGTCCTCGCGCGGGCCGGCGTCGACGTCGGTGGTGCCGACGAGCACCCGGCCCCGCAGGGGATAGATGAGCACGATGCGGCCGTCGGAGTGCTCGAAGAAGATCTCGCGTCCCCGGGTCGCGGCCAGCAGCTCCTCGTTGTCGAGCACGATGTGCGAGCCCTTGGTGCCGCCCATCAGCCGGGTCGGTGCGCCGAGGGCGGCGTTGGTGAGGTCGGTCCACTGTCCGGTCGCGTTGATGATCACCTTGGCGCGGATGTCGAACTCCTCGCCGGTCATCCGGTCGTGCACGGTGACGGCTCCGTCGTTCGAGCCGACGACGGCCAGATGGTTGGCGGCGCGTGCGCGGTCGCCACCCGCCGCGAGCCCGTCATGCAGCACGTCCAGCGCGAGCCGCTCCGGGTCGTGCATGGAGGCGTCGTAGTACGTCGCGGTGTACTTCACGTCCGGGTTCATGCGCGGGAACTTCGCGAGGGTCTTGCGCCGCCCCTGGAACACGTGCCGGGGAACGGAGCCGCCGTCGCGGGAGAAGGTGTCGTAGATGACCAGGCCCGCCTTGATCAGCAGCGCGCCGCGCTCGCTCGGCTTGCCGCGACCGTGCGTCACGAGCAGCCGCCACGGGGCGGAGAGCACGCCCGACCAGGTCTTGAAGACGGGGATCGTCGTCTTGAGCGGGCGCACATAGTGCGGGGCGGTCTTCAGCAGGCCGTTCCGCTCGCGGACGGCTTCGCTGACCAGACGGAACTCCCCGTTCTCGAGGTACCGCACCCCGCCGTGCACCATGTGGCTCGAGGCCGACGACGCGCCCGAGACGAAGTCGTCGCGTTCGACGAGGACGACGTCCACCCCCTGCAGTGCGAGGTCGCGCAGGGTCGCGATGCCGTTGATGCCTCCACCGATGATGAGCACCTCCGCCACCGGTCGCTCGCGCAGCGCGGCGACGGAGGCTCGTGTCGTGGTCACGATGGGGTCCCTTCAGTGAGGCGTGAGGCCAGACTGTCTCGGCTGGAACGGTTTTGCAAGCCGGTTGCGCCCGGCCACAAGGCCGGAGCGTCGGCAACGCGCACAGGGCGGTTCACAGCACCCGGGCGGGCCCGCACACGCGTGCCGCGGCGGCCGGCCGAGCGGGGAGCGGTCAGCGGCGCTCGTGGGGGAGCGCCTGCTTGATCCGGTCGAGGGGGTTGTGCGCGGGCGGCTCGTTGTAGACGCCCGCGAGCTCCTGGCCGGACAGCTCGTGGATCGCCGCCATGATCGCGTCGGTGGCGAGTCGGCGGGCTTTGCCGGATGATGCCGGGCCGTACGACGACACATCCAGCGCCTTGCCGAAGCGCACGTGCACGCGCGGCTTGCGCTTGGGCATGCTCGCGCCGACCGGCATGGCCTCGTTCGTGCCGATGAGGCCCACCGGCACGACCGGGGCTCCGGTCTGCAGGGCGAGGTAGGCGACGCCGGTGCGTCCGCGGTAGAGGCGCCCGTCGAGGGAGCGGGTGCCTTCGGGGTAGAGGGCGACCGCGAAGCCCTGCTCGAGCATCTTCTGATGCTGGTCGAGCGCGTCCAGAGCTGCCTGACCCGCGCCGCGGCGGATGGGGCTCGCCCCGACCGCGGTGAAGAACATGCGGGACGCCCAGCCTTTCACGCCCGTCCCCTCGAAGTAGCTCGACTTGGCGAGGAAGCGCACGGGCCGCGGGGCGGCGACCGGGATCACCACGGAGTCGATGAACGACAGGTGATTGCTGGCGAAGATGACCGCGCCCGACTTCGGCACGTTGTGGCGGCCCTCGATGATCGGGCGGTAGATCAGCCGGGTGAGCGGTCCGACGATCGCGCGGCTGAAGCGCATGCCGAAATCGCTGCGGAACTCCTCCTCCGGTTCGTCAAGCGTCTCGTCCGGCTCGGCGTCGCCCGCAGGAGTGGTCATCCGATCAGAGTACCGCCGATCCCATGCCATCACAGGAATACGGCGCGGACCCGGGGAATCTCAGGGCACGCCGCAGCCGTTCTCAGCTACATCATGAGCGTGTCGGGTGACAATGGAACTTCACGTCCGAAGTCTCGAGGTTCTCTCCGTGCGCATCCGCCGTTCGATCTTTGCCCTGTCCGCCGCCGCCCTCGCGGCCGTCGCCCTGGCCGGCTGCGCGTCGTCCGCCCCCACGTCATCCTCGTCGGCGCCGTCGCCGAGCGCCTCGGCCGCCACCGACCTGTGCAGCGCCAAGGTCGCCTCGGGCAGCGCGTCCGACGCCGTCAAGGTGACCGGCAAGGTGGGCGCCCCGGCCACCGCGACGTTCAAGTCGCCGCTGACGGTGAAGGCCCTGCAGAGCAGCGTCGTGACGACCGGGTCCGGCCAGAAGCTGAAGTCCGGTGACCTCGTGCAGTTCGCCCTCACCGAGTACAACGCGAAGACCGGCGCCAAGAACGGTGCGATCGGCCAGGTCGACGGGTCGCTGCTGCCGCAGCAGATCTCCGCCGACAGCCTGCTCGGGCGGGTGCTGGGCTGCGCCACCGTCGGCACCCGCGTCGTCGCGGTGATGCCCGGCGCGGCTGCGACCTCCACCTCCGCGGCGACCGAGGCCAGCATCGACGTCATCGACGTCAAGGCGCTCGTGCCGGCTGCGGCGTGGGGCAAGGCGCAGGCGCCGCAGGCCGGCTTCCCGACGGTCACGCTCGACACCAAGGGCGCGCCGACCATCACCGTGCCGAAGACCACGCCGCCCAAGGCCGTCAAGATCGAGACGCTCAAGAAGGGCGACGGCGCCGCGGTGAAGAGCGGCGACACCGTGCTGGTGCAGTACACCGGCGTGCTGTGGAAGAACGGCAAGGTCTTCGACTCCAGCTGGACCAACGGCTCGCCGGCGCAGTTCGCCACCAACCAGGTCATCAAGGGCTTCGGCCAGGGCCTCACCGGTGCGACCGTGGGCTCGCAGGTGCTGGTCGTCGTTCCGCCGGCCGCCGGCTACGTCGACGCCAAGGGCAAGTCGATCGCGCAGGGCTCCATCCCGGCCAACTCGACCCTCGTGTTCGCCGTCGACATCCTGGGTGTGCAGCACGCCGGTTCCTGACCCGCGAACGTCGTCGGAGCAGCCCCGCGAGAGCATTCGCGGGGCTGCTGCGCGTCTAGGCTGACGGGATGCGACGCGTGCTCATCCTCGGCTCGACCGGCTCCATCGGCACCCAGGCGCTCGACGTCATCCGGGCCAATCCGGCCCGCTTCGAGGTCGTGGGACTCGCGGCGGGATCGAACCGGGATGCCGTCGCGGCGCAGGCCGGGGAGTTCGGGGTGGAGCACACCGCGTTCGGAGCCGCGGAGGCGGAGCAGCTGGTGCGCGACATCCCCTGCGACGTGGTGCTCAACGGGATCACGGGCTCGGTGGGGCTCGGGCCGACACTCGCCGCCCTGGAAACCGGCCGCACGCTGGCCCTCGCCAACAAGGAGTCCCTCATCGTCGGCGGCGACCTCGTCACGGCGCTCGCCGCGCCCGGTCAGATCGTGCCGGTCGATTCGGAGCACTCCGCGATCGCGCAGGCGCTGCGGGCCGGGGATGCCGGCGAGGTGCGCCGCCTCGTGGTGACGGCGTCCGGCGGCCCGTTCCGCGGGCGTACGCGGGACCAGCTCGCCGACGTCACGCCCGCACAGGCGCTCGCGCACCCGACGTGGGACATGGGTCGGGTCGTCACGACGAACTCGGCGACCCTGGTGAACAAGGGGCTCGAGGTCATCGAGGCGCACCTGCTGTTCGACGTGCCCTACGACGCCATCCACGTGGTGGTGCATCCGCAGTCGATCGTGCACTCCATGGTGGAGTTCGCCGACGGATCGACGATCGCGCAGGCCTCCCCGCCGGACATGCGCCTGCCCATCTCGCTGGGACTCGACTGGCCGCACCGGGTTGCGGGCGTCGGCGCGCCGATCGACTGGACGGTCGCGGCATCCTGGACCTTCGAGCCGCTCGACGACGACGCGTTCCCCGCCGTGCGGCTGGCCAAGCAGGTGGGCCGCGCCGGGCGCACCTACCCGGCCGTGTTCAACGCCGCCAACGAGCAGGCGGTCGACGCGTTCCACGACGGCCGCTTGCCGTTCCTCGGCATCGTCGAGACCGTCGAGCGCATCGTGGACGCACACGAGGCTCCCGCGGAGCTCACGCGGGAGAGCCTGGCCGACGCCGAGCGGTGGGCGCGGGATGCCGCCGACGCCGCGATCGCAGCCGGCCGCTGAGCGCGGGGTGCGCACGACCGACCGGCGAGCTACGGCGCGAGGTGGAGGCGGTGCGGGGACTCCGGGGCATGGCCCGCGGGGTACGCCTGACGCCGGTATCGCTCCCGGATGCCGAGTGCCGACTCCTCCGGGTGCTCGACGAGATAGCGGCCGATGTCGCGGTACTCGCTGAGGCGTCCCTCGCCGACGGCCGTGAAATGCCAGAGGCGATCCTCCTGGGCGTGCAGCAGCGCCAGTGCGGTCCAGTAGATGCCGATGCCGGGGAACGCGAGCACGGGCTCGTCCGGATCGTGCCGGGCGTCCGGGCGGGTGAGGGGGCGGTCGACGTCCGCACACACGATCGCCATCCGCAGCCCGAGCTTGCCGTCCTGCTCCGCGAGGGCCCGCTCGAGCTTCGCCCGGGAATCCAGCATCGCGACGTGCACCGCACGCTCGACATCGCGCTCGGAGTTCATCGGGCGCCCGAGCCGCAGGTCGAGCGCCGCCGCGATCTGGTCGTCCAGGGCCCGGGAGACGCGGTCGGATGCGATCATCCGCTGGATGAGACCGGCGACGGCCTGCTCGTCCGTCTCCTCCGCCACGGGCGGCTCGGGCCGGTCGAGCGCGAGCTGGTCCCGGATCACCTCGAGCTGCTCGTCGGCGTTCTCGATGAGGGCCGCCGCGAGGGCGAAGCGCCGCCGGATCGGCCGGGGGAGCGGCCGCCCGCTCTTGTAGACCAGCCCGTGCTCGATCTCGGCCCAGCCGTGCTCGAGAATGCTCCGGATCTGGATCTCCACGACGGCGGGTGACAGCGGCGCGGGCTTGCGGCGCTCGCGGATGATCGTGGGCAGGTGCTCGTCGTCCAGCGCCCACGGCATCGTGGCGAGGAACTGGATGGAGCGGTAGCCGAACTCCCGGTCCTCCAGCAGCGCTGCCTTGTCCGCATAGGTGCCCTCGTGCACGCGCAGCATGTCGCGCACCAGCTGCTCCACCCAGACCGCGTCGTCGCGGAAGTAGGTGATGATCCGCACGCCCAGGACATCCTCGATCCGTGCTTCGGGATCGGTGTCGAGCTTGTCGCGCAGCTTGTTCTCGAGGGATGCCCGGGTCTTCACGCGCGGCTCGATGGCGTGCAGGTGGATGCGGTCGTCCGCCGTGATCGCGGTGGTGAGCCGGTCGGTGAGTTCGGCGATCCTGCGCCGGTACTCCGGCAGTAGTTCGTCGTACCGCTCCAGATCGGATGCGATCCGGGCCTCATCGTCGGGGGTGAGCGACATCGTCGGCGCCTCCCCGGTCAGCGCCAGTCGCGCGTCGGGTCCGACAGCGGGGTGTCGTCGTCGGGGTACGGTACCGGCCAGTGCGGCTCGGGCACCGGCCAGCCGGCATCCCGCAGCGCCCGGCGCGACAGCTCCCGCGCCGAGTACGGGGTGCGCACACCGCGGATGTCGCGGTAGTCCTGATGACCCGGTCCGCACCACAGGATGGCGTCGCCCTCGCCGACGAGCTTGACCGCTTCGAGGATCGCGCGCTCGGGCGGGGAGTACTCGTGCAGCTCGGTCGGGGTGCCGGCGCGGCGGGCGCCCTCGAGGAGCGTGGCGCGGATCGAATCCGGCTCCTCGAACCGCGGGTGGTGGTCGGTGACGATGAAGATGTCGCTGCCCTCGGCGCCGGTGCGTCCCATGTCGAGGCGCTTGGTGGCATCCCGGTCGCCGTCCGCGCCCATGACGAACAGCACCTTGCCGGGGGTCACGTGCCGCACGGCGGCGAGGGTCTTCTCGAAGGCGTCCGGCGAGTGCCCGAAGTCGACGTAGACCGCGGGTCCCCGCTCGCCCGAGACGCGCTCGGTGCGACCGGGCAGGTACGCTTCGATGCGGCCGCCGTCGAGCGCCGCCACGAACGACTCCCAGGCGTAGCCTCCTTCCAGCAGCATGACGATCGCCGGCCCGGCGTTCGCCGCCATGTGGCGCCCGATCGTGGGCACCACGGTGGTGAGGCTGCGACCGTCGGGGCCGGCCAGACGGAAGGTGGTGCCGTCCTGGCGCTCCTCGAGGATCTCGACGGTCCAGTCCGCCGCGGCATCCGGATCGGCCGCGATGGCCGGGCAGATCACGGTCACGACCGGAACCTCGCTGCGCGCGGCGACCTCGGCGCCGGCGGACGAATCGAGTGAGACGACGCCGCGGCGCGACCGGTCCGGGTGGAACAACTGCAGCTTCGCCTCGAAGTACTCGCGCATGTCCGCGTAGTCGTCGAGGTGGTCGTGGCTGAGGTTCGTGAAGCCGGCGACGTCGAACATCAGCCCGTCGACGCGGTGCCGGCTGAGCGCCTGTGCGCTGACCTCGACGGCGACGGCCTCGACGCCGCGCTCGCGCATGAGGGCGAGCAGGGCATGGAACTCGGATGCCTCCGGCGTCGTCAGCCGTGACACGATGACCTGTCCCGCGATGTGCCGCTCGGCCGTGGAGCTGAGGCCGGTGACGACCCCGAGCTGGTTCAGGATTCCTTCGAGCAGATGGGAGACGCTCGTCTTGCCGTTGGTGCCGGTGGTGCCGAATAGCAGGGGCAGCTCGTCGTCGGCTCCGGTGCCGTACACCCACGCGGACAGGTCTCCGAGCACCGCACGGGGGCTGTCGACGATGACGATGGGCAGGCCCGACCCGGCGGCGATGTCCGCCCCGGCGGCATCCGTCACGACGGCGACGGCGCCCTTCTCGGCGGCCTGCGCGGCGAACTCCGCGCCGTGGCGGTTGACGCCCTGGATCGCGACGAACGCCTCACCGGGCCGCAGATCGGCGGTGGCCAGCGTGACACCGGTCAGGGTCACGCCGTCGGTCTCGCCGCGGGTGGAGGTGCCGAAGCGCGCGGCGAGATCGTCGAGGGCGCGCACCGGCGGATGCTCGGGTCGGAGGACGGGAGGCAGGTTCGAAGCGGGGTGTGCCATGGTCCATCCATCCTCGCATTGTCTGCCCGCCGGAGTCACCGACGCCACGGTGGCTCCGGCGGGCATCGCTCAGCGTCCGGAGGG
>NZ_DATEJS010000091.1:0-5193 GCF_035277845.1 Microbacterium sp.
CTCGTCGCCGAGCCGGTGGCGCGCATGCTCGACGGCGTGCCGGATGCGGCATCCATCGGCGTCTCCGAGATCGACGCCGGCCTCGCCGACACGGCGGCCTTCTGCGAGCACTACGGCGTGCAGCCGGTCGACGGCGCCAACTGCGTGATCGTCAAGGGCAAGCGCGGCGGCGACATCCGCTACGCCGCGTGCCTCGTGCTCGCGACCACCCGCGCCGACGTCAACGGGGTGGTGCGCAAGCGTCTGGACGTGCGCTCGGCGTCGTTCGCCCCGATGGACGAGGCGGTGGCGCTCACCGGCATGGAGTATGGCGGCATCACCCCGATCGGGCTGCCCGCGCAGTGGCCCGTGCTCGTGGACGCAGCCGTCGCCGCCTCGCCCGGTGTCGTCGTCGGCGCCGGTATCCGCGGCGCGAAGCTCTTCGCGCCCGGCCACGTGCTGGCATCCCTGCCCGGCGTCGAGGTCGTCGAGGGACTCGGCCGCTGATTCGCGCACGGATCCGGGTGCGAGAATGGCGGGATGCCCCACCCCGCTGAGTCCCTGCTCGTCCGCGCCCTGCACGGGGAGCGCGGCACCCGGCCCCCGGTGTGGTTCATGCGGCAGGCCGGCCGATCGCTGCCCGAGTACCGCGAGCTTCGCGTCGGCACGCGGATGCTGGACGCCTGCCTGACCCCGGATCTCGCGGCGGAGATCACCCTGCAGCCGGTGCGCAGGCACGGAGTGGATGCCGCGGTCTTCTTCAGCGACATCGTCATCCCGCTGCGCCTCGCCGGCGTCGCGGTCGAGATCGAGCCGGGCCGGGGCCCGGTGTTCGCGGACCCGGTGCGCACCGCGGCCGACGTCGCCCGGCTGACCGCCATCGACCCGGCGGAGGTCGCCGCGAACGCAGAGCCGGTGCGCGAGGCCGTGCGCCTGGTCGCCGCCGAGCTCGCACCCGCGGGAACCCCGGTGATCGGCTTCGCCGGAGCGCCGTTCACCCTGGCCGCGTACCTCGTCGAGGGCGGCCCCAGCAAAGAGCACCTGCGCGCCCGGGCCATGATGCACGCCGACCCCGCCGCGTGGCATGCGCTCGCCGGCTGGCTGGCCGAGGTGTCCCGCACGTTCCTGACCGCCCAGACGGATGCCGGTGCCTCCGCCGTGCAGCTGTTCGATTCGTGGGCGGGCTCCCTCTCGGTGGCGGACTACCGCGAATACGTGGCGCCGCACTCGCGTGCCGCGCTCGACGGTGCGGTCGTGCCCGCGATCCACTTCGGGGTCGGCACGGCGCACCTGCTGCCCGACATGACCCTCTCCACTCCCACTCCAGACGCCGCCGGCGCGGCGCCCGGAGTCTCGGGTCGCGTGGGCCCAGGCGGTGTGGTGTCGTGTGTCGGGGTCGACTGGCGCACCCCGCTCGACGCGGCCGCCGGCATCCTCGGCCCGGATGTCACCCTGCAGGGCAACATCGACCCGGCCCTGCTGCAGGCGCCGTGGCCGGTGCTCGAGGCGCACGTGCGCGACGTGGTCGCCCGTGGCCGCGCGGCCCGCGCGCACATCCTCAACCTCGGCCACGGCGTCCCGCCCGAGACCGACCCGACCGTGCTCACCCGCATCGTCGGGTTCGTGAAGGAGCTGGGCGAGTGACCGTCGACCCCGCCGACCTCGAGGGCCTCGCCGAGCGGGTGCGCGGCACCCGCGTCGCGATCGTCGGCGGCGGCATGGCCGGCCTCGTCGCCGCGCTGGAGTGCGCGAAGGTGGGGATCGCGGTCACCGTGTTCGAGGCGTCCGGGTCCCTCGGCGGCGCGGTGCGCTCGGCGGAGGTCGCCGGCATCCGCGTCGACGTCGGCGCGGAGAGCTTCGCCACCCGCGGCGGCACGGTGCGCACCCTCGTCGAGGAGCTCGGACTCGGCGACGCGGTCGTGACGCCGGCAGCCGGCGGTGCGTGGCTCGCCGGGCTCGCGGCGTCGGGCACCGGGCCGGATGCCGCCCCGCTGCCCACCGGTGGAGTGCTCGGCATCCCGGCCAATCCGTGGGATCCGGCCGTCGTGCGCATCATCGGCCGGCGCGCCGCCTGGCGGGCCTATCTCGACCGTCTGCGCCCGCCGCTGACCATCGGCATCGACCACAGCCTCGGCCACCTCGTGCGCGGGCGGATGGGCCAGGTCGTGCTCGACCGGCTCGTCGCCCCCGTGACGAGCGGCGTGTACTCGGCGCGTCCCGACGACATCGACGTGGAGCTCGCGGCCCCCGGCCTGTCGGCCGCGCTCACCCGCGCCGGTTCGCTGTCCGGTGCGGTGGCCGCCCTGCGCGCCGGTGCCGAGAAGGCCGCCCAGTGCAAGGCGCCCGGGTCGGCCGTGGAGGGCATCGAGGGCGGCATGTCCCGCCTGGTCGACGCGGTGCAGGCGCGACTCGAGGCCCTGCAGGTGCAGATCCGCGTGGCGACGCCCGTGCACGCACTCGAGCGAACGGGCGGGAAGTGGCGCGTGGTCGTGCCCGAGGCCGGCGATCTCGGAGAATCGACCGGAATCCGGACCCCTTCGCCGGACGAGCCCGAAGACGACGCCGAAATCCGAAACGACGCCGCGGGTGCACCCGGCGACGCGGCTTTCGACGCCGTGATCGTCGCGGCTCCCGAGGCGGTGGCGCGGCAGCTGCTCGCCCCGCACGCCGACCTGCCGGCATCCGCCGAGTCGGCCGCCCCGGTCGTCGAGATCGTCACGCTCGTCGTGGATGCCCCCGAGCTGGATGCCTCGCCGCGCGGCACCGGCGTGCTCACCGTGCCAGGCTCGCACATCGCCAAGGCCCTCACCCACTCCACGGCCAAGTGGGAGTGGGTGCGCCGCGCCGCCGGCGGCGCGCACGTGGTGCGCGTGTCGTTCGGTGCGCAGGGCGAGGCGCCCGCGACCGAGGGCCTCGACGACGAGGCCGCGGCGCGTCTCGCGCTGTCCGAGGCATCCGCTCTGCTCGGCGTGGAGCTGACCGCGCTGCGCGGCTTCCACCGGGCCCGATTCGTGCAGTCGCAGCCCGCGTCCGTGCTCGGCCGTGCGGAGTTCGCGGCCGGGTCGCGGGCCGCGATCCGGCGGGTCGAGGGGCTCGGCGCGGCGGGTGCGTGGCTGGCCGGAACGGGCCTCGCGCAGGTCGTGCCGGATGCCGCTGCAGAGGCCGACCGGGTGCGTGCGGGCCTGCTGTGGGGAGGGTCCGAGCCCGCAGCCGATTAGATGCCGGAATCGGAATACAGGTCTACGCTGGGGATGACAACGAGCGTGAGGAGACCCCATGAGGGGCAAAGTGGGACTGGTCATCGGCCTCGGAGTCGGATACGTGCTGGGCACGCGCGCAGGTCGCGAGCGGTACGAGCAGATCAAACAGCAGGCGGACAAGGTCTGGGAGCTCCCGGCCGTGCAGAAGCAGGTCGACAAGGCCAAGGCCGCCGGAAAGTCCGCGCTGATGGCCCTGCCGACCGCCCTGTGGAGCAGCGCGGTCAAGGTCACGAAGGCCGCAGCCGCCCCCGCCGACACTCCCGGTGAGCGTCTGGACGCCGCGGTGAAGGCCGGCCGCAAGGCGGCCGACGACATCGCCGAAGCCGCCGAGAAGTCAGCCGACGACGTGAAGAAGCGCGTCTCCGACGCCGCCGACGGGAAGTGACATGACCCCGCGCGGCTATCGGGATCGGGCCGACGAGAGCCTGTTCACCCTGATCGGCGAGGTTCCGGAGCTCGTCAAGAATCTGGTCATGGCCGAGATCGACCAGGCCAAGACGTGGCTCAAGCGCACCGCGAAAGACGGCGGAATCGGTGCCGCCTGGACCCTCGCCGCGCTGTTCGTGCTGTTCTGGACCATTCCGGCGCTCGGGGCGTTCTGCATCATCGGGCTCGCGTCGTGGTGGCCGGCGTGGCTGGCATCCCTCGTCGTGTTCGTCGCCATGCTCGCCGTCGTGGTCGTGCTCGCGCTGCTCGGCGTGCTGCGCTTCCGCCGGCTGGGCAAGCGCGAGAACCCGGCGCAGTCGGTGGCGCGCGACGCCGCGATCATCAAAGACGTGAAGGACACCGCCGATGACTTCTGAACGCACCACCGCCATCCCGCGCACGGCGGTCCCCGACGGGATCACCGATCCGGTCGAGCGCGCACGCGCCGAGCTGAAGGCGACGCTGCTGGCCATCGAGGTCAAGGGCAACCTGCCGCGGCGGGC
The DNA here is from genome assembly GCF_035277845.1 of Microbacterium sp. Taxonomy (GTDB): domain Bacteria; phylum Actinomycetota; class Actinomycetes; order Actinomycetales; family Microbacteriaceae; genus Microbacterium. Next base: position 4,169 of record NZ_DATEJS010000091.1, read on the forward strand.
CGCCGTGGCCGCCGAGAAGAAGGTCGCGCAGTTCAAGAAGCTGGCCGAGCAGAGCCCCGCCGCCGCAGCCGCCGTCGTGGTGGGGGCGGCCGCCGCCGTCGGCGGTGTGGTCTGGGGCTTCGTGGCCCTGTACACCCGCAAGCGCTGAGCGCGGGGCGGCGCGCGGAGGGACCGCAGAGAATCCAGTGCCAGACTGGATCACATGTCTTCCTTCACCCTCTGGGCTGTGCTGCGCCGCGATCCCGAGCGCCCCGTCACCGAGTCGGACGTCACCGAGCTCGCCGACATCCGTGAGCTCATCGAAGCCGGCGGCGTCACCATCCGCGGCTTCTACGACGTGAGCGGCCTGCGCTCCGACGCCGACCTGATGATCTGGATTCACGGCGACAGCGCCGAGGCGCTGCAGCGGGACCTGCGTCGCCTTCGCCGCACGGAGCTGCTGAAGAACCTGCTGCCCACCTGGAACGCCATGGCCGTGCACCGCGACGCGGAGTTCAACCGCGCCCACGTGCCCGGGTTCCTGCGCGGCATCGAGCCCAAGCAGTGGCTCACCGTCTACCCGTTCGTGCGCAGCTACGACTGGTACCTGCTGCCCGAGGAGGACCGCAGCCGGATGCTGCGCGACCACGGCCGCAAGGGCGCCGCGTTCACGAACGTCGTCGCCAACACGGTCGCCGCCTTCGCGCTCGGCGACTACGAGTGGGTGCTGCCCATGGAGGCCGACGAGCTCACCGACCTCGTCGACATGATGCGCGACCTCCGCTACACCGAGGCGCGCCTGCACGTGCGCGAGGAGCTCCCCTTCTTCACCGGACGCCGCATCGAGATCGACGACATCCCGGAAGTCCTGCAGTGACGATCCGGCTCGGCACCCGCCGCAGCGCGCTCGCGATGGCGCAGTCGCAGCAGGTGGCCGACCAGCTCGCCGAATCCTCCGGTCAGGAGGTCGAGCTCGTTCCGATCACGTCCGAGGGCGACGTGAACCGGGCATCCCTGTCGACGCTCGGCGGGCGCGGCGTGTTCGC
>NZ_DATEJS010000092.1:0-3434 GCF_035277845.1 Microbacterium sp.
CGCTCGGCGGGCGCGGCGTGTTCGCGACCCGCCTGCGCGAAGCCCTGCTGGCGGGGGAGTGCGATGTGCTCGTGCACTCCCTGAAGGATCTGCCCACCGCGCCCGCGCCGGGGCTCGTGATCGCGGCGACGCCGGTGCGGCAGGATGCCCGCGACGTCGTCATCACCCGGGACGGCACGTCGCTCGCCGACCTGCACGGCACCGTCGGCACCGGGTCGCCGCGTCGCATCGCCCAGGTGCACCAGTTCAACCCGCGGGTCTCGGTCGCCGACCTCCGCGGCAACGTCGACTCCCGGCTCGGCCGGGTGCGCAGCGGCGAGCTGGATGCCGTCATCCTCGCCGCCGCCGGCCTGAACCGGCTGGGCGACGCGGATCCGCTGAAGGGCCTGCAGGTCGAGGAGCTCGGCCTCGCGGAGTGGCCGACGGCTCCCGGGCAGGGCTCACTCGCCGTCGAGGTGCGCGAGGATTCCGAACTCGTGGCGATCGTCGCCGCGCTCGACGATGACGCCACCCGCACCGCGATCACGGCGGAGCGGGCCGTGCTCGCCGCCCTCGACGGCGGGTGCGCCGCCCCGGTCGGCGTGCACTCGTCGGTGGTCGGCGACGGCCTGCGCATCCGCGCGATCGTCTACGCGCGCGACGGCGGGCGGCGGATCGGGGAGGACCGGACCTTCGCCCTGACTGAGGCGTATGCTCGGGAATCTGGCAGTGGCAACGGCGCGGATGCTGTCGACGGCGCGAACCCGACGCGTGCACAGCGCATGGGGTTCGATGTCGCCCGTCGGCTGCTCGATCGTGGGGCGGCCGACTTGGTACCACGAGAGTCGACCCCATGAACACACCTCCCCGCTCGCACTTCAGCTCTGACGTGCAAGGTTCCGCTGCGAACGCACCCAAGCCGCTCGCCGGCTGGCGGGTGCTCGTGCCCCGTGGCGGACCGTGGGGAGACAGCGTCGCGGCGACCCTGCGGGCGCAGGGGGCCGTGCCGGTGATCGCACCTCTCATCAACTTCGCGCCCACCGAGGATCTGCCCACCCTCGAGGCCGCGCTGAACGATCTCGCCGAGGGCCGTTTCGACTGGCTGACGATGACCTCCGCGACCACGGTCGACGTGCTGTTCGCCTACCGGGCCGTGATCCCCGCGCACACCAGGGTCGCCGCGGTCGGCGAGACCACCGCGGCCGCGCTGCAGGCCGTCGGCTACAAGGTCGACCTGGTGCCCGAGAAGGACAACTCGGCCTCCGGCATGGCCGACGAGCTCCTCGCGATCGAGCCGGAACCGCGCGACATCCTGACCCTGCGCAGCGAGATCGCGAAGCCCGTGCTCACCCGGCGGCTGATCGACGCCGGGCACCGCGTCCGCAGCGTGGTCGCCTATCGCACCGTCGGAGTGCCGGTCACCGAGCGCATCGCCGAGGACGTGGCATCCGGCCGCATCAACGCGATCCTCGTCACGAGCGGCTCGGTCGCCGAGCAGGTGCGGGCCCAGTTCCCGCACATCCCCGACAGCACGATCGTCGCCGCCATCGGGCCGCGCACCGAGCAGGATGCCGCTCGCATCGGCCTTCGGGTGGACGCGGTCGCCGCCAAGCAGACGATCGGCTCCCTCATCGACGCGGTCGGCCGCTTCACCCCGAAGGACCCCTCATGAGCTTCCCCGTGCACCGCCCCCGCCGTCTGCGCCAGTCGCCCGCCGTGCGACGGCTCGTCAGCGAGACCGACGTCGTGCCGCGCCGGCTCGTGCTGCCGCTGTTCGTGCGCGAAGGGCTCGCCGAGCCGTCGCCGATCAGCTCGATGCCCGGGGTCGTGCAGCACACCATGGACTCCCTGCGGCGGGCCGCGACGGATGCCGCGGAGGCCGGTGTCGGCGGCGTGATGCTGTTCGGCGTGCCCGCGGTGCGGGATGCGACCGGCTCCGGCGCGGACGACCCGGACGGCATCCTGAACGTCGCCACGGCCGCGCTCGCACAGGAGGTCGGCGACGCGCTCGTCGTGCAGACCGACCTGTGCCTGGACGAGTTCACCGACCACGGCCACTGCGGGGTGCTCGCCGCCGACGGATCCGTCGACAACGACGCCACCCTGGAGCGGTACGCCGCCATGGCGCTGGCGCAGGCCCGCGCCGGGTCGGCCATGCTGGGCCTTTCCGGCATGATGGACGGCCAGGTCGGGCATGTGCGCGCCGCGCTGGATGCCGAGGGCTTCACCGACACGCTGATCCTCGCGTACTCCGCCAAGTACGCGGGCGCGTTCTACGGACCGTTCCGCGAGGCCGTCGACTCGCAGCTGAAGGGCGACCGCCGCACCTACCAGATGGATCCCGGCAACGGCCGCGAGGGCATCCGGGAGGCGCTGCTCGACGTCGAGGAGGGCGCCGACATCGTCATGGTCAAGCCCGCGCTGCCGTACCTCGACGTGCTCGCCGACGTGCGGGCGTCCGTCGACGTGCCGGTGTGGGCGTACCAGGTGTCCGGCGAGTACGCGATGGTCGAAGCGGCCGCGGCGAACGGCTGGATCGACCGACGTGGCGCCATCCTCGAGTCGCTCACCGCGATCCGCCGCGCCGGCGCCGACGTCACCCTGACCTACTGGGCCGCCGAGGCCGCCCGCTGGCTGCGCTGAGCAGCTCCCATTTCCGCGGTCGTTGAGCGAGCGAAGCGAGACGAAACGCGGCGACACGAGAGAGACCGATGATCGACCGCAACGACACCCTGTTCGACAAGGCCCGACGGGTCATCCCGGGCGGGGTGAACTCGCCGGTGCGCGCGTACGGGTCGGTGGGTGGGGCGCCCCGGTTCGTGACGAGCGCGCAGGGCGCGACGATCACGGACGCCGCCGGGCGCACCTACATCGACCTGGTCGCGTCGTGGGGGCCCGCCCTCATCGGCCACGCGCACCCCCAGGTGGTCGAGGTGGTTCAGGATGCCGCTGCGCGCGGCCTGTCGTTCGGCGCCCCGACCGAGGGCGAGGTGGAGCTCGCCGAGCTGATCGCCGGTCGCGTGGTGTCGGCCGACCAGCATCCGATCGACCGGGTGCGCCTCGTCTCGACGGGCACGGAAGCGACCATGACGGCCATCCGCCTCGCCCGTGGCTACACCGGCCGCGACCTGCTGGTGAAGTTCGCCGGGCACTACCACGGCCACTCCGACGGCCTGCTCGCCGCGGCGGGCTCGGGCGTCGCGACCCTCGCCCTCCCCGGCTCCGCCGGCGTCCCCGCACCGATCGCCGCGCAGACCCTCGTTCTGCCGTACAACGACCTCGACGCGGTGCGGGAAGCGTTCGCGGTCCACGGCGACCGCATCGCGGCCGTCATCGTCGAGGCAGCCGCCGCGAACATGGGCATCGTGGCGCCGCTGCCCGGCTTCAACGCCGCGCTCGCGGACATCGCGCACGCGCACGGCGCCCTCCTCATCCTCGACGAGGTGCTCACCGGC
>NZ_DATEJS010000093.1:0-3225 GCF_035277845.1 Microbacterium sp.
CCGCCGAGCTCGCCGACCACGAGCGCGTGCTCGTGGTCAGTTCGACGTTCGGCACCGGGGGTCCGCCCGACAACGGGGCCGCGTTCTGGACGCACCTGGCCGCGGACGATGCGCCGCGGCTCGACGGCACCGGCTACGCGGTCCTCGCCCTCGGCGACTCCAGCTACGACGACTTCTGCGGCCACGGACGCAATCTGCACTCGCGGCTCGAAGAGCTCGGCGGGGAGCCGCTGCTGGAGCGGGTCGACTGCGAGCCGTTCGACGACTCGGTCGCGGAGGAGTGGATCGACCAGGTGCTCGAGGTGCTGCTCGGCGAACCCGCATCCTCCGCGGTGCAGGATGCCCCGGCCCCGACCGTCGTGGCGTCACCGCCGGAACCGGTGACCTTCACGCGCGCCGCGCCGCTGTCGGCGCCGCTGCTCACCAACCGGGTGCTGGGCGGGGCCGGGTCGGCGAAGGAGGTGCGCCAGTTCGGGTTCGCCCTTCCCGACGACGCGACGTACGAGGCCGGCGACGCACTCGGAATCGTGTGCGAGAACGCCCCCGCGGTCGTGGCCGACTGGATCGCGGCGACCGGCCTCGACGGCCGCACGACCGTGTCGGTGGGGGGCGAGGAGCTGCCGCTCGCGGAGGCGCTGCGCACCCGTCGCGATGTGACCCGGATCGGTTCGGAGCTGCTCTCGTTCGTCGTCGAGCGGAGCGCATCCACGCACGCCGCCCGTCTCGTCGGGCGCGACAACCGCTCCCGTCTCGACCAGTACCTGTGGGGCCGGCAGGCGGTCGATCTGCTGCGGGAGTTCCCGGTGCAGGCCACGGCGCAGGACTGGATCGACGTCCTCAAGCCCTTGCAACCGCGGCAGTACTCGATCTCGTCGAGCCCCAAGACGAGCCCGGGCGAGGTGCAGCTGACCGTCTCGGTGGTGCGGTTCGAGACCGAGGAGGGGATGCCGCGCGGCGGCGTCTGCTCCACGTACCTCGCCGACCGGGCCGAGCACGTCCCGGTCTTCCTGCAGCGGGCGGCGCACTTCCGCCCGCCGCGCGACCCGAACACCCCGATGATCATGATCGGGGCGGGCACGGGCGTCGCGCCCTTCCGCGCCTTCCTGCACGACCGGCGCGCGGACGGCGCGCGTGGACGCAACTGGCTGCTGTTCGGCGAACAGCACGAGGCATCCGACTTCTACTATCGCGACGAGTGGGATGCCATGAGCCGGGACGGATTCCTCACCCGGATCGACACGGCCTTCTCACGCGACCAGCGGCAGAAGGTCTACGTGCAGGATCGCATGCGCGAGCACGGGGCCGCACTGTGGCGGTGGCTCGAGGACGGCGCTCACGTGTACGTGTGCGGGGACGCCGCCCGCATGGCCGCCGACGTCGATGCCGCGCTGCTGCAGATCGTGCAGGCGCACGGCGGCATGGATGCCGACACGGCGCTCGCCTACAAGCAGCGGCTGGCGGCCGAGAAGCGCTACGCGCGCGACGTGTACTGAGCCGGCAACGAGAAGTCCCCACCCGAGGGATCGGGTGGGGACCTTCCCGTTTGCCGGACGTCAGATGCGGCGCAGCGCGAGGGCCCGACGCGGGACCGCGTACACCGCGACCGTGACCACCAGCAGCACGACGTACGCCGCCGCGAACCCGAGGAAGGCGGCCGTGTAGGCGCCCGTCGCCGCGTGCGACGCGCTCAGGATCTGCGGGATGACGAAGCCGCCGTAGGCGCCGATCGCCGAGATCAGCCCCAGTGCCGCGGCCGCCTTGCGGGCCACCGTCGCATCCGCCGCCGCGGTGACCTCCCCGCGGGCGGAGAACACGTGCGGGATCATGCGGTACGTCGCCCCGTTGCCGATCCCGGTCGCGGCGAACAGCACCAGGAAGCAGCCGAGGAACAGCGCGAAGCTGTGCAGCGGCAGCGTGGCCACGACGGTGAGTGCGCCGGCCGCCATCACGCCGAACGCACCCGCGGCGACCCGCGCGCCGCCCAGGCGATCGGCGAGGCGACCGCCGTACGGGCGGGAGAGGGATCCGACGAGGGCGCCGAGGAACGCGAGGGACACCGCCGCGCCTCCGACGTGCAGCGCCGAGAACGCGGGGAACTGGTCGGCGATGAGCTTGGGGAAGACGCTCGCGAACCCGATGAACGAGCCGAACGTGCCGACGTACAGCAGCGCGAGCAGCCACAGGTGCGGTTCGCGCAGCGTGGCGGCGGAACCGGCGAGGTCGGACTTCGCCGACGTCAGGTTGTCCATGCGGCGCCACGCGCCCCACATCGCGAGCAGGATGAACGGCACCCAGATCCAGCCCGCCCACGACACGCGCATCATGCTGCCCGCCCCGAGCGTCACGACGATCGGCACCAGGAACTGGGCCACCGCGGTGCCGACGTTGCCGCCTGCCGCGTTCAGGCCCAGCGCCCAGCCCTTCTCCCGCTGCGGGAAGAAGTGCGTGATGTTCGCCATGGAGCTCGCGAAGTTGCCGCCGCCGAGGCCGGCGAGGCCCGCCACCGTCAGCATGACGCCGAACGGCGTGTGCGGGTTCGCCACCACGACTCCGAGCAGCACGGCGGGCACCAGCAGCAGGGCGGCGGAGACGATCGTCCAGTTGCGACCGCCGAAGCGGGCGACCATGAACGAGTAGGGGAAGCGCAGGGTGGCACCCACGAGGCTCGGCAGCGAGATGAGCCAGAACGACTGGGTGTCGGTGAAGGTGAAGCCCGCCGCGGGCAGCAGCACCACGACGATGCTCCACAGCTGCCACACCACGAATCCGAGGAACTCGGTGAAGATCGACCAGCCGAGGTTGCGGCGCGCGATGTCGCGTCCGCCGGCGCGCCAGAAGGCGGTGTCCTCGGGGTCGTACCCGTCCAGCCAGCGACCGGGACGGGTGGTGAGGACGACGGCGCCCTCATCTGCTCGTACTGCTGTCGTCATTGCCGACCTCCATCTCTGCGGCCGCGGTCTTCGGATCGAGCGGCCGGTGACCCGACGCTACGAGCCGCGTGTTTCGGAGTCGGCCTCGAGACGGTGTCGTGGTCGTCACGCTTTGCGCACTTGCCGCAGTGCCGTCTGCTGAGGGCCGCGTCACACGCCGGACACATGCGTCCGGGCGGTTCAGTCCTCCGCGCGGTCGAGCCGGTAGCCGCGCTTGACGATCGTCTTGATGAGGCCCGGCTCTCCGACCGCCTCGCGCACGCGCGCCACGGCGACCTCCACGGCGTGCGGGTTC
>NZ_DATEJS010000094.1:0-14095 GCF_035277845.1 Microbacterium sp.
ATCGCCGGGATCGGCGAGCCCGGTATCGTGGTGGCCCGGTTCCTGTCGGTGCTGGAGCTCTACCGGCACGCCGCGCTCACCTTCGATCAGGACGAGCCGCTCGGGGAGCTGATCCTGCAGTGGACCGCCGTCCGCTGGACCGACGAGAACCTCGCTGCGCTGGGAGCAGACTATGACCGATGACCCCGTTTTCGACCCGGAGCTGTGCCGCCGGCTCGAGGCGATCCTGCTGATCGTCGAGGAGCCGCAGAGCCTCGTCTCGCTGGCGGCCGCCGTGGCGAGCCCCGTGCGCCCGGTGCGCGCCGCGATCGACTGGCTCGTCGCGGACTACGACGGCGAGTCCGGACCCGGCCACGGCGGCTACCGGCGCGGCTTCGAACTGCGCGAGGTCGGCGGCGGCTGGCGGCTGTACGTGCGCGACGAGCTGGACGACCTGATCAGCGACTTCGTCGGCAGCCAGGTGCCCACGCGCCTGTCCCAGGCAGCTCTGGAGACCCTCGCCGTGATCGCGTACAAGCAGCCGGTGTCGCGCAGCAAGGTGGCATCCATCCGCGCCGTGAACGTCGACTCCGTGGTGCGCACCCTGCTCGCGCGCGGACTCGTTGTCGAGGTGGGCGCCGACGCCGAGACCGGAGCCGTGCTGTACGGCACGACCGATGCGCTGCTCGGCCATCTCGGCATCAACAGCCTCGACGAGCTGCCCCACATCTCCCCGCTGCTCGACGACGTCGACGATGTGGCATCCATCGACGGAGAGGTTCGCCGGTGAGTGAACACAGCACCCCCGCACCCGAGACCACCGTGCGGCTGCAGAAGGCGCTCGCGAACGCGGGCGTGGCATCCCGGCGCGTCGCCGAGGAGATGATCGTCGCGGGCCGGGTGCGCGTGAACGGGCAGGTCGTCACCGAACTCGGCTCGCGGGTCGACGTCGAATCCGACCTCGTCGACGTCGACGGCACCGCGATCCAGTTCGACCAGTCCAAGCGCTACGTCATGCTCAACAAGCCCACCGGGGTGGTCAGCTCGATGCGCGACGAACGCGGACGGCCCGACCTGCGCCCGTTCACGAAGAACTGGCCCGAGCGCCTCTACAACGTGGGCCGGCTGGATGCCGACACCTCCGGGCTGCTCGTGCTCACCAACGACGGCGAACTCGCGCACGTGCTCGCCCACCCCTCGTTCGGCGTGACCAAGGTGTACCTGGCGCGCGTGCGCGGACGGGTGACGCCGGCGACCATCGCCCGCCTGACGCGCGGCATCGAACTCGAGGACGGCCCGATCAAAGCGGACAAGGCGCGGCTGAAGGATGCGTCGAAGGATGCCAGCCTCGTCGAGCTGACGCTGCACTCCGGCCGCAACCGCATCGTCCGCCGCATGATGGCGGAGGTGGGGCATCCGGTCACCGAGCTCGTGCGCCGCCAGTTCGGACCGCTGCACCTGGGAACCCTCCCAGTGGGAAAGACGCGGGAGCTGACTAAAATCGAGAGAGGCGCGCTTCTGACTCTCTCGCGTCAGACGGACCAGGAGAATCAGTGACCGACACGAGCCGTGCCCAGCGCGCTGCGCGCACATCGGGCACCGTGCGCATCGTCGGGGCGGGCCTGCTGGGGTCGAGCATCGGCCATGCGCTCGTCGCCCTCGGCGTGGACGTCGCCCTCGCCGACACCTCGCCTGCGCAGCTGCGCCTCGCGATCGACTACGGCGCCGGCCGTGCCGCCCGTGCGGACGACACGCCCCGCCTCGTCGTGGTGGCCGTGCCGCCGGATGTCGTCGCCGACGTCATCGCCCGGGAACTGGCCGCCCACCCCGACGCGGTCGTCACCGACGTCGCGAGCGTCAAGCTGCAGCCGCTGCGCGACCTGGAAGCGCGTGGCATCGACCTCACCCACTACATCGGTTCGCACCCGCTCGCGGGCCGGGAGCGCGGGGGAGCGATCGCCGCCCGTGCCGACATCTTCATCGGCCGCCCGTGGGTGGTGTGCCGCGACGCGGAGACGCCGGCATCCGACCTCGCCGTCGTGGAGGGACTCGCCCTCGACCTCGGCGCGACCCCGGTCGAGATGGGGCCGGAGGAGCACGACCGCTCGGTCGCGCTGGTGTCACACGTGCCGCAGATCGTCGCCAGCCTGCTCGCCGGGCGGTTCACGGACGCGCCGGACTCCTCGCTGGGCCTCGCCGGCCAGGGGGTGCGCGACACCACGCGCATCGCGGCATCCGCCCCCGAACTGTGGGTGCAGATCCTCGACGCGAACGCGGCACCCGTGGTGGACGTGCTCGACGCGCTCGCCGCCGACCTCGCCCAGGTCGCCGACGCCCTGCGCGCCCCCGACGTGCCCGGCGCCCGGCGCACGGTCGCCGACACGATCCGCCGCGGCAACGACGGCGTGGAGCGCCTGCCCGGGAAGCACGGCCAGAACCGCCGCTTCGAGCAGCTGGTGGTCATGGTGGACGACACTCCCGGCCAGCTCGGGCGCCTGTTCGGCGAGCTCGGCGAGCTCGACGTGAACGTCGAGGATCTGCGCCTGGAGCACTCGCCGGGGGCCCAGTTCGGCCTCGCCGAGATCAGCCTCACCCCCACGGCGCTGCGCCGCGCAGCCGAAGGGCTCGTCGCACGCGGCTGGAAGATTGCGAGCATGAATGACTGAGTCCGCGATCATCGCCATCGACGGCCCCGCAGGCAGCGGCAAGTCGAGCGTGTCCAAGCAGCTGGCCCGCACGCGCGGCTACGGCTACCTCGACACCGGCGCCGCCTACCGTGCGCTGACGTGGCGGGTGCTGCAGAACGGCGCCGACGTCTCGGACGCGGACGCCGTGCTCGCCACGGCATCCCACCTGGGCTTCGCGATCTCGCTCGACCCGGACGACTACTGGGTGGCCGTCGGCGGGGCGGACGTGACCGAGGCGATCCGCGAGCCGCGGGTGTCCGCGGCGGTGAGCGCCGTGGCGCGCATCCCCGAGGTGCGCGTCGCGATGAACAGGATGTTCCGGCGGTACGCGCGCGGCTCGAAGCGCGAGGCCGTCGTCATGGAGGGCCGCGACATCACCACGGTCGTCGCGCCGGATGCTCCCGTGCGGATCCTGCTGACCGCGGACGAGGCGGTTCGCGCCGCCCGCCGCAGCAAAGAGGTGACCACGCAGGATGCCGCCGCCGTCGCGGAGGCGCTGCGCAAGCGGGATGCCGCGGACTCGAAGGTCGTCGACTTCCTCACCGCCGCCGACGGCGTGACGGTGGTCGACTCGACCGATCTGGATTTCGAAGGAACCGTCGCCGCGGTGCTCGCGGTGATCGATGATGTCTTGGAGGGGCGCGATGGGCGCTGAGGACGAGTACGAGGGCGGCCCGGACCATCTGGCCGAGCGCCTCGCCGAGATCGACGACACGCTGGCGGAGCAGCGCGCCGAGACGCTGCGCGCGTCGCTGGCGGACTACGACCTCGACGACGACGACGCGGCGGTGCTCGAAGGACTCGGGTTCGGGCAGGACGGCATCGAGCTGCTGCCCGCGCTGCCGGTGGTCGCGATCGTCGGTCGTCCGAACGTGGGCAAGTCCGCCCTGGTGAACCGCATCCTCGGCCGCCGGGAGGCCGTCGTCGAGGACACGCCGGGGGTCACGCGCGACCGGGTCTCGTACAAGGCCGAGTGGATGGACCGCCGCTTCACGCTCGTGGACACCGGCGGCTGGGAGCCGGATGCCAAGGGCATCGACGCGTCCGTCGCGGCGCAGGCCGAGATCGCGATCGAGCTCTGTGACGTCGTGATGTTCGTCGTCGACGCCATGGTCGGCGCGACCTCCACCGACGAGCATGTCGTGCGGCTGCTGCGCAAGACCCGCAAGCCGGTGTTCCTGGTCGCGAACAAGATCGACGACTCCCGCCAGGAACCCGAGGCGGCCGCCCTGTGGAACCTCGGCCTCGGTGAGCCGCACCCGGTGTCGGCCATCCACGGTCGCGGAGTCGCCGACCTGCTCGACGAGATCGTCAAGGCCCTGCCGGATGTGTCGGCCGTCGCCAAGAACGAGATCGGCGGCCCGCGCCGGGTCGCGATCCTCGGCCGCCCGAACGTCGGCAAGTCGTCGCTGCTGAACAAGGCGGCGGGCGAAGAGCGCGTGGTCGTCAACGACCTCGCCGGCACCACCCGCGACCCGGTGGATGAGATCGTCGAACTCGGCGGCAAGATGTGGCGGTTCGTCGACACGGCCGGCATCCGTCGCCGCGTGCACCTGCAGCAGGGCGCGGACTTCTACGCCTCCCTGCGCACCTCGGCCGCGCTCGAGAAGGCCGAGGTCGCGGTGGTCGTGATCGACGTGTCCGAGCCGATCAGCGAGCAGGACGTGCGCATCATCGACATGGTGCTGGAGTCCGGCCGGGCCCTCGTGATCGCCTACAACAAGTGGGATCGCCTGAACGACCCGGACATGGACGGCATCGAGCGCCGGCGGTACCTGGAGCGTGAGATCGAGCAGGACCTCGCGCACGTCGCGTGGGCGCCGCGCGTGAACATCTCCGCGCGCACCGGCCGTCACCTCGACAAGCTCGTGCCGGCCCTCGAGACGGCCCTGGATTCGTGGGACACCCGCATCCCCACCGGCAAGTTCAACGCGTTCCTCTCGGAGCTCGTCGCGGAGCACCCGCATCCCGTGCGCGGCGGCAAGCAGCCCCGCATCCTGTTCGGCACGCAGGCGGGCACCCGTCCGCCGACGTTCGTGCTGTTCACGACCGGGTTCCTCGACCCCGGCTACCGCCGCTTCATCCAGCGCCGCCTCCGCGAGCTCTACGGCTTCGAAGGGACGCCCATCGTGATCAACATGCGCATCCGCGAGCGTCGCCACCGCTGATCCCGTCCCTGTCTGGGAGTCGAAGATGACCATCGAACCGCCCGAGTTCACCCGGCGTCCGCCGACGGGTCCGTTGGACCCCGGGGATGCCTGGGTCGTGGCGCCCTCCGGCGAACGGTACTGGGGCCGGTTCGGTGCGGCAGGCCTGCTGCTGATGGACGACGAGCGCAGGGTGCTCATGCAGCACCGCGTGGAGTGGAGCCACTTCGGCGGCACCTGGGCTCTCCCCGGCGGGGCGCGTCACGAGGGCGAGACGGCGCGGGATGCGGCGCTGCGCGAGGCGGGCGAGGAGGCCGGAGTGCCGGCCGACGCTGCGGCGGTGCGGGCCATGCACATCTTCGATCTCGGGTTCTGGTCGTACGCGACGGTGATCGCCGACCTGCGGCATCCGTTCGAGCCGGTGGTGAGCGATCCGGAGAGCAAGGACCTCGTGTGGGTGCCGGTCGACGAGGTCAGCGACCTGCCGCTGCATCCCGGTTTCGCGGCGTCGTGGGACGAGATCCGCGGGATGCTCGATGAACGCCCCGCGGTCGTGGTGGATGCCGCCAACGTCGTGGGATCCCAGCCGGACGGCTGGTGGAACGACCGGGCCGCGGCCGCCGACCGGCTGATGACGCGCATCGCGGCGCGGGCACACCGCGGGATGGACACGGCGTTCCTGCGCCTTGCCGGAGACGTGTGGTTCCCGCAGTGGGTGATCGTGCTCGAGGGCGCGGCGCGTGTCGCGAAGCCCGTCGCGGGCATCGACTACGTGATGGCGCAGGGCCGGTCGGGCGATGACGAGCTCGTCGCCGCGGTCGCGCTGCTGCTCGGCGAGGACCGCGCCGTGACCGTCGTGACGAGCGACCGGGAACTGCGGCGCCGGGTCGAGGAGCTCGGCGCGCAGGTGCGCGGCGCTGGAGCCCTGCTGGACCAGCTCTAGCCCGACGTCTGCCGTGCGGGCTGACGCCGCAGATCTCGACGTGTGGTCGGGCGGGTTCGCGCATCAGGCACGCGCGATCGCGTCAGAAGGGTGCGGGTTCTGGTTCTGGCGCGGGTTCTCGTTCTGTTCCGGGTGGGTGTTCGGGGTGGAAGTGGATGGTGCCGGGTGGTCGGGTGGTGTGGACGCGTCGGGTGGGGGAGGTCCAGGTGAGGATGCCGCCGGGGTGTTGTCGCACGTGCCAGTCGGTGTGGTGTTTCAGGGTGTGATGTCTCGGGCAGAGGCAGGCGAGGTTTTGCAGGCTGGTGGGTCCGCCGGTGGCGGCGGGGGTGGTGTGGTCGAGGTCGCAGTGGGTGGCGGGGCGGCGGCAGCCGGGGAACCGGCAGTGCTGGTCGCGGGCTTCCAGGTGGAGGCGTTGCCTCGTGGTGGGCCGGTACCGGTCCACGGTGACGGGGACCCCGCTGGTGGGGTGGGTGAACACGCGGATCCAGACATCTGCGGTTGCGGCGAGGTGTCGGGCGGTGGTGTCGTCGACGGGTCCGTACCCGGGGACCTCCGCCACTCCGATCGCACTGCCCGCGCACTCGGCGGTGCCGGTGAAGGTGCCCCCGGCGAGGGATGAGGCAGCGGTGGTGGTGAGGGTGCCGGCGGGGATGGTGACGTGCACGGTGGGTCGGATCGCGGCCAGGGCGGCTTGGTGCTGGTCGGTGGTGCCGTGCCCGGCGGGGGCGGCGGTGAGGAGCAGGTCGCAGAAGATGTCCGCCATCACCTGACCCTGCGTCCGCTCATCCACCACCGCATCCGACTCGTCCGCGTCCGCATCCGAACCCACGGCCGGGGCCGCCTCGGCCGGGCCCGCGTCGCCGGCATCCTCGTGCACGGCCGCCGTGTCGGCGTCGGCCTGGTTCTGGGCGGCCAGTTCGGTGGCCATGTCGCGGAGCCGGTTCACGATCCCGACCCCGTGGACGGTGGGCACGTCCGCGGTGACCCGGGACAGTCCCGGTTCCAGGGGGCGGACGGTGACCTTTCGGCGGGTGACGGCGTCGCGGATGCGTTCCCGGGTGCCGTCCGGGTCCAGCCGGGACACCAGGGCGGTCAGGGCGTCTTTCAGCTGGGCGGGGGTGAGTTCGTCCGCGATGGTCAGGGCGTGTCGTTCGTACTCGGCCCGCAGGTCGGGGTCGTCGATCACGGTGCCGGTGTCCGCGATGACCTGCGCGTGCTGCGGGGACAGCACCCCGTCACTGACCCGGTACAGGGTCTCCGCGAACCGGGACACCAGCACGGTCGCGTCCGACACCCGCCGGGCGACTTGCAGTTCGCTCAGGTGCAGGGCGGCGGCGATCTCCGCGTACACCTCCCGCATGCCCAGCTGGGTGGCATCCACCACCGCCCCGGCCCCTGCCCGGGCGGCGCGTTCCGCATCCCGCCGGGACACCAGGTCGGCCACGTGCGCGAAGAAGAACGTCTCCGCCGCGAACGTGGCCGCAGCCCGCGCCCGAACCCCGGCCAGATACCCGACCAGCCGGTCCAGCTCGGCCACCACCGGAGACGACTGCGACGACGACTCGTCCATCAAACCCCCCGGTCTCGCTCTGTCGTTCCGACGCTACTCCGGGCCTCCGACATTCAGTCCCGGCCGCGCAGCCGGTCGATCTCGCGTCGCTCGCGTTTGGTCGGACGCCCCGCCCCTCGATCGCGCACGGCGATCCTCGGGATCGGCTCTCTCGGCGGGGTGCGCTCCTCGACGGCCGCGGCTGCCAGCGGCGCACTCACGCGCTTGCTGATGGTGTGCTGCACGATCAGTATGCGATCGAATCCGTCGATGCGCACGCGTACCTCGTCGCCGGGCTTCACGTTCTGCGCGGCCTTCGCACTCGCCTGATTGACCTTGACGTGCCCCGCCTTGCACGCCTCGGTCGCGAGGGTGCGCGTCTTGTAGATGCGGATGGCCCAGAGCCAGGCATCCACCCGCGCGGTCTCGCTCACGCGGCCACCGGCGTGTCCACTCGAGTGCGCCGGTGCGCCGGTGCGAGCACGACGCCGACGGCGATGAGCAGCTGGCCGAGGCAGTACGCGGTCATGACCGCGAGGTCGCTCCAGGCGCCGAGCGGCGTCGGCGGGAACAGCTGGAACGCCAGCATCGAGTCGGACAGCAGGAACACCGCACCACCGGCCGCGATGAGGGGTGTGGTGGCGGCGGCGGTGGTGGCCATCGAGCCGAGGATGAGGCCGTATACGGCCATCGGGATCGCGAGCGACCCGAGTCGTGGCCACAGCACGCCGATCATCGCGACCCACCAGACCGCGAACACGAGCGTCCACCACGGCAGCCGGCGCTGCTTCAGGTGCCGCGTGAACAGCCAGATGTAGCCGATGTGCGCGAGCGCGAAGAAGCCGACCATGGTCGGCACCTCCGGCAGCATCCGGAAGAACACGCCCGCCTCGTCGCCCAGCCACGAGAAGAAGAGGGCGGCGAGCAGCAGCCCGAAGCGCATCCGCCGGGGGCCGCGCCACACCGCGAGCACGCCGACCGCGAGTGCCGGCATCAGCAGCAGCTTGCTGACGACCTCCGCCGCGTCGGAGTGCGCGATGCCGGGCAGCAGCGTCTCGAGATGCCAGAGCGTGACGACGACAGACGGGGCGAAGGCCCACCATCGGGCTCGGTGCGGCATGGATTCATCGTAGGGCGAGTCGCACCACCGGCCTCGTGGGCTTCGCCCGCGCCGCTTCGGTGAACCCGGCGGCGAGGAACGTCGACAGCACGCCGTGCCACAGGTCGTTGTCGCGGGCGTGCGCGCCGTCGGGGTCGACCGGATATGCCTCGATGAGCGCCGCATCGTGCTGCTTCGCGAAGTCGACGGCCGCGGCCAGCAGCTCGGCGTTCAGGCCGGCGCCACGGTGCTCCCGCCGCACGACGAAGCACGAGATGGTCCAGATGTCGTCGGAGTCCCACGGCTCCGCCAGATGCGGCGCGAGCGCGCGCGTGCGGGGGAGACGTTGGTGCGTGCGCCGAGGGCCGACGCGCACCCAGGCCGCCGGCTCGCCGTCGACGTAGGCGATGAGCCCGGGCGGCAGAGGCCCTTCGGTCTCCTCGCGCAGCAGCTGTTCCCGGTCGTCGCGGGTGGTGGCGTTGAAGTCCTTGTTGCTCAGCGTCAGCCACGCGCACTGGCACGACGCGCCGTCGCCCCCGCCGGTCAGCGCATGCTGCAGGTCGTCGAAGCGGTCGGAGGATGCCGGGTGGATCTGGATGTCCATATTCCGACGCTAGCCCGGGGCTCCGACATCGGCCACGGATCCGTGGTTCGAAGGCGTCCGGCCTGTCGGGTAGGATGGGGGAGTTGCCTGCATGCAGGCGGCGACAATCGAATCACGGGATGTGGCGCAGCTTGGTAGCGCACTTGACTGGGGGTCAAGGGGTCGCAGGTTCAAATCCTGTCATCCCGACGTGATGGGAAGAGGGTCGGCCGGAAGGCCGGCCCTCTTCGTGTTCCCGCCGGCGGGGAGGGGAACGATTGCGCCCACCTCGGCCTCTTCCCGAGGCGAGGGGGTCGGCGTACCATCGGGTGATACGCCGATGACATGGGGAGATCGAGCCGAGCTGGCATCTGCCGGCTCGCCCGATCCCGACACACACTGGGGAGTGGATGATGTCGTGGAATCTGACAGGGAGTTATGCGGAGACGTGCTCGTGCGAGCTGATGTGCCCGTGCAACATGAGCATGGATCACGGTGCGACGTACGACTATTGCCGCGTCACGCTCGCGTTCAACATCCGTGAGGGCGCGATCGAGAGCACGAAGGTGGACGGCCGCAAGGTCGTTCTCATCGCCGACACTCCGAAGGTGATGACCGAAGGCAACTGGAAGATCGGAGTCTTCGTCGACCAGGAGGCATCCGCTGACCAGTTCGACCGCCTGGTCGAGGTCTTCGGCGGGCAGCGCGGAGGACCGATGGCCGGACTCGTGCCGCTCATCGGCGAGATGGCCGGTGCGCAGCGCGCGGCGATCACCATGGCCGACGACGGGCTGCGGCACTCGGTGCAGGTCGACGACAGCATCATGTTCGAGATCAAGGACATCGTGCCGTTCGGCAAAGAGGACGGCCAGCCGGTCAAGTTCGACGGGATGTTCCATCCCGTCGGCTCCGACCTCACGATGGCCGAGGCGACGTCGTCGCAGATCGATGCCTTCGGCATCGCGTACGAGGCGAAGACAGGGCTTTCGTACTCGAGCTTCTCCTGGGTGGGATGACGCCGTGGCCGCTGGGCCCTCGAAGGCGGCGGACCGACCCGAGGATCTGACAGCGGCGTTCCGCGCCGTCCGTGCGCGCGTCGGCTCGGTCGTCTTCCTGTGCGCGGTCGCCGTCGTCTGCTGGTGGTGGGCGGCGCAGCAGATGGCGGGTATGGACCGCGGCCCCTGGTCGCCGCTCGGGGCTCCCGGGTGGTTCCTCGCTGCGTGGACGGCGATGATGGCCGCGATGATGTTCCCGTCGGTGTCGCCCACGATCGCGCTCTACGCGCGGATGACGAAGTCCCGGAATCCCCTTCTGGTCGTCGCCTTCGCCGCCGGATACCTGATCGTCTGGGCCGCGGTGGGAGTCCTGGTGGTCGCCATCGCCGGGCTCGCGAATGCTGCCCCGGGGCAGGCGCTCGCCTGGGACGGACTGGGTCGCCCTCTCACCGTCGCGACCCTGCTGTTCGCGGCCGTCTACGAGTTCACGCCGTGGAAGCGCGCCTGCCTCGGCAAATGCCGGAGTCCGCTCGGGTTCCTGCTCGGCACGTGGCGGGACGGCATGCCCGGTGCGACGGTGATGGGCGCGAAGCTCGGGGCGTGGTGTCTCGGCTGCTGCTGGGCGCTGATGGCCGCCATGTTCGCCCTCGGAGTGATGAACATCGTCTGGATGGCCTCGGTGACGGCACTCATCGCGCTCGAGAAGCTGCTGCCCTGGCGTCGCACCGCCACCTACGTCACCGCGGCCGTGCTGGTGTGCCTTGCGGTGTTCGTCCTCGTCGCCCCGCATGCGCTGCCCGGGACCACGTCGGTGCCGATGGAGCCGATGTCGTCGGCGAGCCTCGAACCGTGACCGGTGAGGGGAAGGAGGGGCTGAACTTTCTCCTTCCCGCGCGTACTCTGCGGTCATGCCCGAACAACCGGTCCCTCCCGCGACGTACGACGACCTGCACGCCGTCTTCATCAACTGCACCCTCAAACGCAGCCCCGAGATCAGCAACACCCAGGGCCTGATGGATCGCAGCATCGCCCTCATGCGCGCGCAGGGCGTGACGGTGCAGAACCTCCGATTCATCGACCACGACGTCGCCACCGGGGTTTACCCGGACATGCGCGAGCACGGGTGGGCGACCGACGCCTGGCCGGACGAGATCTGGCCCGTGATCGACGCGGCCGACATCCTCGTCGTCGGCGGGCCGCTGTGGCTGGGGGACAACGCGTCGATCACGCGCAAGCTCATCGAGCGGCTCTACTCGATGAGCGGGCTGTACAACGACAAAGGGCAGTACGTGTACTACGGCAAGGTCGGCGGCGCGATCATCACCGGCAACGAAGACGGCGTCAAGCACGCCGCCATGTCGATCCTGTACAGCCTGCAGCACATCGGCTTCACCATCCCGCCGGCCGCGGATGCCGGCTGGATCGGGGCGATCGGGCCCGGTCCGAGCTATCTGGATCCGGGATCGGGCGGACCGGAGAGCGACTTCACCAACCGCAACACCACCTTCATGACCTGGAACCTGCTGCACACCGCACGGCGGCTGAAGGATGCCGGCGGCATCCCCGCCTACGGCAACCAGCGCCAGGCGTGGAACGACGGCGTGCGCTGGGGCTACGACGCGAACCCCGAGTACCGCTGAGCAGACCGCGCGCCCGGACCCATAACCACCTCGCGGGTGAGGGCGTCCGCCCCGCCGCGGCGCGGGAATAGCCTGGCCTCGGGACATCAGATGGGTGCTCGAGGCGGCCGAGATCGACGGCGGATGCAGCGGCGCACGGGCGTGCGCGCGCTGACGGTCGCGGGGACGGCCGTCGGAGCCGCGACCGGCCTCGCCGCCGTGATCGGGGTGGTCGTCACGGCCGAGGGGCTCATCGCCCGGGAGCGCCTCGTGGCGACCCGGCTCGATTCCGCCTGGGCGCGGAACGACACGTTCGGAGCCGATCGCGCGGGGACCCCGATCGCCCTCGGCATGATGGGGGACTCCCTGGCGGTCGGCTACGGCGCCGAGTCGCCGGACGACGTGCCCGGGGTGCTCATCGCACAGGCACTGGTCGAAGCATCCGGCCGGCCCGTCGTGCTCACCAACGTGGCCGAGGTGGGCGCCGCGTCCCCGGCGCTCGAGGCCCAGCTCGAGCGCCTGCGCGCGGAGGCCCGTCCGGACGTCGTGATCATCATGGTCGGCGCCAACGACGTGATGCACCTCAGGCGCCTCACCGATGCGCTCTGGCCGCTGTCCGAGACGGTGCGGCAGCTGCGCCACGACGGCGCACAGGTGGTCGTCGCCACCTGCCCCGACCTCGGCACGGTGCACCCGTTCTCCCAGCCGCTGCGGTTCTTCCTGCACTGGTACAGCCGCGTGCTCGCGACCGGCCAGGCCATCGTGGTGCTCCGCGCCGGCGGGCACTCGGTCTCACTCGCCGACACGCTCGGACGGCTGTTCCGCCTCGACCCGGACGACCTGTTCTCGGCCCACGACCACCTGCATCCCTCGAGCGTCGGATACGTGGCGGCGGCCGCCGTCATCCTGCCGAGCGTGCGCGTCGCGGCCGGCGTCCCGCTGCGCGAGGACGTGGACGTGCACCACCGCGTGTACCGCAAGGCCGGCCGCCACCGCCTGGCGTGGTGGGCGTTCCGCGCGTCGCGCCGCGTCGGCGCACGACTGGCGGCGGCCGAGAGCGCCCTCGAGCCGGCGGGATGACCGGGGTCAGAGCTTGTAGCCGATGGCCCGCAGCAGCTCCTTGCGGTCCGCGACATCCTGATCGGTCTCGACGCCCACCGGGGGCTCGCCGTCGATGACACCGGTCACGCCGCGGCCGGCCGGCGTCGCGGCGACGAGCACCTGCACGGGGTTGGCGGTGGCGCAGAAGATCGTGCACACCTCCGGCACGGCCTTGACCTGATTGAGCACATTCACCGGGAAGCCCTCGCGCAGCATGACGACGAACGCATGTCCCGCTCCGATGGCGAGCGCCGCCGACACCGCGAGGTCGACGAGGTCGTCGTCGTTGCCGGTGCGTCGCACCAGGCGCGCGCCGGATGCCTCGCAGAAGCCGACGCCGAACCGCAGCGTGCCGCCGACCCCGGCGAGAGCCTCATGCAGGTCTTCGACGGTCTTGATGAAGTGCGACTGGCCGATGATGACGTTGACGTCATCCGGCTTGTCGATCGGGACGACTTCGATGTCGACGGTCACGGCAACCTCCCTTGACGTCGTCAGCCTAGACCTCGAACAGCTCCCACCGGGGCCGGAAATGCGCAGGCCGATCGCGGCGTTGTACATGCTCGTGAATGCATCTGACGGATCGCCGGGTCACCGCGCGACGGTCGTCGTCATCGGCGGGGGACAGGCGGGGCTCTCCGCGGGGTATCACCTGCAGCGCCGCGGCTTCGCGAGCGCGCTCACCGACCCGGATGCCGACCGCACGTTCGTGGTGCTCGATGCCGAGGACGGCCCCGGTGGGGCGTGGCGGCACCGCTGGTCGTCGCTCACCATGGCGACCGTCAACGATATCTTCGATCTGCCGGGGCTGCACCGCACGCCCGGAGACCCGGCGACTCCGAGCCGCGAGGCCGTGCCGGAGTACTTCGCCGAATTCGAGCACGCCACCGGTCTGCCGATCCTCCGCGCGGTCACGGTCGGCAGCGTGCGGCGCGCCGACGACGACCCGGACGGCGACCTCGTGATCGAGTCCAGCGCGGGGCGCTGGACGGCGCGGGCGATCATCAACGCGACCGGCACCTGGACCAACCCGGTGCTGCCGAGGTATCCGGGTCAGGATGCCTTCCTCGGCCGTCAGCTGCACACGAAGGAGTACGTGTCGCTCGACGAGTTCCGCGGCCGGCGCGTCGCGGTCGTCGGCGGCGGGATCTCGGCGGTGCAGCAGCTCGAGGAGATCTCGCGCGTCGCCGACGTGTTCTGGTACACCCGCCGCGAGCCGGTGTTCCGCGAGGCCGGGTTCACCCCGGAGGTCGAAGGGCGCGAGACCATCGCCCAGGTCGTCGCGGACGTCGAGGCGGGGAACCCCGCCGGCAGCGTCGTCTCGTACACCCAGCTCGCCTGGACCCCGTATGCGCTCGCCGCGCGCGAGCGCGGTGCGCTGGTGCGGCGCCCC
>NZ_DATEJS010000095.1:0-11735 GCF_035277845.1 Microbacterium sp.
TCCCCGGCCGGTCCAGCACATCCGCAGGCTGCCCCTCCTAAGATGGTCAGGGCTCTTCCGGCCTGCCGACGCCCCTTTCCGTGAGGTATAGATACGTGAGCACAGAAGCAAGAACGGTCGCCGTGGTCCTCGCCGGCGGCATCGGAGTGCGAGTGGGACTCGGCATCCCGAAGCAGCTGATCCGCATCGCCGGCAAGGCGATCGTCGAGCACACGCTGGAGGCCCTCGAGGCCAGCGACGACATCGACGAGATCATCATCATGATGAACGCGGCCGCGATCGACGAGCTGGACCACCTCAAGGTCGACCCGCGGTTCGCGAAGCTCTCCCGCATCCTCCCCGGCGGTGCGACCCGCAACGACACCACCCAGCTGGCGATCGCCGCGCTGGACGGCGACGACACGAAGGTGCTGTTCCACGACGCGGTCCGCCCCTTCATCGACAACCGCATCATCCACGACTGCGTCACCGCACTCGACGAGTACGACGCCGTCGACACCGCGATCCCGTCCGCCGACACGATCATCCAGGTCGACGGCGACCGGCACATCACCGGCATCCCCGATCGGTCCCTGCTGCGACGCGGCCAGACCCCGCAGGCGTTCCGCCTCTCGACGATCCGCCGCGCCTACGAGATCGCCGTGCAGGACCCGGCGTTCCGGGCCACCGACGACTGCGGCGTCGTGTTCCAGTACCTCCCCGAGGTGCCGATCTACGTGGTCGACGGCACGGGCGAGAACATGAAGGTGACGGAGCCCATCGACATCCACATCGCGGACAAGCTGTTCCAGCTGCAGTCCGCGAGCATCTCGGCCGAGACCGTGACCACCCTGCCCGATCTGACCGGCAAGGGCGTCGTCGTGTTCGGCGGCAGCTACGGGATCGGCGCGAGCATCGTGGAGCAGGCCGAGCGGTCCGGCGCCCGGGTGCTCGAGTTCAGCCGCTCGTCGACGGGCACCGACGTGACCTCGGCCAAGCAGGTCCGCAAGGCGCTCGCCAAAGCCAAGGAGGAGCTCGGCCGCATCGACTCCGTGATCGTCACGGCCGGCGTGCTGCGCATCGCACCGCTCGCGGAGACCAGCAAGCACGATCTCAAGAACACGATCCAGACCAACCTCACCGCGCCCGCTCTCATCTGCCGCGAGGCGTATCCCCACCTCGAGGAGACCGGCGGTCAGGTGGTGCTGTTCACCTCGAGCTCGTACACGCGGGGCCGGGCGAACTACAGCACCTACTCGGCGACCAAGGCGGGCGTGGTGAACCTCACGCAGGCCCTGTCCGAGGAGTGGGCCGAGACGGGCGTGCGGATCAACTGCATCAACCCGCAGCGCACCGCCACCCCGATGCGCACCGCCGCATTCGGCGAAGAGCCCGACGGCACCCTGCTCGACCCCGAGGACGTGGCCCGGGTGACCGTCCACCTGCTCGACACCGACGTGACCGGGCAGATCGTCACCGTCGAAGTGGCCGTGATGGCCGCGCTGCGGGAACGCGCGTGACGGCACCCGCAGTCGGCTTCAGCGTCGTCGTCCCGCTGTACAACTCGGAGCCGTACCTCCCCGACCTGCTCGCGTCGTTCGAGCGCCAGGTCGCGGGCGACTACACGGTCGAGTACGTCTTCGTCGACGACGGGTCCCCGGATGCCTCCGGCGACGTCGCGCAGCGGTGGCTCGATGCCCGCCAGGACCGCGCCGGGCAGGTCGTCCGGCAGCGCAACGGCGGGGTCAGCAGGGCGCGCAACGCCGGCATCGAGGCCGCGTCGGGCGACTGGATCGCGTTCCCCGACGGCGACGACTTCGTCGGCGACCGGTACCTCGCGGCCACCGCCGCCGCGCTTCGCCGGCACGACGACGAACGCGTCGCGGTCGCATCCGCCAACGTGAAGTGGTTCGCGGAGGCCACCGGCGAGATCAAAGACGACCACGTCCTGCGGTTCAAGTTCGCCGACGGCACGCGCGTCATCGACCTGCGCGAGCATCCGGCCTACGTGCAGTCGCAGGCGGCATCCGCGTTCTTCCGCCGATCCGTCATCATCGAGTCCGGGCTGCGGTTCATCGAGGACCTCAGCATCGCCGAGGATGCCGTCTTCGTCGGCAACTACCTGCTCGCCGCGCCCGAGGCGAAGCTCCTCGCCGTGGCGGATGCCGAGTACTTCTACCGCAAGCGCAGCACCGGGGACTCCAGCGTCGACCGCGTGCGCACCAACCCCGACTTCTACTTCCACCGCTTCGAGCGCGGCTACCTGCCGCTGTTCGAGCGCGCGGCGTCCCTCGGCCAGGTCCCCGCGTGGCTCGACATGATGTTCATCTACGACGTGCGCTGGTTCCTGCCGCGCGAGGCGAACATCAACCAGAAGGCGACCTGGATGTCTGCGGCCGACATGCAGCGCGTTCTGGACGATCTCGCCGCCGTCATGCGGCACGTCGCCGACAGCAGCGTGCTGCGCTACAACGTCACCGCTTTCGGGCTCGACCACCGCTGCCTGCTGCTCGCGCTCAAGGGCTCCCCGCTGCCGGCGCAGGGCACGGCGAAGATCGTGTCGTCGGACGACCGCGGCATCGAGCTGCGCTACCTCTACTGCGGCGACGTGCCCGCCGAGCGGTTCACCCGGGGCGGGGCGGACATCCGGCCGACGACCACGAAGATCCGCCGGCTCGACGTGTTCGGCCAGCTGCTGCTCAAGGAGCGCATCGTGTGGCTTCCCGCCGGCGGAGAGGTCGCGGTCGAGCTCGACGGCCACCCGGTCGTCGTCGAGGACGGCGTGTACCGCGCGCACGAGGTGGTCCCCGTGCGGGCCGCGCTCGTGCCCGCGCCGCGGGGCCTCGGCGCCCTGCCCGTGCGGATCGCCGAGCGGATCGCCGCCGAGATCGTCGCCCTGCTGCCCTCGACGTTCGCGTCCCGTCCGAAGCTGCGTGGTCGGGGCCTTCGACTGCGGGCGCGCCGCGAGCTCGACCTGTACCGTCGGCTCGGCCGCGCGCGGCGGTTCGAGCATGCCTGGATCCTGATGGACAAGCTGCGCAACGCCGGCGACAGCGCCGAGTACCTGTACCGCAGCGTGCGCGAGCAGGCTCCGGACGTGAACGCGTGGTTCGTGGTCAACCGGGACTCGCCGGACTGGACGCGCCTGCGCCGCGACGGGTTCCGCCTGATCGCCTACGGCACCCTGGCACACCGCGCGATGCTGCGCGAGGCCGACGTGCTCATCTCCACGCACCTGGACGCCGAGATGACCAACCCCATGCCGAAACGGCTGTACCGCGGCGACGTGGTGCCGTGGCGGTACGTGTACCTGCAGCACGGCGTCATGCAGCACGACCTGTCGCACTGGTTCAACCGCAAACCCATCGACCTGCTCACCACCGCGAGCGTCGACGAGCACCAGTCGATCGTCGAGGACGGCTCGTCCTACCTGCTCACCACCAAGCAGGCGCGGCTCACGGGTTTCCCACGGCACGACGAGGTCGCCCGCCTCGCCGCGAAGGCCGACCCGGCCAAGCGGGACATCGTGCTGTTCGCGCCCACCTGGCGGCACTCCATGCTGGCGGACAAGGCGGCGCACGGGGAGATGCGCTCGTTCCTCGAGCCGTTCGAGCAGACCGAGTTCGCCCGCAACTGGCTGGCGCTCATCAACGACCCGGGCCTGTCGGAGATCGCCCGGCAGGCGGGAGCCCGCCTGGTCTTCCTGCCGCACCCGAACTTCCGCACGCAGATCGATCCGAAGCTGATGGCGCCGGGGGTCGAGCTGATGACATCGGTCGACGACGTGCACGAACTGCTCACCCGCTGCCGCAGCGTGGTGACCGACTACTCCTCGATCTTCTTCGAGGCCGCGCTCGCCGGGGCCGACGTGTCGTACTTCCAGTTCGACTTCGAAGCCTTCCTGAAGGGCGGTCACACCTACGTGCCGGGGTACTGGTCGTATGACGAGCATGGACTCGGCCCGGTCGGCCTCACCGCCCCCGACCTGGTGGACATCCTGCGCCGACAGCTCACCGGCGACGACTACGCCGCCGAACGCGAGTTCTACGCCGCCCGCCTCAAGCGCACCCTGCCGATGGTCGACGGGCACTCCGCGGAGCGCATCATCGCGGAGGTCAAGCGTCTGCTCGGCGGCGACTCATGACGCCGCGCAATCCCGCCCGGCGCGCCTTCGGGTACGCGTTGTCGCGGTGGCGCCGCCGACCGCCGGCGCCGGCTTCCAGCGCGGCGCCCGACGTCATCCGCCGCGCCCTGCCCGAGCGCGACGGCTGGCGGGTCGTGCTGCTCGCCGACCGCCCGGCGCGCTGGCACGTTCAGCAGTGGCTGCGCACCTTCTTCCACGACGACGTGCTCGTGTTCTCGGCGGGATTCACCCCGAGTCGGAGCCGCCAGCCCGGCGTGACCCTGAAGCGCCTGACCGGGCTCCCCGCCGTCGCGGCCGAGCTGCGCACACGACCGCCCGCCGACCTCGTGGTCGACCTGCGCACGGCGCCCGACGACGACGCGCAGCGGGACGCCTGGCGGCGCCTTTTCGTCTCGGTCGCGGCGGACGGCGCGTATGTTCATCGCGACCTCGCCCGGCAGGGCGCCCCCCGGCCGAACGGCTGGGCCCGCGCCGTCGCGGCCCTGACGGAAGGCACCCCGGCGGACGATCTCGAACGTGCGCTCGTGGCGGCGACAGGGGAGGTGCGCGCCGTGTCCGGCTACGCCGTCCATCTGAAGTCGCGGGCCCATTACCTGAAGGTCCCGGACCGCCGCGCCGACGTGCTCGGCACCCGCGCGCCGGAGCTGTCGGTCGAGCTCATGGACACCGTGCCCGCGGCCGAGGTGACCGATGCACCGGCCGCGCACGGCTACGACTGGGACGATCCCACCGGGTCGACCACGCTGCGGTTCACGGCGCCGGCGGCATCCATGCGGCACTACCGCGGACCCGTGCACATCCTCAGCCACGCGGCCGCGGTCCATGACTCGACGCTGCTGCCGCCCTCGTTCGGCTACCCGACCGCGCCGGTTCCGCTGAGCGTGCTGGCCACGGATGTCACGAACGACTACGCGACCATCCCGACGTCCTTCGAACGCGAACTGCCCCGCGTCTCCGGCGACATCTTCGATCTGAACCCGGCCTACCACGCGCACTTCGGGCATTTCATCACCGAGGTGCCCGCCAAGCTGTGGGGGTGGGATGCCGCGAAGGCCGCCCACCCCGGGCTTCGCGCCATGCTGCGCGTGCCGCCGCGATACGAGCCGACCTACGAGCGGGAGCTGCTGTACGCGTACGGCCTGCGCGAGGAGGACATCCTCTGGCAGCCGGAGCCCGCCAGGGTGGACTCGTTCATCTCGTGCACCCCGCTCTGGCAGGCCCACGACCGGTTCGTCGCGCCGACTCCGCAGTGGAAGGACCACGAACCGCACTGGTTCCACCCGGCCGTGAAGGATGCCTGGGCCCGGATCCGGTCCGGCCTGATCGATCCCGGCCGCACCCCCGGACCGCGCCGGCTGTTCGTCACGCGTCCCACCGGCATGCGACACCGCGACTGCCGCAACGCGCCGGCCGTGGAGGCGCTGTTCGAGGAGTACGGCTTCACCGTCGTGCGGCCCGAGCATCACACCCTCGCCGATCAGGCCAACCTGTTCGCGGATGCCACGGCCGTCGCCGGCTTCGGCGGCTCGGGCATGTTCAACCTGCTCTTCGCGGAGCAGGTTCGCGATGTCATCGTGCTCAACCACGAGGCCTACCGGGCGCGGAACGAGCACCTCTATGCCGCGGCCCTCGGCGCGCGCAGCCACACGTACTGGAGCACGCCCGACATCCCGCAGCGGGGGACGAAACACGACCCGGACGCCTTCCACTCGGCATGGGCGTTCGACTTCGCCCGCAACGAGGGCGCGCTTCGGGCGACACTCGCCGCGCTCGACTCGTGAGGCCGCGCGACCGGTCTGAAAGGATTGCGACGTGAAGGGCATCATCCTCGCCGGCGGCTCCGGCACCCGGCTTCATCCGATCACGCTCGGCGTCTCCAAGCAGCTGATCCCGGTGTACGACAAACCGATGGTCTACTACCCGCTGTCGACGCTGATGCTCGCCGGCATCGACGAGATCCTCGTCATCACCACCCCGCACGACGGGCCGTTCTTCGAGCGCCTGCTCGGCGACGGCTCCCAGTTCGGCGTGCAGCTCACCTTCGCCCGGCAGCCCTCCCCCGATGGCCTCGCCCAGGCCTTCACGATCGGCGCGGACTTCATCGGCGACGACAAGGTCGCCCTGGTGCTCGGCGACAACCTGCTGTACGGCCCGAGCCTCGGCCGCCAGCTCAAGCAGTACGCCGACGTCGACGGCGGCGCCGTGTTCGCCTACTGGGTCGCCGAGCCGCAGGCGTACGGCGTCGTCGAGTTCGACGACGAGGGCCGCGCGGTGTCGCTCGAGGAGAAGCCGCGGCATCCGAAGAGCAACTACGCCGTGCCCGGCCTGTACTTCTACGACAACGACGTCATCGAGATCGCCCGGGGCCTCACGCCCTCCGCGCGCGGCGAGTACGAGATCACCGACGTCAACCGGGAGTACCTGACGCGCGGCAAGCTGCAGGTCGAGGTGCTGCCGCGCGGCACCGCCTGGCTGGACACGGGCACGTTCGACCAGATGACGGATGCCGCGGAGTACGTCCGCACGATGCAGCGCCGCACCGGCCTGTCGATCGGCGTGCCCGAGGAGGTCGCGTGGCGGCAGGGCTTCCTCACCGACGCCCAGCTCCGTGAGCGCGCCGAGAAGCTCGTCAAGTCCGGGTACGGGTCGTACCTGCTCGAAGTCCTGGAAAGGGGTCGCTGATGGCACGTCTGCTCGTGACGGGGGGCGCGGGGTTCATCGGATCGAACTTCGTGCACCACGTGATCGCGCACACCGACCACCAGGTGACGGTGCTCGACAAGCTGACCTACGCCGGAAACCGCGCGTCGCTGGCCGGGCTCCCCGAGGACCGCTTCTCGTTCGTGCAGGGCGACATCGCCGACGCGCCTCTCGTGGACGGCCTGGTGGCCGAGGCGGATGCCGTGGTGCACTACGCCGCGGAGTCGCACAACGACAACTCGCTGAACGACCCGCGCCCGTTCCTGGACACCAACATCGTCGGCACGTACACGCTCCTCGAAGCGGCCCGCAAGCACGACACCCGGCTGCACCACATCTCCACCGACGAGGTGTACGGGGACCTCGAGCTCGACGACCCGGCGCGGTTCACCGAGTCCACCCCGTACAACCCGTCGAGCCCGTACTCGTCCACCAAGGCGGGCAGCGACCTGCTGGTGCGCGCATGGGTGCGCTCCTTCGGCGTGCGGGCCACGATCTCGAACTGCTCGAACAACTACGGCCCCTACCAGCACGTGGAGAAGTTCATCCCGCGGCAGATCACCAACGTGATCCGCGGCATCCGTCCGAAGCTCTACGGCGCCGGTGAGAACGTGCGCGACTGGATCCACGCCGACGACCACTCCTCGGCCGTGCTCACGATCCTCGATCGGGGTGAGATCGGGCAGACCTACCTGATCGGCGCCGACGGCGAGAAGAACAACAAGGACGTCGTCGAGCTGATCCTGACGCTGATGGGTCAGGATGCCGCCGCCTATGACCATGTCACCGACCGCGCCGGCCACGACCTGCGCTACGCCATCGACTCGACGAAGCTGCGCACCGAGCTCGGCTGGCGGCCGCAGTACCGCGACTTCGAGGCGGGCCTGGCTGCGACCATCGACTGGTACCGCGCGAACGAGTCGTGGTGGGCTCCCGCGAAGGATGCCACCGAGGCCTTCTACGCCTCCCAGGGCCAGTGAGCACGACCACCGGTCGTTGAGCGAGCGCAGCGAGACGAAACGCATTGAGGAATCGAGACGCATTGACCGCCTTCAGCAAGCCCCTCGCTCGGCACGAGACCGGCATCCCGGGCCTCGTGCTGTTCGATCTGCCGGTGCACGGCGACAACCGCGGCTGGTTCAAGGAGAACTGGCAGCGCGAGAAGATGACCGCGCTGGGGCTGCCCGATTTCGGGCCGGTGCAGAACAACATCTCGTTCAACGACGCCGTGGGCACGACCCGCGGCATCCACGCTGAGCCGTGGGACAAGTGGGTGTCCGTGGCGACCGGCCGCATCTTCGGCGCCTGGGTGGACCTGCGCGAGGGCCCCACGTTCGGCGCGGTGTTCACCGCGGAGATCGACCCCTCGACCGCGATCTTCGTGCCGCGCGGCGTCGGCAACGCGTACCAGACGCTCGCCCCCGACACCGCGTACACGTACCTCGTCAACGACCACTGGTCGCCGACCACGGCCTACACGTTCCTGAACCTCGCCGACGAGACGGTCGCGATCCCGTGGCCGATCCCGCTCGCGGACGTCGAGATCTCCGCGAAGGATCTCGCACACCCCCGGCTCGCCGACGTCACCCCGATGGCGCCGCCCAAGACCCTGGTCATCGGGGCGAACGGGCAGCTCGGCCGGGCCCTGCGCGCGGAGTTCGGCGACGCGGCGCACCTCGAGTACGCCGGCCGCGACGAGCTGGACCTCACCTCGTCGCACCTCGCCACCGCCCGCCGCTGGCGGGACTACGGCACGATCGTCAACGCCGCCGCGTACACTGCGGTCGACCTCGCCGAGACCGTGCAGGGCCGCGAGGACGCCTGGGCCGCCAATGCGACGGCGGTCGCGGCCCTCGCGCGCATCGCGGCCGAGAACGGGATCACCCTCGTGCACGTCTCGAGCGACTACGTCTTCGACGGCACGCAGCCCGGCGCGTACCGCGAGGATGCCGGCATCCGCCCCCTCGGCGTGTACGGGCAGAGCAAGGCCGCCGGCGACCTCGCCGCAGCGACCGTGCCGCAGCATTACATCGTGCGAACCTCGTGGGTGATCGGCGACGGCAAGAACTTCGTGCGCACCATGCAGTCCCTCGCCGCACGCGGCATCGATCCGAACGTGGTCGACGATCAGATCGGGCGCCTGACGTTCACCGACGACATCGCCCGCGGCATCCGGCACCTGCTCGAGGGCCGGGCACCCTTCGGCGTCTACAACCTCACCGGCGGCGGCGCCCCCACCAGCTGGGCGGACATCGCCCGCGCCGTGTTCGCGGCGGGCGGGCACGACCCGGCCCGCGTCACGGGCGTCTCGACGGACGAGTACTTCGCCGCCGCGACCGGCCCCGTGGCGCCGCGACCGCGCAACAGCATGCTCGACCTCGCGAAGATCGAGGCGACCGGGTTCGCGCCGCGGGATGCCGCCGCCGCGCTGCGGGATCATCTGGCTGCCGGATCCCCCGTCACAGGCGGGACGGAGCCGTCATGACCGACGATCTCAAGGTCAGCGTCGTGATCGCGACGTATCGTCCGGGCAAGGGCCTGGACCGGGTGATCCGGTCCCTCGACCGGCAGTCCCTGCCCCAGGACCAATGGGAGGCGATCTTCGTCGACGACGGCTCCCCCGACGACACCCTCGACCGGCTGCATGCGCTCGCCGAGACGCGTCCGTACATGCGCGTCGTGCAGATCGAGAACTCGGGATGGCCCTGCCGGCCGCGCAACGTCGGCACGGACCTCGCCACCGGCGAGTACGTCGCCTACATGGACCACGACGACGAGCTCTACCCCGACGCCCTGCGGGACGGATACGCCTTCGCGCATGCATCCGGCGCCGACGTGCTCAACGGCAAAGAGGCCCGCACGAACGACCCGGGCTGGGGCGTCGACTCGTTCCGGGCGGATGCCGCGCAGGTGAAGGACACCCCGACGGTGCACCACCCGCTCATCCCGGCCAACCCGCACAAGTTGTACCGTCGCGCGTTCCTGAACGAGCACGGCATTCGGTTCCGCGAGGGCGGACGCGTCGTGTGGGAGGACATCTTCTTCAACCTGCTGGTCGCCAAGCACGCGTCGGTCATCTCGACGATGTCGAGCACGCCGTACTACCACTGGTACGAGACCTCCGGGAGCGGCTCGACCACCTTCCAGCGCACGCGTTCGGACTGGTGGGACTGGCTGGAGAAGGTCATCGTCGCCATCGACACCGACCTGGCAGGGGACGCACTGGCCACGCAGCGGGCGATGCTGCGCAGGCACCAGTACCGCGGCCGGCTGATGGGCACGTTCAACAACGCGTTCGCGCGTCGTCCGCCGGCCGAGCGCGCGGAGCTGTTCGCCCACGCCAAGCGCCTGCAGGACGCGTACTTCACCGCCGCCGACGACGCGGGGCTGGACCGCAGCTTCGCGATGCGCGCGCAACTGCTGCGCTCCGGCCGGCGGGCTCTGCTGGAGGCTCTCGTGGCCGAGGACCCCACCATTCCCGGGGCCCCGCGGGTCACAGGCGCCCGCTGGGCCGAGGGCGTGCTCGAGGTGGACGTCGAGGCGACCTGGATCGACGGCACGGGCAGGCGCCCGAAGACCGCGATCGTGGACGGACGCATCGTGAAGTCCCTGTCCCGCCGGTTCGACGGCGTGTTCGCACCCGAACTGCTGGACATGACGGACGACATCGCCGGCGCGACCCTCGAACTCGGCGTGCGCTCGCAGAGCACGCGCATCAACTGGATGGTGCCCACGCAGTCGCACGTGCACCGGGTCGGCGAGCACAGCCCGGACTTCTCCGTTCGCGCCACGAGTCGGATCGACCCGCGCATCGCCGCCATGGGCAAGCCGCTGTCGCGCGGCATCTGGCAGCTCACCGGCCGGTGCACCCTCGGCGCGATGATCCAGCACCGGCTGGTGCCCGGAGACATCGCCCCGGCCATCGAGCTGGACGACCGCGGCAGCGCCGCCGTCTACGCGCGCCCCGACGGCAACGTCATGCTCGACTACGACCAGACCGGCCAACCGCTGTCCGCGCTCGTCCGTCCGCTCGGCACCGTGCGGCGCGAGGGCGGACGCACCATCATCCCGATCGCGGGCCTGCCGGTCGTCGAAGAATGGTCCGGCGCCACGAAGCTGATCGTCGACGAGGACGACCGGCGCACGCGCATCACCCGCTCGCTGCGACGCCTCCCGCGCGCGGCGCTGCGACGGTCGAAGACCGGCGACGGCTGGCACCCCGTGCGGGCCGGGATCACGGTGCGCGGCGAGCGGCAGGAGCTGGTGCTCGAGACCGAGACGGACGCGCCCCTGCGGCTGCGCCTCGGCGCCCTGCTGGGCGAGGCCACCTCGACGTTCGCGCTCA
Organism: Microbacterium sp.; assembly: GCF_035277845.1. GTDB lineage: Bacteria > Actinomycetota > Actinomycetes > Actinomycetales > Microbacteriaceae > Microbacterium. The sequence goes on from NZ_DATEJS010000095.1 coordinate 11,169, forward strand.
CGCAGGGGCACACGGCGCTGCGGCCGGTCATCGACCGCAGCGCCCCCCTGCGCCGTGCCGTGGGCGGCCTCTGGAACCTCGTCGAGCGCCGCATGCAGCCTGCGATCGACCGTGCCAAGCGCCGGGCCAGGCGCGTGCGGGCGCAGCTGCGCGCCCGGCGAGGCGGCCGCTGAGATTCAGGGCTGGTGCACGGGCGTGCGGACGAATGCGAGTCCGGGTTCCCGGTACAGCAGCCGGCCCTCGTGGGTCAGCATCCGGTAGGAGGCCGCGTCGTACCCGGTCGACGCATTGCGCGAGACGATGACCGCGGCACCCGAGGTGAGATAGTCGACGAGGGCGTCCTGCCAGGCCGGGTTGTCGATGCGCGGAACGGAGCGCCCGTCTGCGAGCACCCGGCGGTACGGTCCGTACGTCTCACCGGTGACGTCCGGCCAGAACCGACAGCGCTGAACCAGGTCCCGGCTCAGCACGTTCGAGACGGCCAGCATCGTGGGGTCGGCCGCCATGATGCATCCGCGCACGCTCCGCGCATCCGCCGTCAGCGCCGCGACCGGCGCCGGCGTCCCC
>NZ_DATEJS010000096.1:0-22303 GCF_035277845.1 Microbacterium sp.
CGCCCCCAACTCGGCGACGGTCGCGGCCGCCATGCGGTCGGCCAGCATCCGGGTCGACGACGGCGCCGACAGGCCCGCGGAGATCACCGCGATACGACGTGCAGAAGTATTCATTTCGTCTCGCTCCGCTCGCTCAATACAGGCATTTCGTCTACGCTCCGCTCGCTCAATACAAGCATTTCGTCTCGCTCCGCTCGCTCAATGACCGGTGGGGGTGCCGAGTCCGAATGCGGCTCCGGCGGGTGCCGGGGTGTCCTGGTAGGGGCCGCCCGCGGTGAGGTTGTCGCCGCGGTTGGCGCCCGGGGTGGGCTGTCGCACCGGGCCGTCGCCGTACTTGGCGGCGACGAGGCTCGCGTGGGTCGGGGCATCCGGCACCTCCGCCGGACGGTTCTTCGCCAGTTCGCGGCGCAGCACCGGGACGACCTCTCCGCCGAGCAGGTCGAGCTGCTCGAGCACGGTCTTCAGCGGCAGGCCGGCGTGGTCCATGAGGAACAGCTGGCGCTGGTAGTCCCCGAACGTGTCGCGCATGGCTGCGTACCGGTCGATGACCTGCTGCGGCGACCCCACGGTGAGGGGGGTCATCTCGCTGAAGTCCTCGAGCGACGGACCGTGGCCGTACACCGGGGCGTTGTCGAAGTAGGGGCGGAACTCGTTCACGGCATCCTGCGAGTTCGGGCGGATGAACGCCTGTCCCCCGAGGCCGACGATCGCCTGCTCGGCCGTTCCGTGCCCGTAATGCGCGAAGCGCTGACGGTAGAGGTGGATGAGGCGCTGGTAGTGCTCCTTCGGCCAGAAGATGTTGTTCGCGAAGAAGCCGTCGCCGTAGAACGCGGCCTGCTCGGCGATCTCGGGCGTGCGGATGGACCCGTGCCACACGAACGGGGGCACGTCGTCGAGCGGACGCGGGGTCGAGGTGAAGCCCTGCAGCGGCGTGCGGAACTTGCCGTCCCAGTCGACGACATCCTCACGCCACAGCTTGTGCAGCAGCGCGTAGTTCTCGACCGCGAGCGGGAGACCCTGGCGGATGTCCTTGCCGAACCACGGGTAGACGGGACCGGTGTTGCCGCGGCCGAGCATGATGTCGGCGCGGCCGCCCGACACGTGCTGCAGCATCGCGAAGTCCTCGGCGATCTTCACCGGGTCGTTCGTGGTGATGAGCGTCGTCGACGTGGAGAGGATCAGGCGCTCGGTCTGCCCGGCGATGTACGCGAGGGTCGTGGAGGGCGACGACGACCAGAACGGCGGGTTGTGGTGCTCGCCGATCGCGAAGACGTCCAGCCCCACCTCTTCGGCGTGCTTGGCGATGGTGAGCGTGTTCTTGATGCGCTCGGCCTCGCTCGGGGTGTGCCCGGTCGTCGGGTCCTGCGTGACGTCGGTCACCGTGAAGATGCCGAACTGCATTCCCGACCAGGTGGTGCTCTCGCTCACGATCGCCTTCCGATTCCCGGATGCCTCCCGGCATCCGATCTATTCAAGTGGATACATATCGTTCAACGCACGCACGCCGAGACTATTCCCACCCTGCTCGATCGACCCGGGGTCAGGCGGCCGGCCTCCTCACGCGAACAGTCCGGAGCCGACGTAGGACCCTTCTCTCGAGCCCGGCGGGACGGCGAAGATCGCCGACCCGACATGCACGATGTACTCGCTCATGAGGTCGGTCGCGAGGGCCCGCTGGATGCCGATGAACTGGTCCGGCCGGCGCTGGTACGACAGGAAGAACAGTCCGGCCGAGAGCTGGCCGAGGTCGTCGTTGCCGTCGACGAAGTTGTAGCCGCGACGGAGGATCCGCACGCCCCGGTGGAAGTCGGGATGCGCGAGCCGCACATGCGAGTGCGGGTCGATCGCGGGGTCGGCGGCGCCGCCCGCCTTGTGGAAGTCCGGCTCGGTGAACTCGCCGCCGCCCGACAGCGGCGCTCCCTCCCCCTTGTTCCGTCCGATCGTGCGCTCCTGCTCCGCAAGGCGCAGGCGGTCCCACACCTCGATGGTCATGCGGATCTTGCGGGCGACGAGGTACGAGCCGCCCGACAGCCAGGCCGGGGCATCCGACTGCGCCACCCAGACGTCCTTCTTCAGCGCCGCGGCGTCGTCGGCGAGGATGTTGGCGGTGCCGTCCTTGAAGCCGAAGAGGTTGCGGGGCGTCGACTGGTCGACGGTGGTCTTCGAGGTGCGCCCGAAGCCCAGCTGCGACCAGCGGATCTGCGCCCGCCCGAAGGCGATGCGGCTGAGGTTGCGGATGGCATGCACCGCCACCTGCGGATCGTCCGCGCACGCCTGGATGCAGAGGTCCCCGTACGACCCCATCGGGTCGAGCTGGTCGCCCAGGAACCGCGGCAGCTCCGCCAGCTCGGCGGGCTTGCGCGCGGCCAGGCCGAATCGCCCGTCGAAGAGCCCCGGCCCGAAGCCGAACGTGATCGTCAGTGCGGATGCCGGCAGTCCGAGCGCCTCGCCGGTGTCGTCCGGCGGGGCCTGCGGCGAACCGTCGACCGCCCCCGAGGCGCTGACCTGCAGGCCCTGCGTCATGCGCGAGGCGGCGTACGACCAGTCCTTCAACAGCGAGATCAGGTCGTCGCGCGTCGTGCCCTCGGCCATGTCGTAGGCGGCGAAATGAAGGTGCTCCTGCACCGGGGTGGTGATGCCGGCCTGGTGCTCGCCGTAGAAGGGGTGCACGGTGCCGCCCGAGGAGGCGTTCGCGGATGCGACGGACGCCCCGATCGCGGCGCCCGCCCCGCCGCCGACGATGAGCCCGCCGGCGCCCGCACCGAGGAGGCCGAGCACGCCGCGGCGGCTGAGCCCGCCGGGTGCCGTGGGCTCGACGTCGTTCACGCGGCCACGGTCGAGGTGAGCTGCGACAGCGGCTCGGCGAGCGAGTTCAGCAGATCGGTGAGCTGACGCTTGTCCTCGACGGTGAGCTTCGTGTACGGGGTGTATCCCTTCGCCGGGTTGCCGTAGGTGGCGAGCCGGGCCTCGAGAGCGGAGTACGCCTTGTCGATGCGCTGGACGAGCGCCTTGCCCGCGGAGCCCTTGGCGGCGGCGAGGTCCTCGACGAGCGAGAACGCCATCTTGGAGCCGTCGACGTTCGCGGCGAAGTCGGACAGATCCGTGTGCGACCACCAGTCCTCTTCACCGGTGATCTTGCTCTTGGCGACCTCGTCGAGAAGGCCGATGGCTCCGTTCGACAGCCCGGCGACGCCGGCCGCCTCCAGGGACGCCGCGAACTTCGCGCTGTGCACGTAGTCGTTGAGCGTCTTCACGTTCGCGACCAGACCGTCGGCGTACTGCCGGCGCTCGGTCGGCGTCGAGGGCTTCCAGCCCTTCCACGCCGGAGTCTGCCCGTCGGAGTTCAGCGCCGACCTGGCCGGCACCCACAGGTCCTTCTCGATGCGGTGGAATCCGGTCCACGGGATGCCCTCGGCCTCGGCGTCGAGCTCGCGGAAGTCGATCTTCGGGTCGAGGTCGCCGAGCGACTCGGCGATCGGCTCGATGCGCTCGTACGGCGCCCGGGTCTTGGCGAACAGGGCGCGCGCCTTCGCATCGTCGCCCGCGACGTAGGCGGCGGCGAAGGCGTCGGCGGCCGGCACGAGCTGCTCGACCTGATTCTTGACGAACGAGGCGTACTGGTCCACGGCGGCCTTCTGCTGCGCGGCATCCGTGCCCGTCACCTGCACCTTGTCGCCGGTCACCTCGAAGGTCGCACGACCGACGCCGTCGCCGACCATCCCCGGCTTGCACACCGTGTAGTAGCTTCCGGGCTGAGCGGTCACGGTGAGGGTGCGGCCGGCACCCGGCGCGATGTTCTCGACCTCGCCGATGATGCGCAGCCCGTCGTTCGCCAGCAGATAGAACTCGCTGACCTGCGAACCCGTGTTCTTGACGGCGAAGTCGATGGTGCCGCTGGTGGCCGACGACCCGGAGACGGTGCACGCCTGGTCGGTCGAGGTGACGCTGAGGGTCTGCGAGCGCCCGGCCGCGTCCGCCTTGGCGACACAGCCCGACAGTGCCACGGCGGCGACGGCGAGCGCGGCGAGCGAGACGGCGGTGCGGGTGCGGGTCATCGGGCTCCTCCGGTGACGTGGGCGGCGACGGGACCGTTGACGGAGGGCGCTGTCGCGCGGGTGGCCGCGGGGCGGCTCCCCGCGGTCTCGGTCGTCGGCATCGGCTTCGGGGAACGGGCGGGACGACGCAGGCCCCGGACGAAGAACGATCCGACGACGCCCGTGAACAGCACCCACGCGATGACCTGCAGCCACGACATCTGGGGCATGAAGCCCACCGTCGCCTGCAGCACCGTCGCCAGAGCGGATCCCGGCGGGATGGCGCCCGTCAGGTCGAAGGCCCACCCGAACGGGAAGCCGGCGATGCCCACGGCGACGCCGCCGTGGGCGACCGGGGCGAGGGAGGTGAACGGTCCGACCAGCACGCCCGCCTCCTGCAGGTCGTGGACGGCATAGGCGAGCACGCCCGCCGCGACGATGACGAGGAAGCCCCCGGTCCACGCGAAGAAGCGGCGCAGGTCGAGCTTGACGGCGCCCTTCGCGATCAGCCAGCCGGCCACAGCCGCGATCCCGTAGCCGAACACGGCCCCGGTGAGCACGAACGGCGAGCTGCCGAACGACTGCGTCATCGACCACAGCAGCAGGGCCGACTCGACGCCTTCGCGGGCGACCGACACGAACCCGATGATCACGAGCGCCCAGAGGCCTCCCGTGGCGAGCGCCTGGTCGATCCCACCCTCGAGCGACTTCTTCATGGTGCGCGCCGAGCGCTGCATCCAGAAGATCATCCAGGTGACCATGCCCACGGTCAGCAGCGACATCGTGCCGCCGAGGATCTCCTGCCCCTGGAACGTCATCGCGTACTCGCCGAAGGTGAGCACCGCGCCGATGCCGAGGGCCAGCACGATCGCCAGCACGACACCCAGCCACAGCCGCGGCAGCACGTCCTTGCGGCCGACGCGCGTGATGTAGGCGACGAGGATGCCGACGACGAGAGCCGCTTCGAGGCCTTCACGCAGGCCGATCAGGAAGGTCGCGAGCACAGACGTACCTCTCTCTGGGGGGATCGGGGACCACTCGGCTCGCCGCCGGAGATCAGGTTAGGCGAACCAAAGTTAGTACGACCTTACCTCGCCTCCCCCGCCGCGCTCAACTCGACCGCGCGCGTGCGACGCCGCGCGACGTGCTCAAGGTGCTCGATCCGCTCGGCGCCCCGCTATCGACGGATTGCGAACTCTTGCTTGAGAAACTCCCAGCTTGGGCCGAATCTGGGCTAGGTTCGTCAGCATCTGCGCGCGGCGCGGACGAACCCAGTTCTCAAGGGAGAGATCGAGCATGACCCACGCACACTCTCGCAAGCGCATGGCAGCCGTCGCCACCACCGTGGCCGTGGCCGTCGCCCTGCAGCTGGCAGCCCTCGGCCCGGCGTCGGCGGCTCCGCCGACCGGCGACGGAGGCGGGACGAGCGGCCCACCGGTCGCCAAGAGCAGCACCGGCAGCTACATCGTCCTCATGCAGGCGGATCCGCTGCTGAAGTCGATCGCCAAGCAGGACCTCACCGGCGCCAAGGCCACGTCCCAGCGCGCGGCGATGAAGAGGGCGCACAGCAAGGTGCTGCAGGGTGCCGGGGTGCCGGCATCCCGTCAGACGACCGACTTCACCAACGCCCTGAACGGGTTCGCGGTGACGGTCGACCAGCGCGCCGCCGCGAAGCTGGCGAAGCAGCCGGGCGTCGCAGCGGTCATCCCCGACGAGATGCGCTACCCGCAGGCCGTCGCGGATCAGGTGCAGGCCGCCAAGGAAGCCCCCGCGGCCGTCGCGAACGCGCTCAACGGCTTCCTCGGACTCACCGCGAAGAAGGGCGCGTACGCGAACGGCATCGACGGGCGGGGCACGATCGTCGGCGTCATCGACACCGGCATCTGGCCTGAGCAGCCGATGTTCCGGAACGACCCGACGCTGCCCGCACCCAAGGCGCTGGAACCAGTCGACGGCACGACGTGCGCGTTCGGCAACACGTCCTGGAACGCGGACGACACGCCGTTCACCTGCAACCGCAAGATCATCGGTGCGCGCGAGTTCCTGAACACGTACAAGGCGAACACCGGCCTCACGAAGGACGAGTTCGACTCGGCGCGTGACAACGAGGGCCACGGCACCCACACCGCCTCGACGGCGGCGGGCGACGCGAACGTGCAGTCGGTGGTGTTCGGCGTCGACAAGGACATCGTCTCGGGCATCGCGCCGAAGGCGCAGATCATCGCGTACAAGGCGCTCGGCGACGCCGGCGGGTACAGCTCCGACCTGTCGCAGGCGATCGATCAGGCGGTGGCCGACGGTGTCGACGTCATCAACTACTCGATCGGCGGCGGCGCACGCGTCGTCAGCTCCGACACGCTCTCGTTCCTGTTCGCCGCAGATGCGGGCATCTTCGCCGCCGTCTCGGCCGGCAACGACGGGCCGGGCGCGAAGACCGTCGGCGGCCCGGCGAACGTGCCGTGGGTGACCGCCGTCGGGGCGACCACGATGCCGCGCAACTACGCGGGTTCGATCCACCTCGGCAACGGCACCGTCTACCACGGCACGTCGATCACGAAGGGCACGGGCACGGCGCCCATCGTGGATGCCGCCCGGGCTGGCCTGCCCGGCAAGGCCGACCCCGGCCTGTGCCTGGAGGGATCGCTCGACACGGCGAAGGTCGCGGGCGCCATCGTGCTCTGCCAGCGCGGGCAGAACGGCCGCGTCGCCAAGAGCTCCGAGGTCGAGCGCGCGGGCGGCGTGGGGATGGTGCTGTTCAACGCCGTCGACGTCGACACCATGTTCTCGGACGACTTCTCCGTGCCGACGGTCATGATCGACAGGACGCCCGGCGAGGCCATCCGCTCGTGGGTGAACTCGACAGCGCACCCCACCGCACAGCTCGTCAACGACGGCATCGACACGCTGCCGATGTACAGCCCGACGATGACGTACTTCTCCAGCCGCGGCGAGACCGTGCCGAACGGCGACATCATCAAGCCGGACATCAGCGCGCCGGGCGCGCAGATCATGGCCGGCAACACGCCGAAGCCGTCCGACCCCAGCGTGCCTGCGGGCGAGCTGTGGCAGGCGATCGCCGGCACCTCGATGTCGAGCCCGGTCGTGGCGGGAACCTACGCACTGCTGAAGCAGGCGCATCCGGACTGGTCCGCCGCGACGGCGAAGTCGGCCCTGATGACCCAGGCGTACACCGGCGTGCGGGACAACGACCGCGTCTCGCCCGCCACGCCGTTCGCGACGGGCTCCGGATTCGCCCGTCTCGGCGAACCGGCCGCGAAGGGCTCGGCCTTCCAGCCCGGCCTGGTGTACGACGCCGGCATCAACGACTACCTCGGGTTCCTCTGCGAGGACGGACGCACCGCCTTCGGCGACGCGGCGAAGACCTGCGCGGCCCTGGCCGCCGCCGGCTACCCGACCACGTCGGCAGACCTGAACTACCCGTCCATCGGCATCAAGGCGGTCCCGGGCACGGCCACGGTCACCCGCACCGTCACGAACGTGTCGGCCAAGAAGATCTCGGCGGATGCCGTCATCCAGGCGCCCGCGGGCTACTCGGTGCAGGTCTCCCCCGCCTCCCTGCAGGTCGCGCCGGGCGAATCCGCGTCGTTCACGGTGACCGTGCGCAACACGGGCGCGGCTGTGGGCGAGTGGAAGTTCGGCTCGCTCACCTGGAAGGGGTCCGGGTACTCGGTGCGCAGCCCCATCGCGGTCAAGGGCGTCGCGATCCACGCACCGGCCTCGATCACGGGTTCCGGCACGAGCGGCACGGCCACGGCCGGCGTCACGGTGGGCGTGAGCGGCGCCTTCACCGCGAGTGCGCACGGCCTCGTGGGCACGACGCACAACGTCGCCACCGTCGCCCAGGATCCCGACCAGACCTTCCCGAGCGGTGACGACGGGCAGGGCGGGGTGACGAAGATCTCGTTCACGCTGTCCGGTGTCGACCACGCGCGCTGGAAGCTGCAGCTGCCGGATCCGTACGACCTCGACGTCTACCTGGTCACCGGCGGCAAGGTGGTCGCGCAGTCGACCAACGGCGGCACCGATGAGCAGATCGACCTCGACCACCCCGCGGACGGCGTCTACACGATGTACGTCCACGGCTGGGCGGTGGGCGCGACACCGGTCGAGTTCGACCTGAAGTCGTGGCTCATCCCGTCGACCACCGGCGGCAGCCTCTCGGTGACGTCGGGCGGATCGGCGAGCGTCACGCCCGGCACCACGGTGCCGGTCGAGGTGGGCTGGTCGGGGCTGACGGCCGGTGACGACTACCTCGGCACCATCGGGCTGGGAGTCGACGGGAAGCAGCTGGCGACCACGGTCGTGGAGGTCGCGGGCTGACGCCGGCATCCCCGCCGCTGAACGACGAAGGCCGCCCCACACCGTGGGGCGGCCTTCGCGGTCCTGCTGTCAGGACCCAAGAATGTTCTGCGCGATTGTACGCTGGCTGCGTTATCGGCGGAGTCCGAGGCGCTCGATCAGCGACCGGTAACGGTTGATGTCGATGTCCTGGAGGTAGCCGAGCAGACGACGGCGCTGACCGACGAGCAGGAACAGGCCACGACGCGAGTGGTGGTCGTGCTTGTGCTCCTTGAGGTGCTCGGTGAGGTCCTTGATGCGCTGCGTCAGCATCGCGACCTGCACCTCGGGGGATCCGGTGTCACCGGGGTGCGTCGCGTACTCTTCGATGATCGCCTTCTTGACGTCTGCATCCAGTGCCATAGGTGATCCCCTTCCTCTTTGCTGCGCGGTGCCCGACGGCTGATCCGTAGGCTCTCTTTATCCGCGGCCGATCCAACGGCAACCTGAAGAGTCTACAGGATGCCGCGGCCTGCTGCGGAACCTGAGGCATCCCCGCTGCGCGATACCCTCGAAGGATGCTTGTCACGGTGCGCGTCAAACCGGGAAGCCGGAAAGGACCGCTCGTGGAGCAGACCGACGACGGGCTCGTCGTGCACGTCGCCCAGCGCGCGGCCGAGGGGGCTGCGAACGAGGGCGTCGCGAAGGCCCTCGGCGCCCACTTCGGCGTGCCGCCGAGCCGCGTGCGGATCGTGCGCGGGCACACCTCGCGCGTCAAGCGCGTCGAGGTCGACGAGTGATGGCCCGGCTGCGTCGCGACCACCTCATCGATCTGCGCCCGCTGACCAGCTCCCCCGCGTTCGCGCGCATGTGGGCGGGGTCGACGCTGTCCGGCCTCGGCGGACAGCTCACGATCGTCGCGGTCATGCTGCAGGTGTACGCGATCACGCACGACTCGTTCGCAGTGTCCATGGTCGCCGTCGCGGGACTCGTCCCCATGATCGTGGCCGGCCTGTACGGCGGCATGCTGGCCGACGCCTTCGACCGCCGCACCGTGGCGTTGCTGGCGGCATCCGTCACGTTCGTCTCCACGGCCCTCCTCGCCGTGCTCACGTGGTCGCACGTCGAGTCGGTGTGGTGGCTGTACGCCCTCAGCGTGGTGAACTCGGCGGCGAATTCGATCGTGATGGCGACCCGCTCGGCGATCGTGCCGCGGCTGATCTCCCGCGAGCTGCTGCCCGCGGCATCCGCACTGCAGGGCATCTCGTTCGGCCTCATGGTGATGGCGGGGCCGGCCCTCGCGGGCGTGCTCGTGGCACTGTCGGGGTACGCGTGGACCTACACGATCGACGTCATCCTGATGTCGTCTCTGTTCCTGGGGCTGTGGACCCTGCCGAGCATCAAGCCGGAGGGCGAGCTGGTGCGGCCCGGCCTGAAATCGCTGGCCGACGGCTGGGAGTTCCTGCGGCGGGCGTCCAACATCCGCCTGCAGTACATCCTCGACATCACCGCCATGACGTTCGGGCAGCCGCTGGCCCTGTTCCCGGCGATCGGCGCCGTGCTGCTGGGCGGCGGCCCGGTCACGACCGGCGCCCTCACCGCGGCGTACGCGGTCGGCGCCTTCGCGTCGAGCCTCTTCTCCGGGCGGATCGGCAGTGTGCGGCACCACGGCCTCGGCATCGAGCGGGCCATCCAGGCGTACGGCATCGCCATGCTGGCGTTCGGTCTGGTGCTCGGCGCGGCCGCCCTCGGCTGGTTCGCTCCGCACGACGTCGGCCTGCACTCGGCGAACATCGTGCTGATCGTCGTGTCGCTCGTCGTGATCGCCGTCGCCGGCGCGTGCGACAACATCAGCGCCATCTACCGGTCCACCATGATGCAGGCGGCCGTTCCCGACGCCATCCGCGGGCGGCTGCAGGGCATCTTCATCGTCGTGGTCGCAGGCGGCCCGCGTATCGGCGCCCTCTACGTCGGGACCCTGGCGGCGATCACGTCGCTGTGGTTCCCGCCGCTGCTGGGCGGCATCCTGATCGTCGTGATCGTCAGCACGCTGGTGAAGCTGAACCCGCGCTTCCGCGCCTACGACGCGGAGCATCCGGAGCCCTGACCGGACCCCGGATGCCGCGGCCGTCAGCGGCTGCCGGCCGGCTGGCGGATCGCCACGTTGATGCGGTTCCAGACGTTGATGAGGCCGATCTCGAACAGCAGGGCTGCGATCTCCTTGCGGTCGAACTGCGCGGTGACCTCGTCCCACAGCTCGTCCGGCACCGCGTCCGGGGTGTCGGCCAGGCGGGTGACCGCCTCGGTGAGGGCGAGCGCCGCACGCTCGCGCGCGGTGAAGTGCGGAGCATCCCGCCATGCCGCGACGGCGAAGATGCGCTCGTCGCTCGACCCGTCCTCCCGCATCTGGTTGGAGTGCTCCACGGAGCACCAGCTGCAGCCGTTGATCTGGCTCGCGCGCAGCGTGACCAGGTGCATGATCGCGTCGGGCAGTCCGACGGATCCGGCGGCCTTGTGCACCGCGTTCAGCGCGTCGAACCCGCCCTGCAGCAGGAAGGCGGGATGCGGCATCCGGGCGGGGTTGGTGACGACCTCGTCGGCGGCCAGGGTGGCGGTGGTGTCGCTCATGTCAGACTCTTCTCGTCGTCGGTGTCACACCGCCCGTTCTCGAGCGGTCATACAGAGGTGAACCGCCACCCGGAGGGAATGTGACATGACCGACGAAGAATTCCTCGCCGCCCGCTTCGAGGAGCACCGTGCGAGACTGCACCGGATCGCCTACCGCATGCTCGGATCGGACGCCGATGCCGACGACGTGGTGCAGGACGTCTGGCTTCGCGTGAGTGCGGCCGGCGCCGACGACGTCGACAACTTCGGCGGCTGGCTGACCACGATCGCCTCGCGCGTGTGCCTGAACCTGCTGCGCGCACGCGTCACGCACGCGCAGACGTCGCTCGACGACGTCCCGGTCGAGCCGGTGATCGAGCTCGAGCGGGCGGGCGCCGATCCGGCCGCGGAGGCGCAGCTGGCCGATGCGGTCGGTGCGGCGCTCATGCTCGTGCTCGACCGGCTGTCCCCGGCGGAGCGGGTCGCGTTCGTGCTGCACGACTCGTTCGACGTGCCGTTCGATCAGATCGCCGAGCTGCTGGACCGCTCCCCCGACGCCACCCGGCAGCTGGCCAGCCGGGCCCGTCGGCGCGTGCGCTCGGCCGACACCGCCGATGCCGCCCCCTCGGCATCCCGCCGTCCGATCGTCGACGCCTTCTTCGCCGCCGCCCGCGACGGCGACTTCGACAGGCTCGTGGGGCTCCTCTCGCCCGACATCGAGCTGCGCATCGACGCGGGGATGTCCGCGACCTCGGTGGTGCGCGGCGCAGAGGCGGTCGCGAGCAGGGCACTCATGTTCGCGAACCCCGGCGCCGTGCTGCGGCCGGTGCTCGTGGACGGCCTGCCGGGGGTCGTGGTCGAGGTCGACGGGCGCGCCATGTCGGTCATGGCGTTCGAGGTGGACGGCGACCGGGTCGTCGCGATCGAGGCGTACGCGGGGCCCCGGCGCGTCGCGAAGCTCACGCTGCCCGCCTGAGGCCCATCGCCGATTCAGTCCGATCGCGCCGATTCAGCAAGGTTCGCGCGCGATCGGACTGAATCGACGCGATCTTGCGGAAACGGCGGATGCCCCGGCTCCTCAGATCGAGGGGCCGGGGCATCCAGCGGGTCAGCGGCGGATCACTCCGCGGCGCGCGAGCCCTGAAGGTCGAGCTCGATGGTGACGTCCTTGCCGACGAGCACGCCGCCGGTCTCGAGCGCGGCGTTCCAGGTGAGGCCGAAGTCCTCGCGGTTGATGACCGTCTTGGCGGTCGCGCCGGCCTTGTAGTTGCCGTACGGGTCGGTGCCGAAGCCGCCGAACTCGAAGTCGAAGGTGACGGGCTTCGTGATGCCGCGGATCGTCAGGTCGCCGTCGACGAGGAACTCGCCGCCCTCGTAGCGCACGCCGGTGGAGCGGAAGTCCATGGTCGGGTGCTCGTCGGCGTCGAAGAAGTCCGCCGAACGCAGGTGGCCGTCGCGGTTCGCGTCGCTCGTGTTGATGGAGGTGACATCGACGGACGCCTCGACGCGGGCCTCGAGCGGGTTCTCCGGCACGACGAACGTGGCGCTCTTCACACCGAAGGTGCCGCGCACCTTCGAGATCATCATGTGGCGGACGCTGAACTGGACCTCGCTGTGGGCGGGGTCGAGGTTGTAGGTGCCCGGCTTGTATCCGGCGATCTCGGGGAGTGCGTTGGCGGTCATGAGATTCCTTCGTTCGTGGGAGCCGCGTCGTGCGGCGTCGGATGATGGAACCGGTGCATGCACCGATCCATTCCCACGCATGTATCCCGGGCGTGTCGCGCACAGCAGAAGACCCCGCGATCCCAGGGGATGCGCGGGGTCTCCGGGCGTTCGCGTCAGGCGACGGCGAGCAGGTCGATGATGAAGATGAGGGTCTTGCCGCCGAGGAAGTGGCCGCCGGCGGGACCGTAGGCCAGGTGCGGCGGGATGACGAGCTCGCGGCGGCCGCCGACCTTCATCGACGGGATGCCGTCCTGCCAGCCCTGGATGAGGCCGCGCAGCGGGAACTGGATGCTCTCGCCCCGGCCCCACGACGAGTCGAACTCCTCGCCCGACTCGTACTCGACGCCCACGTAGTGGACGGTCACGGTGTCGCCCGGCTTGGCCTCGGCCCCGTCGCCGACGACGATGTCGCGGATCACGAGCTCGGTGGGAGCCGGGCCCTCGGGTGCGTCGATCTCGGGCTTGGTGCGGTTGTCAGTCATGACATCCATCCAACCGGACGCATGCGACGCGGTCAAAGGCGTGACACGCCCCGCGCGGGTTGACGGAAGTCCGATCCTTTGACAACCTAGGAGTCAGAACTCAGCGCTCGGGAGTCACGTAGGCATCGCCACGGCACCGGGCGCTGAGTCATGTCTCCCCCGCAGATCGGCGCCGCCGATCCAGCCCCGCGCCGCAGCCGACGCCGGACTCCAAGCCGCGAAAGGTAGCCCCGAACAAATGCGCTTCGCCCACGTGATCCTGCCCGAAGGCTCCGGCCCCGCCAGCGGTGAGCCGGTGCTCGCCGTCGTGCAGGGTGACGAGGCCTTCCCTGTGCCCGACCTGCTGCCCGGCGGCCCGCGGCACCTCGAGCAGCTGATCGCCGGCGGCGACGAGCTGCTCGCGCAGGTGCGGGACGCGGCCGCCGAGGCCGCTGCCGGGACGGGGCATCCGCTCTCTCTCGTCGAATACGCATCGGCGTCGCTGAACCCCCCGATCGTGCTCGCGGTCGGCCTCAACTACGCGGCGCACTCGGGCGAGCTGGGGCTCAAGACCGACAGCACGCCGACCGTGTTCGTGCTCTGGCCGAACTCGCTGTCGGGGCACCAGCAGACGACGTCGTGGCCGCGCGACCTCACCCAGTTCGTGGACTACGAGGCCGAGCTCGGGGTCATCATCGGCACCGCGGCGAAGGACGTCTCGGCCGACGACGCCCTGGACCACGTGTGGGGCTACACGGTCGTCAACGACATCACCGCCCGCGACATCCAGTACTCCGAGGCCCAGTGGTCGCGCTGCAAGTCGTTCGACGGCTTCACCCCGTCGGGCCCGTTCGTGGTGACCGCCGACGAGATCCCCGACCCGCAGGACCTGCACATCTGGGCGATCGTGGACGGCAAGACGGTGCAGGATGCCTCGACCGGTCAGATGATCCGCAGCGTCGCCACCCTCATCTCGCACCTCTCGACCTCGGTGACGCTGCAGCCGGGCACCCTCATCTCCACCGGCTCCCCCGGCGGCGCCGGGTACTCGCGCGACCCGCAGATCCCGCTGCGCGACCGCTCGACCGTCACCGTCGGCGTCGACGGGATCGGCGAGCTCACCACCCACTGCCGCATCCTGGACTGACCCGCAGACACGGAAGGGGCGGTGCGATCGTGAGATCGCACCGCCCCTTCGTCGTGTTGCGGGATCAGCCGGGGCAGGTGACCGTGCCGGTGGCTCCGCCGTTGGTGTACGTGTGCACACCCGGGCCGAGCTGACTGCAGACCTCGTTGAAAGCCGAGACGCTGATCGAGATCACCACGATCAGGACGATCACGCCGATCACGATGAGCACGGCGCTGATGATGATCGCAGCGAGTGCGAAGCCGTTCTTCGCGCCGGCCTTCCGGCTCTGCACCATCGCGACGATGCCGAGGATCAGCCCGACGACGTTGATGCCGCCGAAGAACGACATGACGAACGCCACGATGCCGAGCGTCCGGCCGGGGACCGTGGCCGGTGCGGCTGTCGGAGCGACGCTGTACGGCGGTGCCGCGGCGTAGGCGGGCGGAGGCGGCGGAGCGCTCGGTGCCTGCGCGTAGGCGGGAGGCTCCGGAGCCGGCGGCGGCGTCGGAGACGCCTGCTCGGACGGCAACGGGAACTGGGGTGCGGGCGGCGGGGTGCCGTCGCCCTCGGGCGTGGAGCCCGGAGTCTGCGGATCGCTCATGTTTCCCCCTAGAGATGCGATGGGCAGGGACGCGTCGAGCTTATCGAAGGTCCCTGCCCAGGGCGGGAAGCGGGGATGGGGATTATGCCCCGACGCCGTCCACGACGACGTTCTCGGCGGCCTGCTTAACCACCGGGATGGTGGCGGTGATGGCCTCGAGGCCCGACAGCCGCGCCGGCGCCAGCTGCTTGGTGACCTCTTCGCGCGACATCAGGCCCGCCTCGACGACGAGGTCGGCGACGTTGCGGTGGGTCAGCAGCGCGGTCTTGGCGAGGGCCGCGGAGGCCGCGTAGCCGATGAACGGGGTGAGCGCGGTGATGACGCCGACGGACTGGCCGACCATGGCGCCCAGGCGCTCGCGGTTGGCGGTGATTCCCTCGACGCAGTTGACGCGCAGCGTCCACATTGCCTGGCGCATCCAGGTGATCGACTGGAAGATCGAGTGGGCGATGACCGGCTCGAAGGCGTTCAGCTGCAGCTGACCCGCCTCCGCGGCCATCGTGACGGTGAGGTCGGCGCCCGCCACGGCGAACGCGACCTGGTTGACGACCTCGGGGATGACCGGGTTCACCTTGCCGGGCATGATCGAGGATCCGGCCTGCTTCGCGGGCAGGTTGATCTCGCCGAGGCCGGCCTGCGGGCCCGACGACAGCAGCCGGAGGTCGTTGCAGATCTTCGACAGCTTCATCGCGTTGCGCTTCAGCGACGACGAGAACGACATGAACGAACCGGTGTCGCTGGTCGCCTCGACGAGGTCATCGGCGGTGTTCAGCGGCATCCCGGTGATCTCGCGCAGGTGCCGGAGCACCGCGGGCGCGTACCCGGGGTGGGTGGTGATGCCGGTGCCGATGGCGGTGGCGCCCATGTTGATCTCGAAGAGCAGGGAGGCGTTCTCGGTGAGTCGCTGGTGGTCGAAGCCGAGGGTCGAGGCGAAGCCGTGGAACTCCTGGCCGAGCGTCATGGGGACGGCATCCTGCAGCTGGGTGCGGCCGACCTTGAGCACGTCGTGGAACTCGCGCGCCTTGCCGAGGAAGGCGCCGCGCAGCAGGTCGAGCTCGTCGAGGAGGCTGCGCAGCGTGAGCGAGAGGCCCACCTTGATCGCCGTCGGGTAGACGTCGTTCGTGGACTGGCTGCGGTTCGTGTCGTCGATCGGCGACAGATAGGCGTAGTCGCCCTTCTCGCGGCCGGCGAGCTCGAGCGCGATGTTGGTGATGACCTCGTTCGCGTTCATGTTGGTGGAGGTGCCCGCGCCGCCCTGGATCACGCCCGAGACGAACTCGTCGTGGAATTGCCCGTCGATCACGAGCTGGGCGGCGCGGTCGATGAGGTCGGCCTTCTGGGCCGACAGCACGCCGATCTCCTTGTTCGCGCGAGCAGACGCCTGCTTGACCATGGCCAGGCCGATGATCATGTCGGGGTACACCGAGATCGGCCGCTTCGCGATCGGGAAGTTCTCCAGTGCGCGGGCGGTGTGGATGCCCCAGTAGGCATCTGCGGGGATCTCCAGGGATCCCAGCGAATCGGTCTCGGTACGCGTCGTTGCAGTCGCCATTACTGTGCTTCCTCGTGGGTTTCACGCTCTGAGGGGGATGCAGACGAGCCTACGTGGCCCGCCCGGGGGGATTGATGTACACGACGTACAGGAAGGATGCCTCTACCGGCCATAGTGTCGGAGTCTTGTGCGTTCTGTCACCGCGGCCGTTTGCGCGAGAACGCCTCGAGGCGCTGCTGGGGAGTGAGGGCCGCCATCCGCGCGAGCCAGGCGTCGTCGAAGACCTCGGCGGTCTCCGCGGAGACGACCGGCACCACGGCGTGGGTGATCGTGTCGTCGTACACGTGCACGAGGTGGAACGACTGACCGGCATCCATCCCGTTCACCCGGCTGGGCGGGCGCTGCAGGTTCATCGAATAGCAGGTGGCGGACGCGACGCTCACCGGCACGCCGGCGAAGAGGCCGCTCGTCGAGTAGTGCAGGTGGCCGGCCAGGATGCCGCGCACGTCGCTGCCGGCGATCGCGTCGGCGAGGTCGGGCTGATGCTGCAGCTCCAGGATGTCGAAGAACGGGATGTGACTGGGCAGCGGCGGGTGGTGCATCGCCAGCAGGGTTCCGTGCGGGGCCGGTTCGGCCAGGATGCCGCGCAGCCAGTCGAGCTGGGCGCCGTCGAGGTCGCCGTGGTGCCAGCCGGGCACGCTCGTGTCGAGCGTGATGAGGCGGAGCCCGGCAAGGTCCCGCACACCCGTCACCGGCTCCTGCGTCGGCGCGGAGTCGAGCAGGTCGCGACGCAGCTCGGGGCGCTCGTCGTGGTTGCCCGCGACCCAGAGGATCGGGGCGCCGAGCCGTTCGGCGACGGGTTCGACCGCGTCGCGGAGCGCCCGGTACGCGTCGGGCTCGCCGAGATCGGTGAGGTCGCCGGTGAAGACGAGGGCGTCCGGCTGCACCCCCAGACGCTCCACCGCCTCGAGCGTGGCCCGCAGGTTGGCGGCGGTGTCGAACCAGCCCCCGAGCCGTGCATCGCCCGCGAGGAGGTGCGTGTCGCTCAGGTGGACGATGACGTGGCTCGCGGGCTCGTGCGCGCCGAACTGCGGACCGGGGACGGAAGCCATGCCTTCAGCCTATGGGGAGGGTCGGACAGCGCCCGAGCGGTCAGCCGTGCGACAGCGACGACCACACGATGATGGCCAGGCCGCACACCACGGCCACGCCGCACAGCACGAACGAGGCGTACGCGCCGATCAGGGCGACGCGCTTCTGCCCCTCCGTGAGCGGATTCTTCTTGGCGGCCTTCGCCGCGGCCTTGGCCGCTTTCGCCGCAGCCTTCGGCGAGATCACGGTGATCGCATCGGTGAACTCCGCCGGGGCGACGACCGGCGGTCGCCCTGCCACGACGAGCAGACGCAGTCCGATCGCGTACAGGCCGACGAGCAGGACGGCGGCGATGAGCGCGGCCACGAACACCTCGAGGAACGCGTACCAGTCGACGGAAACGGTCATGAGCGGTCGCCGTCCTTCGCATTGCTGCCGACCCGCGGGGCATCCTGGGCGCCGGTCGCCGGGGCCGGGTGCTCGGGAGCGGGGGTCTTCGCGGTCTTCGTCGAGGCCCCGGCGGACTTCTTCTTCGCCTCTGCGGCCTTCTTCGCCGCCTCGGCCGCCTTCTTAGCCGCCTCCGCCGCCTTCTTGGCGGCCTTCTCCTCCCGCTCCTTGGCGCGCTGGCGACGCGTGGGCGGCGGGTTGCGCTTCACCTTGACCGCGCGGCCGGACTCGGCGACCTCGCTCATGGCGTTCGAGGCGGTGACGGCATCCTTGTTGGACCGGATGAACATCGCGACGATCAGCACCACCGCGATGACGGTGTCGAGCACGATGCCCCATGTGCCGAGGAAGTGCACGATCACGGCGGCGACCGCCCCCACGGCGCCCGCGGCGGGGAGGGTGAGCACCCAGCCGACGGTGATGCGGCCGACGGTCCCCCAGCGCACCTTGGAGCCGCGGCGGCCGAGGCCCGAGCCGATCACCGATCCCGATGCGACCTGCGTGGTGGACAGCGCGAAGCCGACCGCGCTGGAGGCGAGGATGGTGGCCGCGGTCGAGGTCTCGGCCGCGAAGCCCTGTGCCGGCTTGACGTCGGTGAGGCCCCTGCCGAGCGTGCGGATGATTCGCCATCCGCCCATGTAGGTGCCGAGGGCGATCGTGAGGGCGCAGGCGAAGATCACCCAGATGTGGGGGCTCGTCTGGTCGGGGCTCTGCCAGCCGGCCATGATGAGCGCGAGCGTGATGACGCCCATGGTCTTCTGCGCGTCGTTGGTGCCGTGCGCGAGCGCGACCAGCGACGACGTGAAGATCTGGCCGAACCGGAAGCCGTCGCGGCCGTCGGGCTTGCTGTCGACGCGGCGGGTCAACCCGTACGCGAGCCGGGTCGCGAGGAACGCGATGACACCGGCCGTGAGCGGCGAGATGACCGCAGGCAGGATGACCTTGCTCAGCACCACCCCGAAGTCGATGGCCATGAAGCCGACGCCCACGAGCGTGGCGCCGATGAGGCCGCCGAACAGGGCGTGCGACGAGCTCGACGGCAAGCCGAACAGCCACGTGAGCATGTTCCAGGTGATGGCGCCGATGAGCCCGGCGAAGATCACCGGCAGGAACTCGGCGGGAGTGATCTGGCCTTCGCGGATGATCCCGTGCGAGATGGTCTTGGACACCTCGGTCGACAGGAAGGCGCCGACGAGGTTGAGTCCGGCCGCGAGCATGACGGCGACCTTGGGCTTGAGGGCGCCGGTCGCGATGGGCGTGGCCATCGCATTCGCGGTGTCATGGAAGCCGTTCGTGAAGTCGAAGAACAGCGACAGAGCGATGACCAGGATGACGATCAGGGCTGCGGATTCCACCGTTCGCTTTCGGGGTGAAGAGAGTGAGGGACATGCCGGCAATCGGCGTCGCGAACGAAGAGTTCACCTGGGGTCTATGCCTCGGCAACCGGGGCCCTGCAAAATCCTCGCACACTGCATCCCCATCGCGTAACCCGCAGGCGACTGTGGAGCGAGGTCTCAGGGTGTCCTAGCGTGGGAAGGGTGACCGAACAGGCTGAGGCTCTCCCCGCTCCCCCCGTCGCCGCCCGCCGGGTCGTGCAGCGCACCCATCACGGCGACACGTTCGACGACCCCTACGAGTGGCTGCGCGACAAGGACGACGCCGACGTGATCGCGCATCTCGAGGCCGAGAACGCGTACACCGCGGCGCGCACCGCGCACCTGGAATCCCTGCGCGGGCGCATCTACGACGAGATCAAGGGCCGCACGCAGGAGACCGATCTGTCGGTGCCGGTGCGGATGGGCTCGTGGTGGTACTACGGCCGCACGATCGAGGGCAAGCAGTACGGCATCCACTGCCGCGCGCCGCTGGCATCCCCCGACGACTGGACCCCGCCGCAGCTGTCCCCCGACGTGCCGGTGCCCGGCGAGCAGGTGCTGCTCGACGGCAATGTCGAGGCGCAGGGCCACGAGTTCTTCTCGCTCGGCACGTTCGAGGTGTCCAAGGACGGCACCCGGCTGCTGTACGGCGTCGACGTCGAGGGCGACGAGCGGTACACGCTGCGGGTGCGCGACATCGCCACCGGCGACGAGCTTCCGGACGTCATCGAGGGCACGTTCGCCGGGGCGTCCTTCTCGCCCGACGGCCGGTTCGTGGTCTACTCCACGGTCGACGAGGCGTGGCGGCCCGACACCGTGTGGCTGCACGAGCTCGGCACGCCGGTGGGCGACGACGCGACGCTCTTCCACGAGCCGGACGACCGGTTCTGGCTGGGCGCGGACTTCACCCGCAGCGACCGGTACCTGGTGATCGCCGCCGGCTCGTCGATCACCAGCGAGGAGTGGCTCGTGGATGCCGACGACCTGCGACAGCCGCCGCGGCTCGTGTGGCCGCGGGTCGAGGGCGTGGAGTACGGCAGCGAGCACGCGGTCATCGACGGCCAGGACGTGCTGTTCGTGCTGCACAACGGCCCGGCCGCCGGCGGCGAGCAGGCGCTGGACTTCGAGCTGGTGCGGGTGGCGGCATCCGATCCCGCCGGCCCCCGCGACGTCGTGATCGCCCACGAGGCGGGGCGCCGGCTGCTCGGGGTGTCGACGTTCCGGGACTGGGGCGTGGTCGGCTACCGCCGCGACGGGCTCACCCGGCTCGGGCTGCTGGATTACGCGTCCGCCGCCGTGGACGAGCTGACGTTCGACGAGCCGCTGTACGACGTCGGCACCGCCGGCAACCCGGAATGGGCGCCGCCGATGCTGCGCCTCGCCTACGGGTCGTTCGTCACGCCCGGCACCGTGTACGACTACGTGCTCGCGTCCGGTGAGCTGCTGCTGCGCAAGCAGCAGCCCGTGCTCGGCGGCTACTCCCCCGCCGACTACACCCAGGAGCGGGTGTGGGCGACGGCCGAGGACGGCACCCGGGTGCCGATCTCACTCGTGTACAAGTCCTCGTTCGGGCCCGTCGGCGCCGCGCCGCGACCGGTGCACCTGTACGGGTACGGGTCGTACGAGCACTCGATCGACCCCGGGTTCTCGGTCGCGCGGCTCTCCGAACTCGACCGCGGCGTCGTCTTCGCGGTCGCCCACGTGCGCGGCGGCGGCGAGATGGGCCGCGCTTGGTACGAAAACGGCAAGACGCTCAGCAAGCGCAACACCTTCACCGACTTCGTCGCGTGCGCCCAGCATCTCGTCGACACCGGCGTGACGACCCCGGACCGCATGGTCGCGGAGGGCGGATCCGCCGGCGGCCTGCTGATGGGCGCGGTGGCCAACCTCGCGCCGCAGCTGTTCGGCGGCATCCTCGCCGTCGTCCCGTTCGTGGATGCGCTCACCAGCATCCTCGACCCCTCGCTGCCGCTCACCGTGATCGAGTGGGACGAGTGGGGAGACCCGCTGCACGACGCCGACGTCTACGCGTACATGAAGTCCTACACGCCGTACGAGAACGTGCGGGATGCCGCCTACCCGCCGATCCTCGCGGTCACGTCGCTGAACGACACCCGCGTGCTGTACGTCGAGCCGGCCAAGTGGGTCGCGCGCCTGCGGGAGGTCGGCGTGGACGCGCTGCTCAAGTGCGAGATGTCGGCCGGGCACGGCGGGGTCAGCGGCCGGTACAACGCGTGGCGGGAGCGTGCGTTCGAGCTCGCGTGGCTGCTGGACCGGCTGGGCGTCGCGGACGTGTGACGCGGCCGTGCCGCGGTGGCGGCGTGCGTCGGTGAGATCCGGCGGGTCGCCGAGATCAGGCGGAATCGGACGGAATCCGCCTGAATCGACCGACTTGCCTGATCTCGCCGACGCCGAGCCGGGGTGAGTTATCCCCAACCGGGCGGCGGAGGTGGCGGCGACGCGGCCCGCCGAACAAGCTGGGCGGATGACCCGCATCGACGACCTCGTCGCCTGGCTCGCCGAACGCTCCGGCATCGCCCGAAACGCGCACGCCCTCGACGCCGGGTTCTCGGAACGCGTCGTCCGTGCCGCCCTCGCCGCCGGACGGATCGATCGGATCCGCCGTTCGTGGATCGCGACCGCGTCGTGCGACCCGCGCCGGAAGGCCGCGGCATCCGTCGGCGGACGCGTCTCCTGCGTGACGGCGGCGGCCATGCACGGACTCTGGGCGCCCGAACACGGGGTCCACCTCGCCGTCGATCACGGCGCATCCCGATTCGAGGCCGCCGGCGCGACCGTGCACTGGGCCCGCGGACCTGTTCCGGTGGCGAAGCACGCCCTGGTCGACGGACCGGTCAACGTCCTGTTCCACGTCGCCCGCTGCATGCCCCGGGCGGACGCGATGGCGATCTGGGAGTCGGCGCTGCGCACGCACGCCGTCGACGCCGCTGTCCTGCAGAGGGTGAGGTGGCGTTCGTCCGCCGCGGACGAGCTCGCACAGATCGCGGGCGAGCTGTCGGACTCGGGTCTCGAGTCGCGC
>NZ_DATEJS010000097.1:0-4700 GCF_035277845.1 Microbacterium sp.
GGCTCTTCTGACTTCGGGTGGGGGCTGGGGTGATTCGCTGGGTCGTGGCGTAACGGTGTGAGGTGGGTCGAGGGCCCGAGGATCGGTAGCGACCAAGCCAACCGTTCTTCGGAGTCCTCGACCCGTGCCTGATGCTACGGGGTGCGCGACGGCGTGCCCATCTTCTGCTGTCTACTGTGACCGTTGTGATGTGCTCGTCGGCCTCGGCGGGCTCCACGTCGTGGCTGTCGAGCGCCGCGGCGATGGGGTGCTCGTCATCGATGTCGAGTCACCGCCGGGTCCGGTGGGGTGCCCGCGGTGCGGGCAGGTCGCCGAGTCCAGGGGCCGCAAGGCGCTCGTGCTGATCGACGCGCCTGTGGGGACTGCTGCGGTACGTGTGCGGTGGCGCAAGCGCCGGTTCCGATGTGGCGACGACGCGTGTCCGGTGAGGTCGTTCACTGAGCAGAACGCTGCCGTCGCCGCCCCGCGGGCGCAACTCACGGCTCGCTCCATCTCGTGGGCGGTCGGGCAGATGCGGCGAGAGAACGCCTCGGTGCAAGGCATCGCCCGGCAGCTCGGGGTGTCGTGGAAGACGGTCTGGCGACACGTCAAGCCGGTGCTGGAGAAGCGGGCAGCGGACGAGTCCCGCTTCCAGGGCGTGAGAACCCTCGGTGTCGATGAGCACCTCTGGCATCACGTCTCCACGAAGCCCGTCGAGGACGGCGGACGCGGCCCGAAAGAACTCACCGGGATGGTCGACCTGACCCGTGATGCCAGCGGACGCGTGCGCGCCAGACTGCTCGACCTCGTGCCCGGCCGCTCCGCGAAGGCCTACGCGGACTGGCTGCAAGAGCGCGGCGAGCAGTTCCGTGACCAGGTGCAGATCGCGACGCTGGACCCGTTCGCCGGCTACAAGAAGGCCCTCGACGACGAGCTCGACGACGCGGTCGCGGTGCTCGACGCGTTCCACGTCGTCAAACTCGGCACCGCCGCCGTCGACGAGGTCCGCCGCCGCGTCCAACAAGACACTCTCGGCCACCGCGGACGCAGGGGCGACCCGCTCTACGGGATCCGCAACATCCTCCGCGCCGGCAGGGAACGACTCACCGACCGGCAGAAGCAACGCCTCGAAGCAGCATTCACGGTAAGAGAAGAACACGTCGAGGTCGACGTCGCCTGGCAGTGCGCACAGCAACTCCGCGACGCCTACCGGGAACCCGACCTTACCGCCGGTCGCAAGATCGCCGAACACGTCCTCGACTCGTTACCGTCATGCCCGATCCCGGAGATCGCACGGTTGGGTCGCACCCTCGCACAGTGGCGCGAAGCGTTCCTCGCCTACTGGAGCACCGACCGGTCATCCAACGGCGGCACCGAAGCCGTGAACGGCCTCATCGAACTCGCCCGCCGCGTCGCCCGCGGCTTCACCAACTACGACAACTACAGACTCCGAATGCTCCTGGTCGCCGGCGGCCTCGACCTCACCACCCCCACCTGAAGTCAGAAGAGCCGTATATAGGACCACAGGTCCTAATTCGCGCATGCGTCGCCGCCTTCCCAACCCGTGCGAGCGCGAAGTTGTCCGGTTCTGGGTGACGAGCGTAAGCTCGGTCTCGCTTCAGCAGCACGGAAAGGCCGGGGGGATGAGTGTTGCAAAAGTGAGCGCACCGACGATTGGTGCGCCACCGGGTATCACCCAAGACGAATTGGCTACTCTTGTCGACCGCGTTGCCGTCCGCTACGGCGATGCCCTCGAGCTGGCGTGCAGTCCGCTCGCGACGAGGACACTGACGGAGCAACGACGTCAGCATGTTGCCGACGTCGTCACGGACGTCGTCGCCCGCTTCTGCGCGGTGTCCCAACGCTCCGGACAGGCAGTCACCTCGACGACGCCGGGAGCCATGGCCAACGGAGTCCAGCCCCGCGATGGTATAGACGCCATTCCCCACCTGTTCACGGCGGCGCTGACCGAGACATGCGCAACGCTCCCACTCGATCCCGTCGACGTTGCACCAGTCCTGCTCGAGCGACTCATGAACGACGTGTCAGAGACCTTCGAGGCGGTCGCGCACAGGCAGAACCCAGAGCTCGCGGTCCGGGAGTACGTGGACGTGGAAGCGCTTCGTGGCTTGGTTAGTGCACGGCAAGCTGACATCTTCCAGCGGCTGGTCGATCATGCTCCTGCCGCCCAGATCGCGGACGAGCTCGGCATCAGCCCCAAGACGCTCAAGAACCACATCACGGCAATCGGCAAGCGACTCGACGCCCAAGGTCGACCCGCTCTCTTGCAACGTGCCCGCGAGTTGAGCATCTTGATCACAGTGCCGGCGGTCATCCTCGCCAACACGATCAGCGACACCCTCAACAACGCAAATCTCATGTGAAGAGAGTCCGCGCGGACGCAACCGTAAACGACGGACGGTTAACGCCCAGCCTTCATTCGAACGACGGTCCGCGCTTGCGCTAAGAAGAGCGACTTGCCGACACTCCTCCCCCGCCTGCACCTCAGTCATCGCGACCCCCTCCGCCAGCGCCCTCCCGGGATCAGACGGTCCACGATTCGCACCTGGCGAGGGGCACCTGGCGAGGGGCACCCACGTCGCCCGTCGGCCGCGGAATCACGCGGGTTCGCGTCCCGAGACGGCACCGAACCCGACTGCTTCGCGAACAGCAGGGACGTGACCCGCATCAGGGCCGTCAGAAACAAGAAAAGACCCGGCTGACCGGGTCTTTTCTCAATTCACTGTCTCAACACAGTGTGCGCCCGAAGGGACTCGAACCCCTAACCTTCTGATCCGTAGTCAGATGCTCTATCCATTGAGCTACGGGCGCTTGCTGAACCTTGCGGCGCAACAGTCACCGAGTCTATAGGAATGTCATCGTCACCGCGAATCGGCGCCGGTGCCGTCGGATCCCGCGCGTGTCCCCGACCGCTTCTCCATCTTGGCGGCCTTCTTCTCGGCCTTCGCGGCCTGCTTCGCCGCCTGTTTGGCGGCATCCATCGACCGCTTGCGGTGCGCGCCCAGGCGCGGCAGGTCGACGAGACGCAGCGCCTGCATTCGGGCCTCGCGAAGCTTCTCGTAGTCCGGTTCGAGGTCGGGACGCGCCGCCTCGATGCGCAGGGAGCTGTCGATGTTACGCGCGACCTCACCCCAGGCCGCCTCGCGGGCATCCTCGACGAGCTTGCGCAGCTCTTCGGGGTCTTCGGCCCGTCGGCGCAGCTCGACGGCCACCTGCGACGACTGCTTCTCGCGCTTCTTCAGGTTGCGCACGTCGCCGCGGCGGTAGTCGTGGGTGCCGAACGACTCGCTGAACCGCCGCGCCGCCTTCTTGCGCTGCTTCTCCAGGCGCTTCGCGTCGTCTTCGGCCTCGATGGCGAGGGTGAGCAGGGAGTCGCGGGCATCGTCGACGAAGTGGTCGACATCGAAATCCTCGCCTCGTGCGATGGTGTCGACCAGGATGCGGTTCTTGAGATCCAGACGGGTCGCAGCCGCAGCCACGTAGAGACCGTCCGCGACCATGTCGCGGACTTTCAACTTGCCGCTCTTCTCAGCGTCTGCCACACGACGAGTCTGGCAGACGGACGAGGCGCCTGACCATGGTCGTATCTGGGAGCTTCGGACCGCTCCACTCGGACGGCGAGCGTACGCTGGGACCACGCCTTCCATCGCCGTCTTCCTCAGCACCTGGCGCGCCGATCCCGTCACGATCGGGGCGCTCCTTGTCGCGTCCGCGCTCTACGCGTTCGGGATGTGGCGCGTGCGCCGCAAGGGCGGCACGTGGCCCGCTCGCTCCGCGGTCGCCTACTACCTCGCCGGGCTGGGCTCGTACGCCGTCGTCGATCTCGGATTCCTCGGCACCTACGCGCACGACCTGCGGTGGGCGTTCACCACCCGCATCGCCCTGCTGATCTTCGTGGTGCCGGCCCTCATCGCCGCCGGCAAGCCGCTGGACCTGCTGATCCAGGCATCCGGCGAGGGCACGGCCGCGCGGATCACCCGGATGCTGCGCTGGCGCATCGTGAGCCTCTTCGGAAACGCGATGTTCGCGACGGTGTTCGTCGCCGGCGTCTTCCTGCTGTTCCTCACGCCGTTCGCCTGGACGATGCGCGGCACGCCCTGGATCGAAGGACTTCTGGGCGTGGTCGTGCCGCTCCTCGGCCTCATCATGGTGCTGCCCATCGCCGCCACCACCGGCATGCGGTCGAGCCTGTTCATCACGCTCGAGTTCCTGCTCGCGTTCGTCGAGCTGCTCATCGACTCGATCCCCGGCATCCTGCTGCGCCTCGACGGCGCGATCGCCGACCACGCGCCCGTGATCCACAACGCGGCGAGCTGGTGGCCGTCGCCGATGCACGACCAGCACCTCGCCGGCGACTTCATCTGGTTCATCGCCGAGGCGATCGACGTGCCCATCCTCGTCGTGCTGCTCGTGCGCTGGATGCGGCGTGACAAGGCCGAGGCCAAGCAGTACGACGACCTCACCGACGAGGAGTACGAGGCGATGACCCAGGCGCACCTGCGCGGGGAGCGCTGAGGCGCCCGGGCCTGGGCGTTTCGTCTCGCTCCGCTCGCTCAACGACCGGGAGGCGGGACCCGCGTTTCGAATCGCTCGGCTCGCTCGACCACCGGGAAGCGGTATCCGCGTTTCGGCTCGCTCCGCTCGCTCAACGACCCGGGGAACGGGAGGCGGGACCCGCGTTTCGTCTCGCTCCGCTCGCT
>NZ_DATEJS010000098.1:0-5412 GCF_035277845.1 Microbacterium sp.
CCTGGGCCGGCCGCATCTGCACCCCGGCGCTCAGTACCCCGGCGATCGCCCGCAGCATCGTCGCCTCGTGCAGCCGCACCCGCAGCCCGGTGCCGTCGGGACTCTGCTCCGCCAGCGGGCGCGCGGTGATCGTGGCCGTCCACGCGGCCGCGGCCGCCCAGACCGCGTCCCGGTCGGCCGGGGCGGGCAGGCTGGCGAGCAGGGCGCGCTCGACGGCATCGTGCAGCGCATGCCGGTAGCGGGTGAGGGCCGCGAGCGCCTCCGGGCGCGTGCGCGACTCGTGCCAGATGATCTCGCGGAGAACGTCGGATGCCGCGTGGTCGCGCAGCACCTGATCGCCGACGTTGACGAGGGTCTGCACCGGATCGCCGGGCACCGTCAGCGGCGCAGGGTCGAGGGCGTCCGTGCCGAGCCGCTCCTCGATGAGAGCGCCGAGGATGTCGGGCTTGGCCGGGAAGTAGTAGAACAGCAGGCCCTTGGGCACGCCCGCCGCGCGCGCGATGCGCGTCGTGGAGGTGCCGTCGAAGCCGAGCCGGGCGAAGAGGCCTTCCGCAGCATCCAGGATCCGGGCACGCGTGCGCACCGGATCGACCTTGCGGGTCATGTCTCCTCCTCCACGCCGAGCGGGGCGGCGGGTTGCCCGTCGCCCCGCACGGTATCGCCGAGCGTCGGGCTAGGTGTGGGCTGCGCGCGGTCCGCCGTGCGACGCGTTGTGCGCCTTCATGGCGGGGGCCAGCGCCCACAGTCCAGCGATCACGCCGATGGCTCCGCAGATCCATGAGGTCCATGCGGGGCCGGCGTTGCCGGCGAAACCGCCGACCCATGGGGAGATGAACAGCAGTGCACCGATCGCGGCGAGGATCCACTCCATCGACATCAGACCGGGTGCTGCCAGGCTCCACACGCAGGCGGCGATCATCAGGATTCCCAGCACGATCATCATGGACACCGATGCGCCCGTGCGCGGCGTCGTCCAGATGGTCGCAAGGGCCGCGTACAGTCCGGCGGCCAAAGCCACCCAGTCCTGCCAGCGGGTCCACCTCTTCATCGAACTCATCCTCCTCTTGGTCAGATGGCTCCCGAATCGGGGGTCGCCTCCTAGGATACGCCCTTGATTGACCGGTCGGTCAAGAATTTTCGCAGAGCGGTCTCGCCGCGCCGTTCCCGCCCCTGATCAGCGGATCCGGTCGGTCTCGGCGCGGGCGCCGGCGCTCGAGGCGCGGATCCGCAGCCGCGTCGGGCTGATCTCGACCACGGGCTCGGTTGGTGTCTGATCCCGGCTGACCAGCTCGACGAACAGGCGCGCGCAGTGGCTGCCGAACTCGCGGGGGTCGAGGTCCAGCGCGGTCACCGGAGGCGTCGCGAGTTGCACGACGGCGCTGTCGACGCAGGAGGCGAGCAGCAGGTCCGTGCCGACGGTGCGGCCGAGGTCCGCAGCGACGACGATGGCGACGGCGGCCGTGTGATCGGATCCGCAGACCATCGCGTCGCCCGTGCCGAAGGCTTCAGGCGGGCTGCTTGGCCCGGGCGAGATTCGCCCAGTCGTGCAGGAACACGGCCTCGAAGTACTGCGCGGCGCGCGGCTCGTGGATGATCACGCCGGCATCCCGGTTGTACAGCGTGCCGTCCATCGACCAGTTCTGGCTGCTCACGAGCACGGCGCTCGAGTCGACGACGATCCCCTTGTTGTGCACGTTGTTCTGGATCCGGGTGGTCGTCTTGACGTCGAGCCCGTGCGCGATGAGCTGCTCCAGGTAGCCAGCGGTCTCGTGCTGACCGAGGATGATGCGCACGTCGAGCCCCGCCTGCACCTTGGCGATCACGGCGTCGACCAGCGCGACGAACCCCTGCGACGACGCATCCAGCGTCCGCGGCAGCTGGATGTACTGGAACTGCAGGTACAGGGATGCCGTCGCGGAGTCGATCAGCTGCTTCACGGCCCCGGCGTACACGCCCGGGTCCGGAGTCAGCAGCGGTGCGACCGTCATCGTCCCCTCGATCGTCTGCGCGGCGAAGAACTGCGTGTACGCGGGGGTCTTCGTGGTGGGAACGGGCGGAGGGGTCAGCGGCGGCCCGGCCTGCTCGGGCGGCACGTTGTGCGCCGCGGCGACGGCGAGGTCGTTGCGCAGGTACTGCTCGAACTGGTTCGCCAGAACGGCCTCGCCGATCACCACGTGCCAATCCCGGTCCCGGTGGCGCGCCTCCTCCGCGTCGTTCGATCCCGGGCCGCCCGCGACGGGATCGATCGCCGGCTGGTTCGAGTTGTTCCAGTTGCCCGACGACAGCCAGAACCGCACACCGTCCTGCACCGCGACCTTGATGTGGTAGCTCGTCGGGAAGATCCACGCCGTCGAGTCCGGGCTCACCCGTGTCAGCGCCCACGCCTCGGTGAGCCCGTCGCCCAGAGTCGTGCGCAGGTCGGCGACAGTGGTGGCATCCGTCTGATCGGCCGTCACGTTCTGGGGCGGATGGTCGAGCGTGAGCGTCAGCGGCTTGCCGGCGGCCGCCGCGGCGACGGCATCCTTCACATGTCCGGATGTGAAGTCGTACATGCCGACCGTGAGCGCCTGCGTCGTCGCGCCGAGGAAGTCGTGCAGCACCGCCCAGCCGGAATCGGGACTGACGCTCAGCCGCACCGTCATCGGCCCGGTGACCGGCTGCAGGGCGATGCCCGCCGGGCCGGTGTAGTCCAGCTGCGGCTTCGGGATCCGAGCCAGCTCTGCGTGCGCCGACGGCGACCCGGGTGTGGCGGCCACCAGCGGGACCTCGTCGGGGAAATGCGGCACCGACCCGACATCGGGGGACAGTCGCAGCTGCGACGCGTACGCCGACGGGTGTTCGATGGCGAGCCGCTTGAGCGGGGACGCCTGACGCACGTCGACCGGGATCCCCTCGAGTTCGTCGGGCAGGCGCTCGTCGGCCGGGACGTCGGCGAGCTTGTGCGCGACGATCGCGACGATCGCCTCCCGCCCGGTGAACCAGTCGTCCTTCATCTCGTAGCCGGGGCGCACCGCCAGCACCCCTGGCTTGCGCAGGGCGGCGAGGTTCCGGGAGATCACATCGCTGATCGAGGATGCCACGGCCGCCTCCGTCGGGTGAGATGCAGCGGGTTCAGCCAGCAACGTACGCCTGCCGCCGGGCCGCCACAAGCGCCCGCACGATCCGGATGTCCCGGAGTCCGACCACCGTCGGGAGTACCCTCCCACCGTGGCGGCATGCGGCTGCCGAGCGGAGGACGACATGACCACGACGACGGCGCCCGCGGAGCCGAAGCATCGCCCGTACCTGCGGCCGACGCGGCTGCTGAAGAGCTCGCAGGCCTCCGCGCTGCATCCGACCGTGCTGGCCGAGGCCGAGCGCCGTGCGTCCAGCATCCAGCTGCGCATCGCGGATGGGATCACGGCCTTCGCCGGCTCCATGGCGTTCGTTTACATCCACGTCGTGCTGTTCGTGGTGTGGATGCTGTGGATCGAGCGGAACCCGTGGCCGACGCTGACCCTGATCGTGTCGCTGGAGGCGATCTTCCTCTCGACGTTCGTGATGATCGGTCAGAACCGGCAGTCCGCCTTCCAGCAGGCCAAGGCCGACCGCGACTACGCCGACCAGGAGAAGCTGCTCGTCGAGAACACCGAGCTCACCCGCACCATCCGCGACCTGTCGCAGCAGATCCACGACCTGACCGCGCAGATCCATCAGCACGTCGTCGGGCCGGCCGCCGATCGGGGCGACGCGACGACCGCCGGGTGATCAGGCCACCCGGTAGTCGGCCAGCACGTGGCCGCTCGGCGAGAGCTCGCTGCGGATCGCCTCCAGGCGGATGTCCGGCAGCCCGTCGAGAAGCCGGCGGCCGTGTCCCGCGATGCGCGGCGCGATGACGAGCCGCAGTTCGTCGGCCACTCCGGCGGCGAGCAGCGCCTGGGCGACCGAGATACTGGCGTGCACGCCGATCTCCGCGCCCGGCCGGGCCTTCAGGTCCCGCACATATGCCACGACGTCGCCCTCGATCGCCGTCGCATTCGCCCATGCCGGTTCGAGCGGCGCGGAGGTGGCGACGTGCTTCCCGACCCGGTTGATGAACGAGGCGAACGGCTCGATGTCACTCTCCGGCCAGAAGCGCGCCCACTCGTCGTAACTGCGCCGGCCGAGGATGACGGCATCCTGCGCGGCGATCACCGCGGCCAGGTTCGCGTCCATGGCGGCATCCCACTCGGTGATGAACGCGTCGGGGTCCTCGGCCACGCCGTCGAGCGACAGCAGCTCGTAGACGACGACCTTCCTCACGCGGGCCGCACCGACTCGAGTCGCGCTCTCGCCTCGCGCTCGACGAACACCGACACGAAGTCGCGCACCGTCGCGGTGGCGAAACCGCGGCGCGCCTCGGCGACGAACTGCTCGACGGTTGCGACGGGGATGTGCGGGTAGCGGGCCGACAGCCGCTCGACGATGTCGGCGGCCTCCTTGTCCTCGTTCACGAGTTCGCGGGGCATGGCGCAATGATCCGCCGGCGCGGGACCATCGTCAACTCGCGGGCCGGGACCCATCGGAAGCTCTCGGCTGCCCGTGCGACGCCCGTCGTTTGAAGCGGTCCCGCGGACGCGGCCGCCCCGCGCGCACGGAAGAATGGGTTCTGCGCGTGGCCGACCCGAGCCGTGCGGAACCGGCAGGGGAGTGTGCGATGGACCTCGGACTCGGCGGACGCAGCATCCTGGTCGTGGGCGGACACGGGCTGATCGGGCGTGCAGTCGTGGAGCGGCTGCGCGCGGAGGGCGCCCGTGCGGTTCCCGCGTCCCGGCATGCGCCGGACGGGATCGTGTTGGATGCCGCGGACGACGGCTCCGTGCAGCGCGGACTGGAGCGGCTGCGTGAGCAGCAGGGGGCGCTCGACGGACTCGTCGTCGCCGCGGCACCGAGCGCCCGCACCCTCGACCCCGAGCGCAACTCGGATCCGGCGCAGGTGCTCGAGGCGTTCCAGGCGAAGACCCTGACGTTCCTGCGACTCGCCAACGCCGTGCTCCCGGCGATGGTCGACGCCGGCTCCGGGCGGGTGGTCGGCATCAGCGGGCAGAACGCGTTCCTGACCGGGAACATCACGGGGTCGGTGCGCAACGCCGCGCTCGTGATCGCGGCGAAGAACCTCGCCGATTCGGTCGCCGGTACGGGCGTCACGGTGAATGCCGTGAGCCCGGGAATCGTCACCGAGACGCCGTCGCCGGACATCGAGCGGGGGCTCAGCGGGCAGTGCACCCCGCAGCAGGTCGCCGACCTGGTGGCCTTCCTGCTGTCGCCGCTCGCCGGCACGATCAGCGGCGAATCGATCGCCGTCGGACACCGCGTCCGTGGCGCGACCGGCCTGTGAGCGGACGCCTGTGACCGACGACGGCGCCGCGCGCCCGCCGCGCACCGCCCTCATCC
>NZ_DATEJS010000099.1:0-4154 GCF_035277845.1 Microbacterium sp.
GATCGGCCCCTGCGGCATTCCCCGCGAACCGGAGCTACACCAACGACTGCCGCCAGGCGCTGTGGAGCTGGGCGAACTTGCCGGTGCCGGCGATGAGGGCGTCGGGGGCGTCGTCCTCGATGATGCGGCCGTGCTCCATGACCAGCACGCGGTCGGCGATCGCGACCGTCGACAGGCGGTGCGCGATGATGATCGCGGTGCGGTCGGCGAGCAGGGTCTGCAGGGCGTCCTGGATCTGCCGCTCTGACGGGATGTCGAGGGATGCCGTGGCCTCGTCGAGGATCAGCACCGCCGGGTTCGCCAGGAACGCCCGCGCGAACGAGATCAGCTGCCGCTGACCCGCCGACACACGGCCGCCGCGCTTGTTCACGTCCGTGTCGTACCCGTCGGGCAGCGCCTGGATGAAGGCGTCCGCACCCACCGCGCGGGCGGCCGCCTGGATCTCCTCGAACGTGGCATCCGGCTTGCCCAGCGCGATGTTGTCGGCGACGGTCCCCGAGAAGAGGTACGCCTCCTGCGTGACCATCACGATCGCGCGGCGCAGGTCCGCCGACGACAGGTCGCGCAGGTCGACGCCGTCGAGGCGCACCGAACCGCGCGTCGGGTCGTAGAACCGCGACACGAGCTTCGCGAGCGTGGACTTCCCGGCGCCGGTGGTGCCGACGAGCGCGATGGTCTGCCCGGCGGGCAGGTCCAGCGTGAAGTCGGGCAGGATGACACGGCCGCCGCCGTACCCGAACTCCACCTCGTCGAACAGCAGATGGCCACGGGCATCCGCGAGCTTCACCGCCTGGGCGGGCTCCGGCACCGACGGCTGCTCCTCGAGCACGCCCGACACCTTCTCGAGCGCGGCCGCGGCCGACTGGTACGAGTTCAGGAAGGTCGCCACCTCCTCGAGCGGGCTGAAGAAGTTGCGCACGTACAGCACGGCGGCGAGCAGGGTTCCGATGAGCAGTCCGCCCTCGACGACTCGGATCGCACCCCACACCAGCACGACCGCCATCGTGATGTTCGCGAGCAGGATGAGGGCGGGGTCGAAGATGCCGTACAGCTTCACGAGCCACAGGTTCACGCGCCGGTACTCGGCCGACACCTCCCCGAACTCGACGTCGTTGCGGGGCTCCTTGCGGAACGCCTTCACTGCGCGGATGCCGGTCATCGTCTCGACGAAGTGCACGATGAGCCGGGCCGACACGACCCGCGACTCGCGGTACCCCTTCTGCGACTGCCGGTAGAACCAGCGCATCAGGAACGACAGCGGCACGCCCATCGCGAGCAGCACGAGACCGGACTGCCAGTCGAGCAGGAACAGCGCGACGAGCGTGAACACGCCGTACAACGCGCCCTGCACCAGCTGGTTGAGGCCGCCGTCGAGCAGCTCCCGGATCGACTCGAGGTCGCTCGTCTGACGCGAGATGATCCGGCCCGACGTGTACGACTCGTGGAACTGCAGGCTGAGCAGCTGCGTGTGCCGGAAGATCCGGGTGCGCAGGTCCATCAGGATCGCCTGGGTCAGCTTCGCGGACAGCACCACGAACCAGCCGATGAGCAGCGCGCCGACGATGCCGGACACGAGGTACAGCACGGTGACGCCGGCCGCCGGCATCCAGTCGGCATCCTGCACGACCATCGGCAGCGCGGTGTCGATGCCGTACGCGATGAGCGCCGGGCCCAGCACGCGCAGGCCGGTGGACACCACGACCACGACGATCGACAGCGTCATCAGGCGCCGCATGGGCTGCAGCAGGGCGCCCAGCAGCCGCATGGAGCGGCGCCGGATGATGCGGCTCTCCGCCTTGGTGTAGATGTGGCGGTCTTCTCCCGCGGTGCCCTGGATGTCGGTCATCGGGTCACCTCCAGTTCGTTCTTCTGCTCGGCTTCGAGGCTCGAGATCACATGCCGGTAATGGGGGCTGGATGCCAGCAGCTCGCTGTGCGTCCCGACCGCGGTGACGCGGCCGTCCTGCAGCACGGCCACCCGGTCGGCGAGCGCCACCGTCGAGGGCCGGTGCGCGATGATGAGCGCCGTCGTCGTCGCGAGCACCCGCCGCAGCGCCGCCTCCACGAGCGCCTCGGTGTCGACGTCGAGCGCCGACAGCGGGTCGTCGAGCACGAGCACCGCGGGCTTCGCCGCGACGGCACGGGCCAGCGCCAGCCGCTGCCGCTGGCCGCCGGAGAGCGACAGGCCCTCCTCGCCGACGGTGGTGTCCACGCCCTCGGGCAGGTCGTACGCGAACTGCGCCTGCGCGATCCGCAGGGCCTCGTCGAGCACGGCATCCGCTTCCGGGCTGTGCACGTCGAGGTCGTCGCGGCCGAGCAGCACGTTCTCGCGCACGGATGCCGAGAACAGGGTGGCATCCTCGAACGCCATCGAGATGTGCCGGCGCAGCTCGTCGAGCCGCAGGTCGCGCACGTCGACGCCGTCGAGCTCGACCGCTCCCCCGGTCACGTCGTACAGGCGCGTCGGCAGGGTGGTCAGCGTGGTCTTGCCGCTGCCGGTGAGACCGACGAGCGCCATGGTCTCGCCGGGGCGCAGCACCAGGTCGACACCGTCGAGCAGGTCGCGCTCGTGCGCACGGGCATCCTGATACCGGAAGTGCACCCCGCGGAACGCGAGCTCGCCCCGGGGCTCGGCGATCGTCTTCGGGTGCTCCGGGTCGACGATGTCGTTCTGCTCGTTGAGCACGTCGAACACGCGGTCGGTCGCCGTGCGGGCGTCGACGAGGAACGAGAACAGGAACCCGAGCGACTCCATCGGCCAGCGCAGCGCCGTCGCCATGGCGAAGAACGCGAACAGGTCGCCGACGGTGAGGCTGCGGGTGCTGACCAGCCAGATGCCCTCGAGCAGGCACACCGCGAACGCGATCATCGGCATGACCTCGAGCCAGAACCAGAGGATGCCGACCTCCTTCGCCTTGCCGAGTTCGGTGGCGCGCAGGCTCTCGGCCTGGCGGCGGAACTTGGCGAGCGCGTGCCCGCCGCGGCCGAAGGCCTTGAGGACGCGAATGCCGTGCACGCTCTCCTCGACCGCGGTCGCGAGGTCGCCGGCCTGGTCCTGGCTCTGCCGGGCGAGCAGGCCGTACTTGCGCTCGAACGCGAACCCGAACCACCACAGCGGAATCGAGATCGCGAGGAACGTGATGCCGAGCAGCCAGTGCCAGCGGAACAGCAGCAGCGTGCCGATGGCGATCGTGAGCATGTTCACGACCAGCAGCAGCAGGCCGAACACGATCCAGCGCCGGATCAGGTTGATGTCCTGCATCATGCGCGACAGCAGCTGGCCGGACTGCCAGCGGTCGTGGAACGCCACGGGCAGCCGCTGCAGGCTGCGGTAGAACTTCTGCCGGATCTCGTACTCCACCGCGGTGCCCGGGGTGAGCACGAAGACGCGGCGGAGGTACACGAACAGCGCCTCCAGCACGCCGAGCACGAGCACGCCGAGCGACGCCCACACGATGAGCGGGACGTCGCCGTCGGCGATGGGCCCGTCGACGGTGGCCTGCAGCACCAGCGGGATGATGAGCGACATCAGGGCCGCCGCGAGCGCGGTGAACAGGCCGCCGACGAAGCGGGGCAGCATCGGTTTGAAGAACGGATAGAGGCGCGCCAGGGACCGGATGGTGGACAGGCGCTCCGAGGGTTTCTGCGACGACGAAGAAGTCATGTTCCTTGTGGGATCGGTGACGGATGCCGCCCATCGGCACGTGCCGGGGCGACGGTGAGCGGGGCGTCGCGGGGACGCCGAAGATCGGGTGCTGCGCACCGCCTCGGTGCGCTGAACCTCAGCCGGGGGTGTCTCGGACGCTAGGCCCGGTACCGTCCGGGGACGATCGGGAGTGCGGAGACCGGCTGGGCAGCGGCGGTCGGAATCATGGCTTCCTCCTCGGATCGTGGGACGGTGGATGCCGGTTCCGTGGAACGCGACAGCCCTCCAGCCTATACCTGAGCGAACGCTGGACACAAGCCCCGGTATTCCCGAGTGCGCTCGATCGTCAGGCGGCGGCCTCCCGCTGCAGCAGGCTGTGCTTCACGGGCCGGGCCGGGCCGAGCCGAGCCGGCACGGTCCGCCACAGATGGGCGGTCAGGTAGCTGCGCCAGGGCGCGGTGCGGGCGGACCAGGCGACGAGCCCGGCGGCGTCCGCGGGGATGCCGAGG
>NZ_DATEJS010000100.1:0-6449 GCF_035277845.1 Microbacterium sp.
GCCCCGGCGGCACCGAAGAGGCGCCGGCACCGTGCCCTCATCGTCGCGCTCAGCACCACTGCGGTCGTGCTCGTCGCCGTCGGCATCGCCGCCGCGATCGGCTGGCAGGTCGCCGAGACCCAAGCGTCGTCCGCCGTCAAGCAGACGGTGCAGCAGAAGGTCGACCAGGTCTTCGGCCTGCCGGCATCCCACCCCGTGGCGGTGTCGTTCCAGGAGCCGGTCCTGCCGCAGGTGTGGGCGGGGAAGCTCGCCACCCTGAACATCACCGTCGCCGACGTGCCGATCGCGGGCACCAAGGGCACCGTGAAGGTGCACGCGACGCAGGTGCCGACAGGCGGAACGGGGAAGCCGAAGAGCCTCGACGTGTCGGTGCGCCTGCGCGCCGGTGCGCTGCGGTCGATCGTTTCCGCGAACCGCACCGCACTCGGCCAGATCCTTCCCGGGTCGGTGAAGGTGGACGGCACGGATGTCACGGTCGCCCTCAACCCCGGGCAGTTCCTGAGCGGGGTCTCGTTCTCCGAGGTGCTCGGCGTGAGTGTGAAGGACGGCGCGCTGGTGCTGACGCCGAAGAAGTTCGTCGTCGGCGGGCTGCCGATGTCGGCGGACACCGTGCGCGCCCGCTTCGGCGGGCTCGCCCAGGGCATCCTCGCGTCGCGCACCATCTGCCTGGCCGACGGCTACCCGAGCGGTATGACCCTGACCGGCCTCGAGGTGAAGCCGACGGGCGTCCTCGCCGACTTCGACGTGGACCGCGGCATCCTGAGCGACCCCGCCCTGCAGGCCCGCGGCACGTGCAAGTGACCCGCGCATGACCTTCACCGTCGCGCACGACGCCCCTCCCTCCGGTCGCCGAGTGACCCGCGCATGACCTTCACCGTCGCGCACCGTGCCGCTCCCTCCGGTCGCCGAGTGACCCGCGCCGCTCCCCTCCGGTCGTTGAGCGAGCGGAGCGAGCCGAAACGCCCTGTGCTGCGCTGTGCTGCGACGAGCAGAGGAGATGATACCGGCGGAGGGCCGCCGCCGGGCGGGATCTCCTCCGCCCGTCGCATCTCCTCCGCTCGTCACGCGTGCGTCCTCGCGCGACGACCGGCCGGTCGCCCGAATCGGCTGCGGCATCCTGAACCGATAGACTGACAGCGCCCGACGCGCATCTGCCGCTGCATCCGGCGCGCGCCGCGTCCGGGCATCGCGCCGCCGCATCCCACCGATTGGTTCCTCGTTGTCCGCACCCGCCTCCCGACCGGCACCCCTGCCGGTTCCGGAAGACATCGCTGCTCTCGACCCCGCCGTCTGGCCGGCCTCCGCACGTCGCGACGACCGGGGTGTGCTGCAGCTCGGGGGAGTGGAGGCCACCGAGCTGGCGGCGCGCTACGGCACGCCCCTGTACGTGCTCGACGAGACCGAGGTGCGCGAGCACGCACGGCGCACGGTCGCGGCGTTCCGCACGGCGGCCGCCCGCCACGGCGCCCTCGCCCGGGTCTACTACGCCGGGAAGGCGTTCCTGTCCACCGAGGTGGTGCGCTGGGTGACGGCCGAGGGCATGTCGGTCGACGTCTGCTCGGGCGGCGAGCTCGAGATCGCCCTCGCGGCCGGCATGGAGCCCGCCCACATCGGCTTCCACGGCAACAACAAGAGCGTGCGCGAGCTGGAGCGGGCCGTGGAGGTCGGCGTCGGCACCGTCGTTCTCGACAGCGTCATCGAGCTCGAGCGCCTGGCCGCGATCGTGCAGCGTCACGGCTACACCCAGGACGTGCTGCTGCGGGTGCGCAGCGGCGTGCACGCGGAGACCCACGAGTTCCTCGCAACCGCGCATGAGGACCAGAAGTTCGGCGTCGCGATGGAGGATGCCCCAGCCGTCGTCGCCCGCATCCGCGAGATCGACGGGCTGCGCTTCCTCGGTCTGCACTGTCACATCGGCTCCCAGATCTTCGGCGTCGCAGGCTTCGCGGAGTCCGCGTCGCGGCTCGTCGACCTTCACGCGGAACTGCTCGAGGGAGGGCCGGTTCCCCTCCTCAACCTCGGCGGCGGCTTCGGCATCGCCTACACGTCGGCCGACGACCCCACCCCGATCGAGGAGCTCGCCGCGGGCATCGCGGGCGCCGTGGCGCAGGAATGCGAGGTGCGCGGCATCCGCGTTCCCGAGCTCGCCGTCGAGCCCGGCCGCACCATCGTCGGCCAGGCCGGCGTCACCCTCTACGAGGTGGGCACCGTCAAGCCGGTGCAGTTGGAGGGTGGCGAGGGCACCCGCGTCTACGTGAGCGTCGACGGCGGCATGAGCGACAACGCGCGACCGGCGCTCTACGGCGCGGAGTACTCCGTGGCGCTCGCGTCGCGCGAGTCCGACGACGACCCCGTGCTGGTGCGGGTCGTGGGCAAGCACTGCGAGTCGGGCGACATCGTCGTCGACCGCGGGCACCTTCCCGCCGACATCGCCCCCGGCGACCTCGTCGCCGTGCCGGCCACCGGGGCGTACTGCTTCTCGCTGGCCAGCAACTACAACTACGTCACCCGTCCCGCCGTCGTCGCGGTGGCAGACGGCGCGTCCCGTGTGATCGTGCGCGGCGAGACCCTCGCCGACCTGCTCTCGCGGGACGCCGGCATCCCCTCGGAAGGAATCTGAGACGAAGTGCGTGTACTGAGCGAGCGGAGCGAGACGAAGTGCCTGTGCTGAGCGAGCGGAGCGAGACGAAGTGACTGACAAACGACGCCTGCGCGTGGCCCTGCTCGGGGCCGGGTCCGTGGGCTCCCAGGTGGCCTCCCTGCTCCGTGAACACGCGGACGAGCTGGCCGAGCGCTCCGGTGCGGAGCTCGAGCTCGCCGGCATCGCGGTGCGCAACATCGACGCCCCGCGCGACGTGGAGCTGCCCGCCGAGCTTCTGACGACGGATGCCGAGACCCTCATCGTCGGCTCCGACATCGTCATCGAGGTCATGGGCGGACTGGAGCCGGCGCGCTCGTACGTGTTGCAGGCGATCAACTCGGGCGCCGACATCGTCACCGCCAACAAGGCGATGCTGGCCACGCACGGCGCCGAGATCTTCGACGCGGCCGACCAGGTCGGGGCATCCGTCTCGTACGAGGCCGCCGTCGCCGCCGCGATCCCGATCATCCGGCCGCTTCGCGACTCGCTCGCCGGTGACCACGTGAACCGCATCATGGGCATCGTCAACGGCACGACGAACTACATCCTCGACCGCATGGACCGCGAGGGCGCCGACTTCGCCGACGTGCTCGCCGACGCGCAGCGGCTCGGGTACGCGGAGGCCGACCCCACCGCCGACGTCGAGGCGTATGACGCGGCGCAGAAGGCTGCGATCCTCGCCTCGCTGGCGTTCCACACCACCGTGCCGCTCGAGTCCGTGCACCGCGAGGGCATCACCGGCATCACCAAGGGCATGATGGATGCCGCCCGCCACGCCGGCTACGTGATCAAGCTGCTGGCCGTGTGCGAACGGCTCGCCGACCGCGCCGACGGCGAGGCCGTCTCGGTGCGGGTGTATCCCGCGCTCGTCGCCCGCGACCATCCGCTGGCGAGCGTGCACGGCGTCAACAACGCGGTGTTCGTCGAGGCGGCCGCCGCCGGCAACCTGATGTTCTACGGCGCCGGCGCCGGCGGTCTGCAGACCGCGTCCGCCGTGCTCGGCGACGTCGTCTCCGCCGCCCGCCGGCACATCGCCGGGGGCGTCGGCGTCGGCGAGTCCGCGCGCGCCCACCTGCCGGTCGTCCAGATCGGCGAGATCGTCACCCGCTACCAGGTGACGCTGGAGGTCGACGACGAGCCGGGCGTGCTCGCGACCGTCGCCGGCATCCTGAGCGACGGGCGCGTGTCGATCGCGACCGTCGAGCAGACCGTCACCGATGAGGGCCGCGCGCGGCTCGTCATCGGCACCCACAAAGCTGTCGAACAGGACCTGGATGCCACCGTCGGCCGACTCGCCACGAGCGGAGTCGTCGAGCGCGTGGTGTCCGTCCTGCGTGTTGAAGGAGATTGAAATGGCCCACGTCTGGCAGGGAGTCCTGCGCGAGTACGCCGACCGCCTCGGAGTCACCGAGTCGTCCACCGTCGTGACCCTCGGCGAGGGCGGCACGCCGCTGCTGCCCGCCCCCGCACTGTCGCGACGCACCGGCGCCGACGTGTGGGTGAAGTTCGAGGGCATGAACCCGACCGGCTCCTTCAAGGACCGCGGCATGACCGTGGCCCTGTCCCGCGCCGTCGAGCACGGCGCGAAGGCCGTCATCTGCGCCTCCACCGGCAACACCTCGGCGTCGGCCGCCGCCTACGCCGCGCACGCCGGCATCACCGCCGCGGTGCTGGTGCCCGAGGGCAAGATCGCGATGGGCAAGCTCAGCCAGGCCGTCGCCCACAACGGCAAGCTCATCCAGCTGCGCGGCAACTTCGACGACTGCCTCGAGATCGCCCGCGAGCTCGCCGAGCGCTACCCGGTGCACCTCGTCAACTCGGTCAACCCCGACCGCATCGAGGGCCAGAAGACCGCGGCGTACGAGGTCGTCGAGACCCTCGGCGACGCGCCCGACTTCCACTTCATCCCGGTGGGCAACGCGGGCAACTACACCGCCTACTCGCGCGGCTACCGCGAGGAGGCCGACCGCGGTGTGTCCACCCGCGTTCCCCGCATGTTCGGCTTCCAGGCCGCCGGCTCCGCGCCGATCGTGCGCGGCGAGGTCGTCAAGAGCCCGGAGACCATCGCCACGGCCATCCGCATCGGCAACCCGGCCTCCTGGGACCTCGCCCTCGAGCAGCGGGATGCCACGAACGGCTGGTTCGGCGCCATCGACGACGACCGCATCCTGGCCGCGCAGAAGCTGCTCGCCGCCGAGGTGGGCATCTTCGTGGAGCCGGCATCGGCGATCAGCGTCGCCGGCCTGCTCGACCGCGCCGCGGCGGGCATCATCCCGGCCGGCTCCCGTGTGGTGCTCACCGTCACCGGCCACGGCCTGAAGGACCCGCAGTGGGCCCTGCGTCAGGCCGACGGCAGCGACGTCGCCCCGATCGTGGTGGATGCGGAGACCACCGAGGTGGCCTCCGTGCTGGACCTCGCGTGAGCGAGCCCGGCCGCACGGTTGTCGTCCGGGTCCCCGCGACCAGCGCCAACCTCGGCCCCGGGTTCGACACGCTCGGCCTCGCGCTGAGCGTCTACGACGAGCTCACCGTCACGCAGCTCGACGACGACCGCCTCGTGATCGACGTCACCGGGCAGGGCACGGAGGATGTGCCGCGGGATGCCTCGCACCTGGTGGTGCAGGCGATCGACCACGCCTATCGTGCGGTCGGCCGCACCCGTCCCGGCATCCACCTGCGCGCGCACAACGCGATCCCGCACGGCCGCGGCCTCGGCTCGTCCGGCGCCGCCGTCGTGTCCGGCCTGCTGGCGGCCAAGGGCCTGCTCGAGGGAGACGTGGAGCTCGGCCCCGAGCTGCTGCTGAAGCTCGCGACCGAGATGGAGGGGCATCCGGACAACGTCGCGCCCGCCCTCTTCGGCGGCCTCACCATCGCGTGGGTCGACGAGACCGGCCCGCAGCACAAGAAGCTGCTCGTGCACCGCGGGGTCGCTCCTCTCGTGCTCGTGCCCGAGTTCACGATGTCCACCAAGGAGGCGCGCACCTACGACCCGCTGCAGGTCACGCGGGAGGATGCCGTCTTCAACGTGTCCCGCTCGGCGCTGCTGATCGCGGCGCTCACGCAGAGCCCGGAGCTGCTGCTGGCGGCCACGGAGGACAAGCTGCACCAGAGCTACCGCGCGCAGGCCATGCCGGAGACCGACCGGCTCGTGCAGGCGCTGCGGCGGGCCGGCTTCGCGGCCGTCGTCTCCGGAGCAGGCCCCAGCGTGCTCGTGCTCGCGGACGGTCCCGGCCGGCGTCTGGAGGCCACCGCGCTGGCCGAGTCCGTCACGGGATCGCCGTGGGAGGCGCTGCCGCTCGCGGTGGACTTCCTCGGCGGCACGGTGCGTCCCGCGGAGGCCGCGATCGGCTGAATACCGGTGTCCGCGCCGGACAGTGGTAAGGTTACGGAGTACACGGAGGATGCCGCAAAGCCGCAAGGCCAGCGGATTCTGACCTCCATCGCAATCTGCGAAAGCCTCCCGTACAGCATCCGCGAACGACTCGAACGGTGCCCCGATCCGGTGTCACCGTCGGAGCAGAGCGGGATCCGCGCCGTCTGTGGCGCCTGTACGGGCGTGCCTGTTTCACACATTTCACAAGGGAGAACTCGTGGAGTCCATCTCCGAGATCCACAATGCCGACGCGCCCGCTGACGAGAGCGTCGAGAACACCGAAGAGTCGGCTGTCGAGACGCCGGCCGAGGGCGTGACCGAAGAGGCGGTGGCCGAGGACGCCGCCGCCGAAGAGGAGGCCGCCGTCGAGGATGCCGCGGAGGACGCGGCCGCCGAGGCACCGCTCGCCGAGGTCGACGCCGCGGTCGCGGAGGT
>NZ_DATEJS010000101.1:0-7831 GCF_035277845.1 Microbacterium sp.
CCCCGCAGCCTCGGCCAGGGCGGGGTCGTGCAGCAGGGCGATGAGCAGGTGATCCGAGCCGATCCGGGCGTCGCCGCGGTGCTCGGCCTCGGCGCGCGCGACCTCGACCGCCGCTCGCGCATCCTGGGCGAAACGTTCAAACATCGCGCTCCTGCTTTCCGTATTTCGCGTGCACCGATTGGCGCGTGATGCCGAGGGCGTCGCCGATCTGCTCCCAGGACCAGCCCGCGCGTCGTGCCTCGGCGACGTGCATCGCCTCGACGCGCTCGGCGAGACGGCGCAGCGCCGTGGCGGCGCGCAGGCCGGTGGCCGGATCGGCTGCGTGCAGTTCATCGAGGTCGAAGGATCCCACGGTGTCAGTCTGGGTTGACAATTGCCGTGTGTCAACCCAGACTGACACACATGCGTCAACCTGAACTGACAGCGGACGGGGTGTCCGGCCACGAGTGGGATGTGGTCGTCGCCGGTGCGGGTCCCGTCGGCCTGCTCCTCGCCGGGGAGCTGGCGGGGGCCGGCATCCGCACCCTCGTGCTCGAGGCGGCCGAGGAGCCGTCCACCATCCCCAAGGCGAACGGCATCGTCGGGCGGTCGGCCCGCGACCTCGCGAAGCGGGGGATCCTCGCCGGTTCCGGCATGCGGGTGCTGTCGCCGCGGCGGTTCCAGTTCGGACCGCT
This sequence comes from Microbacterium sp., assembly GCF_035277845.1. Taxonomy (GTDB): domain Bacteria; phylum Actinomycetota; class Actinomycetes; order Actinomycetales; family Microbacteriaceae; genus Microbacterium. The sequence continues at coordinate 675 of NZ_DATEJS010000101.1, forward strand.
CGCGCTCGATCTCGGCACGGGCCCCGGCAACCCGCTGCACATCCTGCCGATCCCGCAGCGGCGCCTCGAACAGCTCCTGGAGGATCGGGCGATCGCCTCCGGTGCGACGCTGCGTCGAGGGCACGCCGTGACGGGCTTCACCCAGGACGCCTCCCAGGTGCAGATCGAGGTGCGAGCGGCGCAGGGCGCGGCTCACGTCACGACCGCATTCCTCGTGGGATGCGACGGTGCCCGCAGTCTCGTGCGCAAGCACGCCGGCATCGGCTTCCCCGGCTTCACGAGCGAGGAGATCGCCCGGATCGCGCGGGTCACGATCCCCGGCGAGGCCATCGCGCGCGTCGATGGCGGGTTCGACATCCGCGGAGTGGGGCGGGTGGCCGGGATGCGCCCGAACCGGTTGCCCGGCGGAGGATTCTCGATCGCGCCGGTGTCGGTGCTCGACCCGAGCGCGCCCGCAGACCTCTACGTGATCAGCACCCACGAGCCGCGCGGCGACGCCGAGCCGTCCGACCGGATGCTGGTCGACGAACTGCGCGCCAGCGCGCGGCGTGTGCTCGGGGCGGACCTGCCGTTCACGGCCGCCGACGCGATCCGCAGCACGGTCGGCAACAGCCGCCACGCCGACGCCTACCGCGTCGGTCGCGTGCTGCTCGCGGGGGATGCCGCCCACATCTTCAACGCGGGAGGATCGGGGCTCAACGCCGGCATCCAGGACGCCTTCGACCTCGCCGCCCGGCTCGTCGCGACGATCCGTGACGGAGCGACCGCCGACACCCTCGACGGCTACGAGGCGAACCGCCGGCCGGCCGTGGAGAGGGTGCTCGACCACACCCGCGTGCAGGCCGCGCTCACCCGTGACGACGACGTCGGCCGGGCGCTCCGAGCCGTCATGGGCGAGCTGCTCGCCGATCGCGCTGCGGCGCGCACCGCGGCCCGGCTTCTGGAGAGCGCGTAGCCGGCGAGGTCACGCGGGCTGGGTCATCCAGTGCGAGCCGCGCACGCGCCAGCCGAGTGTGACGAGCCGCGCCAGCATGTACACCCCGAAGAACGCGACCGACAGCCACGCGAGCCCCCACCCGCCGGCCGGCTGCAGCCAGACCAGCAGCGCCAGGGCGGGGGCGTACGCCACCAGGTTCATGCCGCCCGCCGCGGCGAGGTACCGGGCGTCGTTCGCGCCGATCAGCACCCCGTCGAGCACGAAGACGACTCCGCACACCGGCTGCATGACGGCCAGCACGATGAGCCCCGGCTGGATCATCGCCGCCACGGCGGACGAACCGGTGAACAGCAGCCCGATCCAGGCGGAGAACCCGCCGATCACGACACCGACGATCACGCCGAACCAGAACCCCCACGCGACGGTGCGGCCGAGCACGTGCCGCACGCCGTGCACATCGCCGGAGCCGAGCTGCTTGCCGATGAGGGCCTGCGCGGCGATCGCGAGGGCGTCCAGTGCGAACGCGGCCGTCGAGAAGATCGTGAACGCGACCTGCCAGCCGGCCAGCTCCGCGGTGCCGAGCCCGGTCGCCACCGCGACCGTGGCGAGCAGCGCCGCACGCAGCGACAGGGACCGCAGCAGCATGTAGCCGCCGGAGCGCGCGGTGCCGCGGATGCCGTCGGCCTGAGGACGAACGGATGCCGTGTGCCGTCGCGCCAGCCGCGCGACGATGACGACGTAGGCGGCCACCATGCCCCACTGTGCGACGACGGTGCCCACGGCGGAGCCCGCGATGCCCCAGCCGGCGCCGTAGATGAACAGGGCGTTCAGCCCCGCGTTCGCGGCGAAGCCGGTGCCGGCGATCCAGAGCGGGGTCACCGTGTCCTGCATCCCGCGCAGCAGACCGGTCGCGGCGAACACGATGAGCATCGCCGGCAGCCCCCACATCGAGATGCCGAGGTACTGGACCGCCTGGGCCGACACATGCGCCGGGGCATTGAACAGGCCGACCCAGAACGGCGTCGTCGTGTAGCCGAGCACCGAGAGCACCGCGCCGAGCCCCAGCGCCAGCCACATGCCGTCGATGCCGGCGGAGACCGCCTTGGCCGGGTCGCCGGCCCCGAACCGGCGCGCCACCGCGGGCGTGGTCGAGTAGGCGAGGAAGATCATCAGGCCGACGATCGTCTGCAGCACGGCGGATGCCACGCCGAGCCCGGCCAGCGGCACCACGCCCAGGTGCCCGACCAGCGCCGAGTCGACGATGAGGAACAGCGGCTCGGCGATCAGCGACCCCAGCGCGGGGATCGCCAGGCGCAGGATGTCGCGGTTCAGGGTGGCGGCGGGCACCGTACGAGCCTAGGGCGCGGCGGGGCGACCGGTGTGTGGGTACCGGCGGCCGGGTGAGCTACGCGAACGAGACGTCGGCCGCCTCCACCACCTGGGCGGTGCGGCCGGGTGCTCCCTGGAAGCTCCAGTACAGGTTGGTGTGCGCGACGACCTGGTCGACCGGCGGTGCACCCCACGGGCTCTTGTCTCCGGCGGTGTGCGCGTCGCCGACGAGCGTCACGTCGTAGCCGCGCGTGAACGCGCCGTGGATGGTCGACCGGATGCAGGCATCCGTCTCGGCTCCCGTGACCACCAGCGAACCGACGCCGCGCGCGGCGAGGATGTCTTCGAGGTCGGTGCCTTCGAACGCGTCGCCGTAGTGCTTGAGCACGTGCGGCTCGGCGTCGGAGGGCGACAGGTCGGGCACGATGCGCCACGGGTCGGTGCCGGGCTCGAGCTCCTCGTCGACGTGCTGCACCCAGACCACCGGGATGCCGGCGGCACGGGCCCGGTCGACGAGCGAATTGATGTTGGCCACCACCTCGTCGCGGTGCCACGCCCCGCCGACGACGTCGTTCTGCACGTCGACGACGAGCAGCGCCGTGCCGGGACGATCTTGAAGGGTTGTCATTGGTTTCTCCTTCCCCATCCGCGACGCTACGCCGACCCTCCGACGTTGACTTGCCCTGGATGTACGCTGCGCCCGGCGCGTCGCGTACATCCAGGGCAAGTCAACGATGGGCGGGCCCGGCCTCACGGCGCGGCCACAGCGCCGGGCGACTTATCCTTTCAGAATGACCGATTCTTCCCGTTCCGGGATCGACACGGCTGCCCTCAGCGCCGAGATCCGCCCCCAGGACGACCTCTTCCGCCACGTCAACGGCGCGTGGATCGAGGCGACCGAGATCCCCTCCGACAAGGCCCGCTGGGGCTCGTTCCACCTGATCGCCGAGCAGGCCGAGAAGGACGTGCGCGCCATCATCGAGGAGTCCCAGGATGCCGAGGAGGGCACCGAGGCCCGCAAGATCGGCGACCTGTACGCGAGCTTCATGGACGAGGAGCGCATCAACGGCCTCGGCGTCGAGCCGCTCGCCCCGGCGCTCGCCGCCGTCGACGAGATCCACGACATCCCCGCGTTCCTCACCGCGGCCGGCAACCTCGAGCGCGAGGGCGTGGGCGGCATCCTGCCCCTGTTCGTCGAGCCCGACCCCGGCAACCCGGAGCGCTACGTGCCGTTCCTCGTGCAGGGCGGCCTGTCGCTGCCCGACGAGTCCTACTACCGTCTCGAGAACTTCGCCGCGACGCGCATCGCGTTCCGTGAGCACATCGAGCGCATCTTCGGTCTCGCGGGCATCGAGGACCCCGCCGGTCAGGCCGATCGGGTCGTGTCGATCGAGGCCGACGTCGCCGCCCACCACTGGGACAACGTGCGCAGCCGGGATGCCGTCGCCACCTACAACCTGAAGACGTGGGACGAGCTGCAGAAGATCGTCGGCGTCGACCTCGAGCCGTGGCGCGCCGCCGTCGCGGACGGGCGCGACGACGCGTTCGCGGAGGTCGTGCTGTACCAGCCGAGCTTCGCCGAGGGCCTCGGGACCCTGCTCACCGAGGAGCGCCTCGAGGACTGGAAGGCGTGGCTGCGGTTCACGATCGTGCACGCCGCCGCGCCGTTCCTCACGGACGAGATCGTCGCGGAGAACTTCGCGTTCTACGGCACCCAGCTCACCGGAGTCCCCACCAACCGCGAGCGCTGGAAGCGCGGCGTCTCGATCGTCGAGGCCGCCCTCGGCGAGGCGGTCGGGCACGTGTACGTCGACCGGCACTTCCCGCCCGCGTCGAAGGACGCCATGGACGAGCTGGTGGCGAACCTCATCGCCGCCTACCGCGCCTCCATCGAGAACCTCGACTGGATGAGCCCGGAGACCCGGGAGCGCGCCCTCGCGAAGCTCGACGCCTTCACCCCGAAGATCGGGTACCCGGCGGCCTGGAAGGACTACGGCGCGCTCGAGATCGACCCGGCCGATCTGCTCGGCAACGTGCGCCGCGCGCACATCGTGGAGCACGACCGCCAGCTCGACAAGATCGGCGGCCCGATCGACCGCGACGAGTGGTTCATGACCCCGCAGACCGTCAACGCGTACTACAACCCGCTGATGAACGAGATCGTGTTCCCGGCCGCGATCCTGCAGTACCCCTTCTTCGACCCGGAGCGGGATGCCGCAGCCAACTACGGCGGCATCGGCGCCGTGATCGGTCACGAGATCGGCCACGGCTTCGACGACCAGGGCAGCCGCTTCGACGGCGGCGGCAAGCTCGAGGACTGGTGGACGGATGCCGACCGCGAGGCGTTCGAGGACCGCACCAAGGCGCTCATCGCCCAGTACGACGTGCTGTCCCCGCGCGGCGAGAACGGCGAGCCTGTCGCCGAGCACGTCAACGGCGCCCTCACGATCGGCGAGAACATCGGCGACCTCGGCGGTCTCGGCATCGCGATCAAGGCGTACGCGATCGCCCTGGGCGACCAGGAGGCGGGCGAGATCGACGGATTCACCGGCATCCAGCGTCTGCTGCTGAGCTGGGGGCAGGTGTGGCAGCAGAAGGGCCGCGACGCCGAGACGGTGCGCCTGCTGACGATCGACCCGCACTCGCCGAACGAGTTCCGGTGCAACCAGATCGTGCGCAACGTGGACGCGTTCTACGAGGCGTTCGGAGTGACCGAGTCCGACGCGCTGTGGCTCGACGCCGACCAGCGCGTCACCATCTGGTGACCCGGATCCCCGATGGCCGCCGCACCCTCGTCCGATAAGGACTCCGCCGGGTCCCCGGACTCCCGCGCCGCCCGCGCGGGAGCCACCGGAGCGCGCCGCGGCTCGGGCCGGCGGCGTCGCACTGGACTGATCCGGCCCTCGTTCGCGGCCACGCTGAAGGCGCTGGACGGGCTCGCCGAGATGGGGGCCCAGGTCGCGGTCTGCGTGCAGGACCTCGACCGCGGCGACGTGGTGCTCGCCGGCGACGACTACGTCACGCTGCCGATCGGCGGACTCGGGGTGGTGCCGCTGCTGGTCGAAGTCGCCTCCCAGGTCGAGCTCGGCACCCTCGACCCGCTCGAGATCATCGACCGTCCGGCCCCCGTCGAGGTGGGCGGGGTGTGGCAGCACCTGAAGGCGCCGGCGCTTCCGGTGAGCGACCTCGCCGTGCTCGCGGCATCCTGCGGGGACGCCGCCGCGACCAACGCGCTCATCGAACGCGTGGGCCTCGACGCCGTCCGCGCCCGCGCCGACCGTCTCGGCCTGTCCAGCACCGCGCTGCTCGACGTCTTCCGCGACCGCCGCGGGCCGGACGACGCCCCGCGGCTGGCGCTCGGGTCGGCACGGGAGCTGTCGGCGCTGTTCGCCTCCCTCGTGAACGCGCAGGCGGTGTCGGCGGCCGTCAGCGCGCAGGTCGCGGAGTGGCTGACCCTCGGGCACGACCTGTCGCTCGTGGGCTCGGCGACCGGCCTCGACCCGTTCTCGCACGTCGAGGACGCGCACGGGATGCTGTTCCTCAACAAGACCGGCCGGGACGCCGGGGTGCGCGCCGAGGCGGGGGTGCTCGCCGGTCCCCGAGCGGGCGTCGCCTACACCCTGATCGTGTGCTTCGACGACCTGTCGATCATGCACCGGCTGCGCGCGCACGACGCGTTCCGCACGCTCGGCACCGAGCTCATGGAGTACATCTTCTGACGCGGCGCCGGACGTAGGCTGGGGCGCGTGAACGAGCGCCTGGCGACCTCGGCGAGCCCGTACCTGCGGGCGCATGCGGCGAATCCCGTCGCGTGGTACCCGTGGGGCGAGGAGGCCTTCGCGGAGGCGCGGCGGCGGGACGTGCCGGTCTTCGTCTCGATCGGCTACTCGACGTGCCACTGGTGCCACGTGATGGCACGGGAGTCGTTCTCGGATCCGCAGATCGCGGCCGAGCTCGCTGACGGGTTCGTGAGCATCAAGGTGGACCGCGAGGAGCATCCCGAGGTCGACGAGGCGTACCTCGCGGCGGCGGGGGCCTTCACCCGCAGCCTCGGCTGGCCGCTCAGCGTCTTCACGACGCCGGACGGTCGCGCCTTCTACGCCGGCACCTACTTCCCGCCCGAGCCGCGATCCGGGATGCCGTCGTTCCTGCAGGTGCTCGGGGCGGTGCGGCAGGCGTGGACCGGGCGCCGGGATGCCGTCGACACCTCGGCCGCCGCGGTGGTCGAGGCGCTCGCCGAGGCCGGACGCACGACGGTGTCCGACCTGCCGAGCCTGGCGGAGCTCGCCGACGCGGCGACCCGCGCGGCCGGCTTCGAGGACCCGGAGTTCGGCGGCTTCGCGGGCCGCGGGTCGGATGCCGCCACCCCCAAGTTCCCGATGGCGCCGGCCCTCGGCTTCCTGCAGGCGGCCGCCCGGGACACGGATGCCTCGACCGGGCCGGTGGTGCAGCGGGCGCTCGCGGCGATGGCCGGCTCCGCGCTGCACGACGACGTCGACGGCGGATTCTTCCGCTATGCGACGCGGCGCGACTGGAGCGAGCCGCACTACGAGCGGATGCTGACGGACAACGCGGGCCTCCTCGAAGTCGCGCTCGACGCCGGGCGCGACGACCTGGTGCGCGGCACCACGGCGTTCCTCATCGACGTGCTCCGGCAGCCGGCGGGCGGGTTCGCCGCCGCCCAGGACTCCGAGTCGTGGATCGGCGGCCGGCGCAGCGAAGGCGGGTACTACCGGGCGGATGCGGCATCCCGAGCTCGGTTGGAGCCGCCGGCGATCGACGGCAAGATCGTGACCGGCTGGAACGGCCTGGCGATCCGGGCGCTCGCCCGCGCCGGATCCCGGCTCGCCGACCCGTCGCTGATCGAGGCGGCGCAGCGGGCGGCCGATGC
>NZ_DATEJS010000102.1:0-16967 GCF_035277845.1 Microbacterium sp.
CGGCGAAGCGCTGCCCCAGCGCGGCGGCCGCGGCGGGGGTGCGGGCGATGAGCACGAGGTCGTCCCCGCGCCCGTGGAGGGCGGCGGCGAGCGCCGCGCCGATCCCGGACGTGGCCCCGGTGAGCAGATGCGTCGTCATCCGTCCAGTATTCCCGGGCCGCCCGGGAGGGACCGCGGGCTCAGTGCCGGACGCCCGCCGCCGCCTCCAGCGCCTCGAGCGCGTCCCAGATCGCGGCGCGCTGCTGGTCAGTCAGGGTCTCCAGCAGGGCGGCGACGCGTTCGGCGCGCTCCAGGCGCGCGTGCATCACCGCGGTCACGCCGTCGTCCGTGGCGGCCAGCAGCGAGGATCGCCCGTCCTCGGGGTCGGGGCTGCGCTCGATGAGGCCACGCGACTCCAGGTCGGCCACCGCCCGGGTCGCGGTCGGCGCCGCGACGGCTTCGATCCGGGCGAGCTCGGACGGACGGATCGGTCCCTGCCGCACGATGGTGGACAGCGCCGACATCAGCCCGTGCGACAGGCCGTCGCCGGTGGGGCGGATCCGCCGGTTGATGCGGCCCACCGCGACGGCGAGCCGCACGGCGGGGTCGCCGACGGGTGTGCGGGCGTCAGAGTTCTGCGGCATCCGTCAATTGTCGCCGGTTCGCGCACCGCGCTGCGCACCTGTGACGACGACGGGCGACGAGCCGGTGGAGACGGCCGGGACGGCGCCGGTGCGGTGCGCCCGGTCGCTCCCGATGTGATGCGCTTCGGCGTGCACGAACTTGCCGCCGCGCACGAGGGAGGCGACGGCCGCCACCAGGGTCATGATCGCGGCGGCGGTGAAGACCACGACGAGACCGGAGTGGAACGCGTCCTGGATCAGCTGCGGGAAGAAGCTCTTGCCGGTGAGCGCCGCCACATCGGCGGCGGGGAGCCGGTCCAGGATGCCGGTGGGTGCGAGCAGGCTCTTGATCGGGTTGTAGCCGAGGAACGACGCGAACACGCTCCCCACCGGCGGCAGCTCCGCGATCTTCTGCGCGGCCGCACTCGGCACGCCGTGCGCGGTCAGGCCGCTGTACAGCTCCTTGGGCAGCACCGATGCGAGTCCGGCGATCAGCAGCGAGAAGAACAGGCCGATCGACAGCGACGTGCCGGCGTTCTGCACGGTGCCGGCCATGCCGGATGCCGAACCCCGCTGGTTCGCCGGGACGCTGTTCATGATGGCGCTGCGGTTGGGCGCCCCGAACATGCCCGACCCGATGCCGGAGAGCCCGGTGAGGATCGCGAACTGCCAGTACTCGAAGTCCACCGGGATGACGAGCAGGCCGACGAACGTGACCGCGACGATCACGAGACCGGTCGTGGCGAAGGCGCGCGCCCCGAAACGGTCCGAGAGCGTCCCGGACAGGGGGCCCGCGATGAGGAAGCCGACCGTGATCGGCAGCATGTAGATGCCCGCCCACAGCGGGGTGTCCTCGTAGGCGAACCCGTGCAGCGGCAGCCAGATGCCCTGCAGCCAGATGATGAGCATGAACTGCAGTCCACCTCGGCCGATCGAGGCGAGGAGCCCCGCGAGGTTCGCCATCGCGAACGCCCGGATCTTGAACAGGCGCATGTTGAACATGGGCGCGGCGACGTTCAGCTCGATGACGACGAACACCACAAGCAGCAGGATGCCGCCGATGATGCCGCCGAGCACCCAGGGGTTCGTCCAGCCGGTGGAGCTCGTGCCGTAGGGCTGGATGCCGTAGGTGATGCCGGTGAGCAGTGCCGTGAGCCCCACCGCGAAGGTGATGTTGCCCGGCCAGTCGAGCCGTCCGGGACTGCGGGTGCCGACCTCCTTGAGCGAGATGTACGACCACACGGTGCCGATGACGCCGATCGGCACGCTGACGAAGAACACGGCCCGCCAGTCGATCACGGCCAGCAGTCCGCCCACGATGAGGCCGATGAAGCTTCCCGCGATCGCGGCGACCTGGTTGATGCCGAGGGCCATCCCGCGCCGGTTCGCCGGGAAGGCGTCGGTGATGATCGCGGTGGAGTTGGCGAACAGCATCGCGCCGCCGATGCCCTGCACGAGCCGCCAGACGATCAGCCACATGGCGCCCGCGGCGGCCGGATACGGGTCGAAGGCGAGCGCGACGGATCCCACGGTGAAGACGACGAAGCCGAGGTTGTAGATGCGCACCCTGCCGTACATGTCCCCCAGGCGCCCGAAGGTGACGACCAGCACGGCCGTGATGAGCATGTAGCCCATCATGATCCACAGCAGATAGCCGACGTTGCCCGCCTCGAGCGGGTTGAGGTCGATGCCCTTGAAGATCGCCGGCAGCGAGATCATCACGATCGACGCGTTGATCGTCGCCATGAGCATGCCGAGCGTGGTGTTGCTCAGCGCCACCCACTTGTAGTGCGGGTGGTCCCGGGAGAACCGCGATCGGGATGCCGCATCCGCCGTCTGTGTCACGTCGCTCCTCGCCTGCCGTCTAATTGCTTGACGAACACTAAGTATATGCCCGTGGCACGCGGACGACACCGACTCCTGCGAGACGGATGCCGGGTGGGATGCCCGTCAGAAGGGAAGCAGCGGGTCGACCGCGATCGCGACGAACAGAAGCGTCAGGTAGGTGATCGACGCATGGAAGACGCGCATGGGCTTCGGGGCGGTCCCCCGCACCGAGCGGTTGTACAGCACGTGCGATTCGTAGATGAACCAGCCGCCGAACACGAGCGAGGACGCCGTGTACACGAGGCCCATGTGCGCGACCGGGATGAGCAGCAGGGAGCACGCGATCGTCGCCCAGGCGTACAGGATCACCTGCAGGCCGACCTGCGCGCTGCTGCGCGTGGCACCCAGCATCGGCACGTCGACGTCGTCGTAGTCGTCGCGGTACTTCATGGACAGCGGCCAGTAGTGCGGCGGCGTCCACAGGAAGATCAGCAGGAACAGGATGAACGGCGCCCACGACAGCGATCCGGTGACCGCGCTCCATCCGATCAGCACGGGGAAGCACCCGGCGATCCCGCCCCACACGATGTTCTGCTCGGTGCGGCGCTTGAGGAGGATCGTGTAGATCACGACGTAGAAGAAGATCGCGGTGACCGACAGCGCGGCGGCGAGCCAGTTCGTCGTCCACCACAGCCACACCGTCGAGAGCACGGCCAGCGTCCACGCGAAGATCAGGGCGCCGCGGGCGGACACCTCGCCGGTGACGATCGGCCGGTTCTCGGTGCGCTTCATGTGCGCGTCGATGTCGCGGTCGATGTACATGTTGAACGCCGCGGCGGATCCGGCCGACAGCGATCCCCCCACGACGGTCGCGAGCACGAGGAGCATGTTCGGCAGACCGTGCGCCGCGAGGAACATGACCGGGATCGTCGTCACGAGGAGGAGTTCGAGCACCCGGGGCTTCGTCAGGGCGATGTAGCCGCGGACCTTCGCGCCGAGCGGGTGCCGGACCGTACCGGTCGCCGGATGCGACGTCGTGGAAATGTCGATCGCCTCCGCTGTCGGTCCGTCAAGAAGTCATTCAGATTCTACGGCATCGGCGGCGCCCGCTCCCGCCGGCGGCGGCCCGGGCGTCGGAGGCCCTTCGCTATGCTGACTTGCATACGCGCGCCCCACGCCGGGTCGCCCCACCGCGGCGACCGCGATGACGGCCGGGCGCCTCCCCGCACTCGAAAGGGCGGTCCGGTGGCGGAACTGCAATGGGATGAGATCGATGGGCGCGCCGTGGACACGGCCCGCGTGCTGGCGGCGGACGCCGTGGAGAAGGTCGGCAACGGCCATCCCGGCACGGCGATGAGCCTGGCGCCGGCTGCGTACCTGCTTTACCAGCGGGTGATGCGCCACGATCCGGCGGACACCCACTGGCTGGGTCGGGACCGGTTCATCCTGTCGGCGGGCCACTCCTCCCTCACCCAGTACATCCAGCTCTACTACGGCGGCTTCGGTCTCGAGCTCTCCGACCTCGAGTCGCTGCGCACGTGGGGTTCGCTGACCCCGGGCCACCCGGAGTACGGCCACACCAAGGGCGTCGAGATCACGACCGGCCCGCTCGGCCAGGGTCTGGCCTCCGCGGTGGGCTTCGCGTACGCGGCCCGCTACGAGCGCGGACTGTTCGATCCGGATGCCCCGGCCGGCTCCAGCCCGTTCGACCACTTCGTCTACGTGGTCGCCGGCGACGGCGACCTGCAGGAGGGCGTCACCAGCGAGGCGTCCTCGCTCGCCGGCCACCAGCAGCTCGGCAACCTGATCGCGATCTACGACTCCAACCAGATCTCCATCGAGGACGACACCAACGTCGCCTTCACCGAGGACGTCGCGAAGCGCTACGAGGCGTACGGCTGGCACGTGCAGACCGTGGACTGGAAGAAGACCGGCCAGTACGTCGAGGACGTCGCCGAGCTGAACCGGGCGATCGCCGCGGCGCAGGGCGAGACCGCCAAGCCGTCGCTCATCATCCTGAAGACGATCATCGGCTGGCCGTCGCCCGGCAAGCAGAACACCGGCAAGGTGCACGGCTCCGCGCTCGGCGCCGACGAACTGGCCGCCACCAAGCGCGCACTCGGGTTCGACCCGGAGAAGTCGTTCGTGGTCGCCGACGACGTCATCGCGCACACCCGTCAGCTGGGCGCACGCGCGGCCGCCGTGCGCGCCGAGTGGCAGGTCGCGTTCGATGCGTGGGCCGCCGCGAACCCGGAGCGCAAGGCGCTGCTGGACCGCCTCGAGGCCAAGGCTCTGCCGGACGGCATCGAGGACGCACTGCCGGTGTTCCCGGCCGGCAAGGACATCTCGACCCGCGCCGCATCCGGTCAGGTCATCAACGCCCTCGCCGCCGAGCTCCCGGAGCTGTGGGGCGGCTCGGCGGACCTCGCCGAATCGAACCTGACCAGCATCAAGGACGCCCCGTCCTTCATCCCGGCCGAGTGGTCGACGCACGAATGGAACGGCAACCCGTACGGCCGTGTGCTGCACTTCGGCATCCGCGAGCACGCCATGGGCGCGATCGTCAACGGCATCGTCCTGCACGGCCCCACCCGCGCGTTCGGCGGCACGTTCCTCATCTTCAGCGACTACATGCGCCCGCCGGTGCGCCTGGCCGCGCTGATGCACATCCCGTCGCTGTTCGTGTGGACCCACGACTCCGTCGCCCTCGGCGAGGACGGCCCCACCCACCAGCCGGTCGAGCAGCTCACCGCGCTGCGCGCCATCCCGAACTTCACGGTGGTGCGCCCGGCCGACGCGAACGAGACCGCGCACGCGTGGCTCGAGCTGCTGCGACGCCACGAGGGCCCCGGCGGCCTCGCCCTCACCCGCCAGAACATCCCGGTGTTCGAGCGCGGCGACGGCGACGCCACCGGCGACACGTTCGCCTCGGCGGCGAACACCGCGAAGGGCGCGTACGTGCTGGTGGACTCCCCCACCGGCATCGTCGACGTCATCCTCATCGCCACCGGCTCCGAGGTGCAGCTCGCGGTGAACGCCCGCGAGGTCCTCGCCGCGGACGGCATCGGCGCGCGCGTCGTGTCCGCACCGTCGCTGGAATGGTTCCACGAGCAGGACGCCGCCTACCGCGAGCACGTGCTGCCGGCAGCCGTCACCGCCCGCGTGTCGGTCGAAGCCGGCCTCGCGATGCCGTGGCGCTGCATCGTCGGCGACCGCGGCCGCTCGGTCTCCATCGAGCACTTCGGCGCCTCGGCCGACTACAAGACCCTGTTCGAGAAGTTCGGCATCACGACGGACCACGTCGTGCAGGCCGCCCGCGACACCCTGAAGGACAACGCATGAGCACCCCCACCGAAGACCTCGCGAACCTGGGCGTCAGCATCTGGCTCGACGACCTCTCCCGCGCGCGGCTGACCTCCGGCAACCTCGCCGAGCTGATCGCCACCCGCAACGTCGTCGGCGTCACCACCAACCCGACGATCTTCCAGGGCGCCATCGTGCACGGCGGAGAGGAGTACGCCGCGCAGCTGCACGAGCTCGCCGTCGCGGGCGCGAGCGTCGAGGACGCGATCTTCGCGGCGACCACCGACGACGTGCGCGACGCGTGCGACCTGCTCCGTCCCGTGTACGACGCCACGCACGGGGTCGACGGACGCGTGTCGATCGAGGTCTCCCCCGACCTGGCCCACAACACCACCGCGACCGTCGCGCAGGCCAAGCAGCTGTGGGACATGGTGGACCGGCCGAACGCGTTCATCAAGATCCCCGCCACGAAGGCCGGCCTGCCCGCGATCACCCGCTCGATCGCCGCCGGCATCTCGGTCAACGTCACGCTGATCTTCAGCCTCGACCGGTACGCGGACGTCATCGACGCCTACCTCGCCGGCCTCGAGCAGGCGAAGGCCGCCGGGCACGATCTGTCCACGATCCACTCGGTGGCGTCGTTCTTCGTGTCGCGCGTGGACACCGAGGTCGACAAGCGTCTCGACTCGATGAGCCACCCCGAGGCGGAGGAGCTGCGCTCCAAGGCCGGCATCGCGAACGCGCGTCTCGCGTACGAGCTGTTCGAGACGACCTTCGGCGAGGATCGCGCCAAGCGGCTCATCGCGGCCGGCGCGAACGTGCAGCGCCCCCTCTGGGCGTCCACGGGCGTGAAGGACCCGGCGCTGCCGGACACGCTGTACGTCACCGAGCTCGTCGCGCCGAACACGGTCAACACGATGCCCGAGAAGACGCTGGAGGCCACCTTCGACCACGGTGTGATCACCGGGGACACGGTCACCCACGCGTACACGCAGGCGCACGCCGTGTTCGACCGTCTCGCCGCGATCGGCGTCGACTTCGCCGACGTGACGCAGCAGCTCGAAGACGAGGGCGTGGAGAAGTTCATCACCTCCTGGCAGGACGTCAAGCAGACGGTCGCCGACGCTCTCGCCGCCGCGAAGTAAGGCGGCCCGTGAGCTTCCACATCCATCTGTCGGGGCGCGTCAAGAAGGTCGTCGACGAGACGCTGCCGGCCCTCGCCGCCGACCTGGTCGCCACCGGCATCACCGCGTGCGACCCGACGCTGTGGGGCCCGGATGCCGAGGACGAGGCCGCCGAGCGCCTGGGCTGGGTGCAGTGCGTCACCGCGTCCCGGGACCTGCTTCCGGACATCTACCTGCTGCGCGACGACCACCTCGAGCGGGGCATCACCCGGGTGGTGCTCGCGGGCATGGGCGGTTCGTCCCTGGCTCCCGAGGTCATCGCGCAGAGCGCCGGCGTGCCGCTCGTGGTGCTCGACTCGACCGACCCCGACCAGGTGCGTGCGGCCCTCGAGGGCGACGACGGGATCGGCGGCACGGTGCTGGTGGTGTCCTCGAAGTCGGGCTCCACAGTCGAGACGGATGCCGCCCGGCGCCTGTTCGAGGCGGCCTTCCGCGACGCCGGCATCGACCCGGCCGAGCGGATCGTCGTCGTCACCGACCCGGGTTCGCCGCTGGACGCCTCCGCGCAGGCCGCGGGATACCGCGTGTTCCACGGCGACCCGACGGTCGGCGGCCGCTTCTCGGCGCTCACCGCCTTCGGGATCGTCCCGGCGGGGCTTGCCGGCGCGGATGTGGAGGAGCTTCTCGACGAGGCCGAGGCGACGCTGCTCGAAGTGGCGATCGACGGGCCGCAGAATCCGGCCCTGGTGCTCGCCGCGGCGATCGCCGGCGGTGAGCCGCGACGCGACAAGCTCGCGCTCATCGCCGACGGCACGCAGCTCGTGGGTCTCCCGGACTGGATCGAGCAGCTCATCGCCGAGTCCACCGGCAAGGACGGCACCGGCATCCTGCCCGTCGTCATGCTCCCCGTCTCGCCCGAGCTCGAGGATCGCCCCGCGGACCTGCAGGTGGTGCGCGTCGTCGACGAGGCGGAGCGCTTCCACTTCTTCGAGCACCACCCCGACGAGGTGCTCGTCAGCGCCTCCCTCGCCGCCCACTTCGTGGTGTGGGAGTACGCCACCGCGATCGCCGGGCGCATGCTCGGCATCAACCCGTTCGACCAGCCCGATGTCGAGGCCGCCAAGCAGGCCGCGCGCGAGCTGCTCGAGGCCCGCCCGGCGCCGACCCCCGCCGCGTTCACGGAGAACGGCATCGAGGTGCGCGCGTCCGACGCGACGCTCGTCGAGGCGGGCACCGTGGCCGGTGCCCTGCAGGCGCTGTGGGGCCGAACCCCCGCGGGCGGGTACGTCGCCGTGCAGGCGTACGCCGACCGCACCGCGTTCGGCGAGCTGCAGGGCGTGCGCGAGCTGATCGCGGCGGATGCCGGCCGCCCCACCACCTTCGGGTGGGGGCCGCGCTTCCTGCACTCCACCGGCCAGTTCCACAAGGGCGGACCGGCCACGGGGGTGTTCCTGCAGATCATCGTCCCGGCGCAGCAGGACCTCGCCGTTCCCGGACGTCCGTACACGTTCGGCGAGCTGATCGCCGCGCAGGCAGCCGGGGATGCCGCCGTGCTCGCCGCACGCGGCCGGCCCGTCGTCACGCTCACCCTCACCGATCCGAAGACCGATGTGCTCGCGCTGTTCGAGGCAGCGTAGGAGGAGACCCGCAGTATGACCGTCGAGATCTCCCGGGATTTCAACCCTCTCCGCGACCCTGACGACAGGCGCCTGAACCGCATCGCCGGTCCCAGCGCGCTCGTCATCTTCGGTGTCACCGGAGATCTGTCGCGCAAGAAGCTCATGCCCGCCGTGTACGACCTCGCCAACCGGGGTCTGCTGCCGCCGGGGTTCGCCCTGGTCGGCTTCGCCCGCCGGGACTGGGAGGACGCCGACTTCGCCCAGATCGTGTACGACGCCGTGAAAGCGCATGCGCGCACCGAGTTCCGCGAGGACACCTGGCAGCAGCTGCTGCAGGGCATCCGGTTCGTCAGCGGCGACTTCGGCGACGCGGATTCGTTCCGGCGCCTGCGCGAGACCGTCGAGCAGCTCGACGTCGACCGCGGCACCATGGGCAACCACGCGTTCTACCTGTCGATCCCGCCGAACCAGTTCCCGATCGTGGCGGAGCAGCTGAAGACCTCGGGCCTCGTCGACGACACGGCGGACAATCCGGACCGCTGGCAGCGCGTCGTCATCGAGAAGCCCTTCGGGCACGACCTGGAGTCGGCCCAGGCGCTCAACGCGGCACTGCGCACCGCGTTCCCCGCCGACGCGATCTTCCGGATCGACCACTACCTCGGCAAGGAGACGGTCCAGAACATCCTGGCGCTGCGCTTCGCGAACGAGCTGTACGAGCCGATCTGGAACCGCAACTACGTCGACCACGTGCAGATCACCATGGCCGAGGACATCGGCGTGGGCGGTCGCGCCGGGTACTACGACGGCATCGGCGCGGCGCGCGACGTCATCCAGAACCACCTGCTGCAGCTGCTCGCGCTCACCGCGATGGAGGAGCCGCTGTCGCTGCGCGCAGCCGACCTGCGGGCCGAGAAGGCGAAGGTCCTCGCCGCCGTGTCCCTGCCCGGGGATCTCAGTCTCGCCACCGCCCGCGGTCAGTACGGCGGCGGCTGGCAGGGCGGCGAGCAGGTGCGGGCCTTCCTCGAAGAGGACGGCATGGACCCGCACTCGACCACCGAGACGTACGCGGCGCTCAAGCTCGGCATCGAGACGCGGCGCTGGGCCGGGGTGCCGTTCTATCTGCGCACCGGCAAGCGACTGGGCCGCCGCGTCACCGAGATCGCGGTGGTGTTCAACCGCACCCCGGAGCACCTGTTCCGCCGCAACCAGACCTCCGGTCTCGGCCAGAACGCGCTCGTCATCCGCGTGCAGCCCGACGAGGGCGTCACGATCCGCTTCGGCTCGAAGGTGCCGGGCGCCGGCACGCAGGTGCGCGACGTGACGATGGACTTCGGCTACGGCCACGCCTTCACCGAGGCGAGCCCGGAAGCCTACGAGCGCCTCATCCTCGACGTGCTGCTCGGCGACCCGCCGCTGTTCCCGCGGCACGAGGAGGTCGAGCTCAGCTGGAAGATCCTCGACCCGGTGGAGCAGTACTGGCGCGAGCAGGGCGGTCCGCTCGAGCAGTACACGCCGGGCGGCTGGGGCCCGGCCTCCGCCAACGCACTGCTCGCCCGCGATGGCCGCACCTGGAGGCGCCCGTGATCATCGAACTTCCCGACACGACGGTCAGCAAGATCGCCAAGTCCCTCATCGAGGTGCGCGAGGAGGGCGGCGTGACCGCCCTCGGCCGCGTGCTGACCCTCATCATCGTGACCCGGCACGGCGCCGAGGACGGTGTGATCGAGGCGGCCAACGACGCCTCGCGCGAGCATCCGATGCGCGTCATCGTGCTCACCTACGACGCGAAGGACGGCGACGTCGAGCCGCGGCTGGACGCCGAGATCCGCGTCGGCGGGGACGCCGGCGCCAGTGAGGTGATCGTGCTGCGCGCCGTGGGCGCCGCGGGCAACAACTCGGAGAGCCTCGTCACCGGCCTGCTGCTGCCGGACGCCCCCGTGGTCGCCTGGTGGCCGCACGAGACGCCGCTCGCGCCGTCGCGCTCCTCGATCGGCCGCATCGCGCAGCGCCGCATCACGGATGCCGCCGCCCAGCCCAACCCGGCGGAGTGGGTGGCCGGTCTCAGCCGCCACTACGCGCCCGGCGACACCGACCTCGCCTGGACGCGGCTCACCCACTGGCGCGAGCAGCTGGCCGCCGTGCTCGACCAGCCGCCGTTCGAGCCGGTGGAGCGCATCGAGGTGCACGGCGCCGGCGACTCCCCCTCGACGGCGCTGCTGGCCGCCTGGCTGCGCCTGACCCTGGACGCCCCCGTCGACTGGACCTACGCGGATCCGGCCGAGTGGGCGCACGGCATCAAGTCGGTGCGTCTGTCCCGTGCATCCGGGGACACGCTGCTCGAGCGCCCCGAGCCCGGCGTCGCGATCCTGAGCCAGCCCGGCCAGCCGACGCACGAGCTCGCGTTCGCCCGCCGCACGCTGCGCGAGTGCATCGCGGAGGAGCTGCGCAGCCTCGACGCCGACCTGCTCTACGGCCGCGTGATCTCCGAGGGCTGGAGCCGGCTGGCCGCGGATGCCGCGCCGGACACCCCGGCCGCGACCGCCGGGAGCGTCTCGTGACGCGGCGGGTCGTGCTGCGGGAGACCACGGCCGAGCTCGCCGACGTCGTGGCATCCCGGCTGCTGGCCCGCATCGCGAAGCGGACCGCCGCCGGCAAGACCGTGCACGTGTCGCTGACCGGCGGCACCATGGGCATCGAGGTGCTGCGCGTCGCGGGACGCGACCCGCAGCGGGCGGCGATCGACTGGTCGCGCGTGCACGTCTGGTGGAGCGACGAACGGTTCGTGGCGGCATCCTCCCCCGACCGCAACGACGTGCCCGCGGGCGCGCTGCTGAACGCGATCGACATCCCGGACGCGAACATCCACCGGATGCCCGCATCGGATGCCGGGCTCACCCTCGACGAAGGCGCCGAGGCGTATGCCGCCGAGCTGCGCCGGTTCGCGCCCGCGGACGGCTCGACCGAGTGGCCCGTGTTCGACGTCTGCCTGCTCGGGGTCGGGCCGGACGGCCACATCGCCTCCCTGTTCCCCGATCGCGGCGAGATCGCCGTGACCGACGCCGCCGTGCTGCCGGTGCGCGACTCCCCCAAGCCGCCGCCGGAGCGCCTCACCTTCACGCGCCCGGTGATCAACTCGTCCAAGCGGGTGTGGCTCGTCATGACCGGCGCGGAGAAGGCGTCCGCGCTCGGTCTCGCCCTCGCCGGCGCCAGCTATCGCAGCGTCCCCGCCGCCGGGGCGAAGGGCACCAAGCGCACGACCTTCTTCGTCGATGAGGCCGCAGCCGCGCAGGTTCCGCCGGAGCTCATGGTCGGCGACGACGACTGAGCACCCGGGCATGCAGAAGCCCCGACTGCCGAGGCCATCGGGGCTTCCTTCGTCCTGGGATCAGGCCTGACCGCGACGATCGCGGAGCTGCTGCAGCGCATCGTCGAGAAGCTGCTCGGCCTCTTCGTCGGTGCGGCGCTCCTTCACGTACGCGAGGTGCGTCTTGTACGGCTCGGTCTTGGCGACCGCCGGGGGGTTCTCCTTGTCGCGCCCGGCCGGGAGGCCGGAGTGCGGGGAGTCGATGATCTCGGGGATCTCCGCCTCGTCGACACCGGCCGCGAAGTAGCGGACGGTCTCATGGCCCATCGCATCCCAGTACGAGATCGCGATGCGGTCGGCGTGGTGGCCGTGGTCCTGCTCGCCCATCGGGCCCGCGCCGACGCGCGTGCCCCGGATGGCGTTTCCGCCTGCTGCCATGTCAGATCCCCTGGAACTTCGTGATGAGCCCCAGCGCGACGATCGAGACGAACCACGCGAGGGCCAGGATGACGGTGAAACGGTTGAGGTTGCGCTCCGCCAGGCCGGACGAGCCCAGCGACGAGGACATGCCGCCGCCGAACATGTCGGACAGGCCTCCGCCGCGCCCCTTGTGCAGGAGGATCAGCAGAGTCAGCAGCAGACTCGTGATGCCGAGGATCACCTGCAGAATGAACTGGAGAATTTCCACGTGAAGCGCCTTTCGCGGCGATCCCTGCGGACCGCACAAACCTCAAGTATACGGACGCGCAGCGCCGATCAGACCCCGACGTGCTTCTGGTAGCGCACGATCGCGGAGAACTCGTCGACCAGCAGCGACGCGCCGCCCACGAGGGCCCCGTCGACGTCGGGCTCCCGCATGAAGCCGGCGATGTTGCCCGACTTCACCGACCCGCCGTACAGGATGCGCGTGCGGGATGCCGCGGCATCCCCCAGCGTCTCGGCGATGACCGCCCGCAACGCCGCGCAGACGTCCTGCGCCTGCTGCGGGGTGGCCGCCTGACCCGAGCCGATGGCCCACACCGGCTCGTACGCCACGACGATGTCGGCATCGGGCTTGACGTCGGCGAGGGCCGCGCGCAGCTGGCTGACCGGCACGGCGCTGGCGCCGAACTCCTCCAGGTCCGCCGCGGTCTCGCCCACGCAGATCACCGGCACGAGGCCGTGCTTGAGCGCGGCCTGCACCTTCGCGGCGACGACCGCGTCGGACTCGGCGTGGTACTCGCGGCGCTCCGAGTGCCCGATGATCACGTAGCGGCAGGCGAGCTTGGCGAGGAACGCGCCGGAGATCTCACCGGTGTAGGCGCCGGAGTCCTGCGCCGAGACGTCCTGCGCGCCGAGGGCGAACGGGATGCGGTCGGCGTCGATCAGCGTCTGCGCGGTGCGCAGGTCGGTGAACGGCGGGAAGATCGCGATCTCCACGGCGTCGTCGTGCTTCGCGTCGCGCAGGGTCCAGTCGAGCTTCTGAACGAACGCCACCGTCTGCAGGTGGTCGAGGTTCATCTTCCAGTTGCCGGCGATCAGCGGGGTCCGCTGCGCAACCGTCTCGTTCACTGCCATCCGAGCACCTCCAGGCCGGGGAGGGTCTTGCCCTCGAGGAATTCGAGGCTGGCGCCTCCCCCGGTCGAGATGTGACCGAACTGGTCGTCGGCGAAGCCGAGCTGGCGCACCGCGGCGGCGGAGTCGCCGCCGCCGACCACGCTGAGCCCCGGCACCTCCGTGAGCGCCTGCGCCACGGCCTTCGTGCCTGCCGCGAACGCGGCCATCTCGAACACGCCCATCGGGCCGTTCCAGAACACCGTGGTCGAGGAGCGGACGGCGTCCGCGAACGCGTCCGCCGTGCGGGGCCCGATGTCGAGGCCGAGACCGTCGGCGCCGAACGGGGTGTCCTCCAGCTTGTCGGCGTCCGCCACGACGTGCTCGGCATCGGCCGAGAAGGATGCCGCGACCACCGCGTCGACCGGCAGCAGCAGCTCGACGCCGCGCTCCTGGGCCTCAGCGATGTAACCGCGCACCGTGTCGAGCTGGTCCTGCTCGAGCAGGCTCTTGCCGACCGGGTGCCCCTGGGCGGCGAGGAAGGTGAACATCATCCCGCCGCCGATGCAGAGCCGGTCGACGCGCGGCAGCAGGTGCGAGATGACGCCGAGCTTGTCGCTCACCTTCGAACCGCCGAGCACCACGGTGTACGGGCGCTCGGGCTTCTCGGTGAGCCGGTCGAGCACGTCGAGTTCGGCGGCGATCAGCAGACCTGCGGCCGACGGCAGCAGCTGGGCGAGGTCGTACACCGATGCCTGCTTGCGGTGCACGACGCCGAAGCCGTCGGACACCATCGCGTCGCCGAGCGCGGCGAGCTGCTGGGCGAACGCGCCGCGCACGGCGTCGTCCTTGGCCGTCTCGCCCGCGTTGAACCGCAGGTTCTCGAGGACTGCGATCTGGCCGTCGTGCAGGGATGCCACGGCATCCTGCGCGGATCGGCCGACCGTGTCGGACGCGAACGCGACCGGCTGACCGAGCAGCTCGGACAGGCGCTGCGCCACCGGCGCCAGGCTGTACTTCGGGTCGGGGGCGCCGGCCGGGCGCCCGAGGTGGGAGACGACGACGACGCGGGCTCCCTGCGCGGTCAGCGCCTGAAGCGTCGGCAGGGATGCCCGCACGCGGCCGTCGTCCGTGATGACCCCGTCCTGAAGAGGGACGTTGAGGTCACAACGGACGACGACGCGCTTGCCTGCGAGCGGCCCCGCACTCTGGACGAGTGTGTCGAGGGTGCGAAGTGCCACGGGACTCCTTTGTGTTGGCGTGTCTCAGAGACGCTCGGCGACGTACTCGGTGAGGTCGACGAGGCGGTTCGAGTAGCCCCACTCGTTGTCGTACCAGGACGACACCTTCACGAGCGATCCGCTGACGTTCGTCAGGCCGGCGTCGAAGATCGACGAGTGCGCGTTGTGCACGATGTCGCTCGAGACGATCGGGTCGTCGTTGTACTGCAGGATGCCCTGCAGACGGCCCGACGCGGCGGCCGCACGGTAGGCGGCGTTGATGTCGTCGACGGTGAGGTCGGTGCGGCCCGTGACGAGCGTGAGGTCGACGATCGAGCCGACGGGCACCGGCACGCGGTACGACGAGCCGCTGAGCTTGCCGTTGAGCTCCGGCAGCACGAGGCCGATGGCCTTCGCGGCGCCGGTCGAGGCGGGGACGATGTTGATCGCGGCGGCGCGGGCGCGGCGCAGGTCGCCGTGCGGGCCGTCCTGCAGGTTCTGGTCGGCGGTGTACGCGTGCGCGGTCATCATGAAGCCGCGCTCGATGCCGAACGCGTCGTTGAACACCTTGGCCAGCGGCGCGAGGCAGTTGGTGGTGCACGAGGCGTTGGAGATGATGTTGTGCGTCGCGGGGTCGTACGACTCCTCGTTCACGCCCATGACGAACGTGCCGTCCTCACCGGAGGCCGGAGCCGAGATGAGCACCTTCTTGGCTCCGCCGGCGATGTGCTTGCCGGCATCCGCGGCGTTCGTGAAACGTCCGGTCGATTCGATGACGATGTCGACGCCGTACTCGCCCCAGGGCAGGGCTGCGGGGTCGCGCTCCTCGAAGACCTTGATGGCCTTGCCGCCGACGGTGATGACGTCGCCCTCGTACGAGACGTCCTGGGCGAGCGGGCCGCCGACCGAGTCGTACTTGAGCAGGTGCGCCAGCGCCTTGTTGTCGGTGAGGTCGTTCACCGCCACGATCTCGAGGTCCGCGTTCTGCGCGAGCGCAGCCCGGAGGTAATTACGTCCGATTCGGCCGAAGCCGTTGATTCCGATCTTCACGGTCACGAAGATGCTCCTGAGTGGGTGTCGTGCGCTCTCGCGCGGTTCAGACGACATGGGACAACGGCGTCCCGGGCGGCGAACCGACCGGGACGCCGCACTGGCTACGACAGTACCAGCAGGCCCGAACCCTTCTCACGCGCGGCCTCGAACCGTGCGGTGACGTTCTCCCAGTTGGCGATGTTCCACGCGGCCTTGACGTAGTCCGCCTTGACGTTGAGGTAGTCGAGGTAGAACGCGTGCTCCCACATGTCCAGCTGGAAGAGCGGAACGGTGCCCTGAGCGGTGTTGCTCTGCTGGTCGAACAGCTGCTGGATGATCAGCTGGGCGCCGATCGGGTCCCAGCTGAGCACGGCCCAGCCGGAGCCCTGGATGCCGGTCGCGGCGGCGGTGAAGTGCGCCTGGAACTTCTCGAATCCGCCGAAGAACTCGTCGATGGCCGCCGCCAGCTCGCCCTCGGGCCGGCCGCCGCCGTTGGGCGACAGGTTGGTCCAGAAGATGGAGTGGTTGATGTGGCCACCGAGGTTGAACGCGAGGTCCTTCTCGAAGCGGTTGACGTTGGCGAGATCCCCGGAGTCGCGGGCCTCGGCGAGCTTCTCCAGCGCGGTGTTCGCGCCGGCCACGTACGCGGCGTGGTGCTTGTCGTGGTGCAGCTGCATGATCTTGCCGCTGATGTGCGGCTCGAGCGCAGCGTAGTCGTACGGGAGGTCGGGCAGCGTGTAGTTCGCCATGTTCTCTTCTTCCTGTCGGCGCCGCGCGCGCACGGATGACGCGTGCAGCGAGGGTGACGTTCTCATCCTAGTGACGAGGGCAATACCCCCGACAGGACGGTTCCGCCGTGTGACAGGTGCGGGAACGGCTCAGTCGTCGACGGCGGACTCGGGCACCGCGGCATCCGTCGAGGGGATGCCGGTCTCCTCCGCCAGCTTGTCGGCCATGGCCAGCAGGCGCCGGATGCGGCCGGCGACGGCATCCTTCGTGAGCGGCGGATCGGCGTGGTGGCCGAGCTCGTCGAGACTCGCGTCACGGTGCGCGAGCCGCAGCGCGCCGGCCTCGCGCAGGTGGTCGGGGACGTCGTCGCCGAGGATCTCCAGGGCCCGTTCGACGCGGGCACACGCGGCCACCGCGGCGCGGGCCGAGCGGCGCAGGTTGGCGTCGTCGAAGTTCACGAGCCGGTTGACGCCGGCGCGCACCTCGCGCTGCTGGCGCACCTCGTCCCAGTCGGCCGCGGCGCGGGAGGCGCCCATCACGGCCAGGGTCGCCCGGATGCCCTCGGCATCCCGCACCACGACGCGCGGCACGCCGCGCACTTCGCGGGCCTTGGCGGGGATGCCCACGCGGTGGCCGGCGCCGACGAGCGCCATCGCGGCCTCGGACGTCGGGCA
>NZ_DATEJS010000103.1:0-3088 GCF_035277845.1 Microbacterium sp.
GCGACGATGAGGGCCACGATCACGACCCACGCCACCATTTTGATGCGGCGCTGACGCAGGGCGGCGTACTCGTCGTCGTCGCTCGGCACGTCAGACCCCGGGCTCGGTGACCGTCGGTCCGAAGGCGGCCGGCAGGGTCCCGGTCGAGGCGGCGCGCAGCTCGCTGACGGGCACCGTGAACAGGTCGGTGATCTCGAGCTCGGCGGCGCCGGACGCGCCGCCGTCGGTCACGCCGATGCGCAGCACCGGGTAGCCGCGGCCCTCGCACAGGCCCTTGAACTTGACGTCCTCTTCGCGGGGCACGGTCACGATCACGCGGCCGGTGGACTCCGAGAACAGCGCGGATGCGGCATCCACCCCGTCGCGCTCGATGAGCTCCGACAGCCACACGCGGGCGCCGACACCGAAGCGCAGCACCGCGTCGGCGAGCGACTGGGCGAGCCCGCCCTCGCTGAGGTCGTGCGCCGACGAGACGAGTCCCTGGTCGGATGCCGCACGCAGCAGTTCCGCGAGGCGCTTCTCGGCGCCCAGGTCGACGGCCGGCGGACGTCCGCCGAGGTGGCCGTGCACGGTGGCCGCCCATGCCGAACCCGACAACTCGGTGGCGGTGACGCCGAGCAGGTAGATGTTCTCGCCGGCATCCTGCCAGCCCGACGGGATGCGGCGGGCGACGTCGTCGATCACGCCCATGACGCCCACGACCGGGGTGGGGTGGATGGGGGTGTCGCCGGTCTGGTTGTAGAAGCTGACGTTGCCGCCGGTGACCGGGATGCCGAGTTCGAGGCATCCGTCCGCGAGACCGTCGACCGCCTGGCCGAACTGCCACATGACCTCGGGGTTCTCGGGGGAGCCGAAGTTGAGGCAGTCGGTGACCGCCATCGGGGTGGCGCCGGTGACGGCGACGTTGCGGAACGCCTCGGCGAGGGCGAGCTGGGCGCCCTGGTACGGGTCGAGCTGGCAGTAGCGGCCGTTCGCGTCGGTGGCGATGGCGAAGCCGAGTCCGGATGCCTCGTCGACGCGGATCATGCCGGCGTCATCCGGGAACGACAGGGCCGTGTTGCCCTGCACGTAGTAGTCGTACTGGTTGGTGATCCAGGCAGGGTCGGCGAGGTTGGGGCTCGCGACCAGCTGCGTGAACTGCGAGCGCAGGGTGTCGCCGTCGGCGGGACGGGGCAGGGCGGATGCCGAGTCATCCCGCAGCGCGTCGATCCAGGTGGGGTAGGCGACCGGGCGCTCGTAGACGGGGCCGTCGACCGCGACCGTGGACGGGTCGACGTCGACGATCTGCTCGCCGTGCCAGAAGATCTGCAGGCGTCCGTCGCCGGTGACCTCGCCGAGGACGCTCGTCTCGACGTCCCACTTGCCGACGACCTCGAGGAAGGCATCGAGCTTCTCGGGCGCGACGATCGCCATCATGCGCTCCTGAGACTCGCTCATCAGGATCTCTTCGGGCGTGAGGGTGGGGTCGCGCAGCAGCACGTTCTCGAGGTCGACGCGCATGCCCGATCCGCCGTTGGCGGCCAGCTCACTGGTGGCGCACGAGATGCCGGCGGCGCCGAGGTCCTGGATGGCCTCGACCAGTTCGCCCTTGTACAGCTCGAGGCAGCACTCGATGAGCACCTTCTCGGCGAACGGGTCACCCACCTGCACCGCGGGGCGCTTGGTGGGGCCGCCGTCGTCGAACGAGTCGGATGCCAGGATGGATGCCCCGCCGATGCCGTCGCCGCCGGTGCGGGCGCCGAACAGCACCACCTTGTTGCCGGTGCCGGACGCGTTGGCGAGCTTCAGGTCTTCGTGGCGCAGCACGCCCACCGCGAGGGCGTTGACGAGCGGGTTGCCCTGGTAGACCGCGTCGAACACGGTCTCGCCGCCGATGTTCGGCAGGCCCAGGCAGTTGCCGTAGAACGAGATGCCGCCGACCACGCCGTGCACCACGCGCGCCGTGTCGGGGTTGTCGATGGCGCCGAAGCGCAGCTGGTCCATCACCGCGACCGGGCGGGCGCCCATCGAGATGATGTCGCGCACGATGCCGCCGACGCCGGTCGCGGCGCCCTGGAACGGCTCGATGTAAGAGGGGTGGTTGTGGGACTCGACCTTGAAGGTGACCGCCCAGCCCTCGCCGATGTCGACGACGCCGGCGTTCTGACCCATGCCGACCATGAGGTTCTTGCGCATCTCGGGCGTGACCTTGTCGCCGAAGCGGCGCAGGTAGATCTTGGAGCTCTTGTACGAGCAGTGCTCCGACCACATCACCGAGTACATGGCCAGCTCGGCGCTGGTGGGCCGCCGGCCGAGGATCGTCTTGATCTGCTCGTACTCGTCGGGCTTGAGACCGAGGGCTGCGTAGGGCTGCTCGCGCTCAGGCGTTGCGGCGGCGTGGGAGACGGTGTCAGAGACGGTGATGGTCACGCGGGCTCCAGAGGATGGCCCCGCGGGATGCTGCGGGGTGGGGATGCCGGACAGGGGTAAGTCTACCGGGGAGTTGAGTTGCGGCCTTGGGCATCGAAGAGTCAAGGGCCGTGGTGTCCGGACGGTCTCACACGAACCAGCGAGGCATGGAGTCGGTAGGCTGGTTGCGGCGAGGTTGTATCAGATTGCTCAACGTTTGGGGAAACGATGGCGAGGATTAGGAAACTTGAGCGGATCGTAGCCGCCCATTCCAGCCACCCGACCGAGGTCGACGCGACGTGGTCCGAGGTCCTGACATCTGAGGGTCCACTGTTGCAGCTCTCGACGTATGGGTCTGATGCCCGCGCCTCGCGTCCAAAGGTGAGCCAGACGGTGCAAATCGACTATGCAATCGCGACGGAACTACGCTTCGCGTTGAACAAGGTGTTCGGCGAAGACCCCGCGGTAGTCCGCGCACACCGCTGACAGGCTCTAATCGTCGTCCAATCGCGGCACTCGAACTCATTCTGGAGCCAACTGCACCTGCGAGAGTCACTGCAGGGCCGATGTCGGAGGGTGTGGCTATCCTCGGTTCAGGCCGCATACACAGGTACGCTGGCCGTGATGAGGCCGCCCCATGCGCGGCTTTACAACTCGCAGATTGGTTAGTTCACAACGTAGGTGGGATCGCGTAATGGCT
>NZ_DATEJS010000104.1:0-3053 GCF_035277845.1 Microbacterium sp.
CGCCGAGCTCGTGCGCCTCGTCGAGCAGGAACTGCGCCTCGACGTGGAGCTCGCGGCGAACGAGGCCCGCGGCCCCGCGCGCACCGCCGGGGCGCAGCTGCGCGCGTTCGTGGACGAGGTGCACGCGTTCCTCGCCGCAGACGAGTCAGGGTCGCTGTCGAGCCTGCTCGCCTGGCTCGACCACGCCGAGCAGCTCGACGAGTTCGCGCCACGCACCGAGCCGCCGGAGGACGACGTCGTCCAGCTGCTCACGATCCACGGCTCGAAGGGGCTGGAGTGGGATGCCGTCGCCGTCGTGCGCATGGTGGAGGGGGAGCTGCCGACCGCCGTCAAGGGCAAGAGCGGCTGGCTCGCCTTCGGCGTGCTGCCGACGGCGTTCCGGGGGGATGCCGCCTGGCTGCCCGAGTTCGCGTGGCGCGACGCCACCACGCAGCAGGAGCTCAAGGCGGAGCTCGACCGCTACCAGCAGGCCAACCGCGACAAGCAGCTGGAGGAGGAGCGCCGGCTCGCATACGTCGCCGTGACCCGCGCCCGCGACCACCTGCTCCTGACCGCGGCGCCGTGGTCGGGCACCACCAGGCCCCGTAAGACGAGCCCGTTCCTGCGCGAGATCGCCGACGCCCTGCACCTTCCGCTCGCCGACGACGAGCCCGGGGAGAACCCGTATCAGGGGGAGCGGCGCACGCTCGCGTGGCCGTTCGACCCGCTCGGGGCACGACGGGACGCCGTGACCGGTGCGGCGGGGCGGGTGCAGGACGCGCTCGACGCGCCCCGCGGCCGGCCCGACGACGACCTGGCGCTGCTGCTCGCCGAGCGGGAGGCCCGCGGTGCCCCGGCGGCTTCCGCGGCGCCGGTGCGCATCCCGGCATCGCGGTACAAGGATTTCGTCACCGACTACGCCGCCACCGTCGCCGCGATCGACCGGCCGATGCCGGAGCGCCCGTACCGGCAGACGCGTCTCGGCACGCTCTTCCACGCGTGGGTGGAGCAGCGTTCGGGCATGATCGGCTCCTCCGCCACCCTCGACGAGGCACTGTGGGAGCAGGACGACGAGCTGCTCGCCGCCGACGATGCCTCGCTTGCCTCGTCCGCGTCCGCGGCAGGCGACGCCGCCACCGAGGAGCAGCAGGCGCTGCGGCGCCTCCAGGACGCGTTCGAGCGCTCGGAATGGGCGTCGCTGAAGCCGCTCGAGGTGGAGACCGAGATCGACTTCCGCTTCGACGGCGTCGGGGACGGTGCCCATGTCGCGATCTGCAAGCTCGACGCGGTGTACCGCCGCGGCGACCGGATCGAGATCGTCGACTGGAAGACCGGGGCTCCGCCGCGGAACAGCGCCGAGCGCGAGGCGCGGCTCCTTCAGCTGCAGCTGTACCGCCGTGCGTATCACGCCAAGCACGGCGTCCCGCTCGACCAGATCGACGTCGCGCTGTTCTACGTCGCGCACGACCTCATCGTGCGCGACTGACGGCCCGGATCAGCGGCTGTCGGCGGTGCGATCCGTGGTGTCGCCCGTGTCCCCGGCGTCCTGGCGGATCCAGTCGCCCATGTCGACGGGCACCGTGGCACCGCCGTCGGCCTCGGGGCCGAGATCCATCGAGCTGGTCTCGTCGAACCCGTCGTCCGCGGCACCCGGCCGCGCCGCCGGGGCATCCTGCGCCTCGAACGCACCGAGCTCCTCCGGGTCGTATGCGTCGGTCTGCATCGACGTGTCGACCGGAACGCGGCGGTCGGGGACCAGTCCGGCGCGGCCGAGGGCGTCGTCCGGCGAGATGGTCTCGATGCGGGTGAGGTCGTCGTCCTGCACGCTGTCGGCGAGTGAGACGAGCAGGTTCACGGCATCCGTGATGATCTCCTCGCTGCCGATGTCGTCCCCGTGCACGAGCCACTTGGCGAACTCGAGCTCGGCGTACAGGCGCGCGCGGTTGTGGATGCCGGCATCCGGAGCCCGCACGCTCGCCGCGGTGTACGCGTCGAACACGTCCATGGCCGCCTTCGGCGCCGACGACAGCCACTGCAGGTCGACGGCGGGGTCTCCCACGGCGAGGCCGTGCCAGTCCAGGATGCCGGTGACGCGCGGCTCGTCGTCGACGTCCTCGAGCAGGAACGCGTCGGATGACGTGCCGCCGAGGACCACGGTCGACTCGAATCGCCAGATGTGCTCGGCGGCCGCGGCGCGGCTCCACCGGGACAGCAGCGACACCGGGATGCGGTGCAGTGCGGCGACGCGGTCGAGGAGGCGCGAGACGGATTGGCGCACCTGCTCCGGAGACTGCACCGTCAGGTCGTCGCCGGACACGACCGAGGCGGGGAGGCCGTGCACGGCTGCGAGAGCCGTGCCGATGGCGGTCGCGACACCCCGCCCGGCGGGCACTTCCGCGGCGTCGACTCGATAGCCGTCGACGAGGTCGGTGACCACCGTGTAGCGACCGTCCACGACGGTCTCTCCGATGGTGCGCGGCGCCCGAAGCCGCAGCTGGGCGCGCACGCCGGGCGTCAGCGCCCGCAGCGCGGAGGTCTGCGCCCGCAACTCGTTCTCGGCGGAGTCGTCGGTCGGGACGCGCACCACCACCAGCTCGCCGTCGTCCAGCTGCACGGCGGCGCTGTCGAACCGCCCGCCCATGCCTTCGCTCAGTGCCGAGACGCCGTCGACGACGGCCTCGGGAAGGGCCGATGTCACCGACGCGGCTAGAGTGAGTGGTGAGCGTGCCATGCCCCAAGGGTAGGTCGGGCGCGAACGCCTATGAGAGCGCCACGCCCGCGACGGAGGTTTCGATGACGGCACAGGATGCCCCGCTCGCCCTGTCGGCACACGGGTTCGACCGCGCCACCGACGAGCGCGTCCGACCCGATCTGCTGGCCGAGCTGATGGCGCAGTCCTCGACCCGGGTGCTGGTGGTGCACCGCGACGGAGCGCCGCTCGACGGGGGCCGCCTGCACCTGCGCAGCGCGGCGGATCTGCCGGAGGTCGACCCGGCGCCGGAGTTCGCCTTCCTCGGCCGGTCCGCCGACCGCGCGCCCGTGGTGGCCGCGGTCTTCCCGGGCGAGGCGGATCG
>NZ_DATEJS010000105.1:0-15684 GCF_035277845.1 Microbacterium sp.
GCGAGGGCGACGGCGAGGCGGGCGGCGCGCGGCATGCCGGCGGTGCGGGTCATACGGTTCTCCTCGGGGCGAAGGCTCGGGGCATCCGCACGGAAAGACGGAGGTCCCGCGTCAGCCTACGACGCGGGACCTGCCGGAAGCTCTGCTGCGGCTGTGAGCGGATGCCGGGAGTTACGCCGCTCCGTCGAACATGCTGGTGACGGAGCCGTCCTCGAACACCTCGTGGATCGCCCGCGCCAGCAGCGGTGCGATCGGCAGGACGGTGAGTCCCGGGAAGTGCTTGCCGACGGGAAGCGGGACCGTGTCGGTGACGACCACCTCGTCGATCGAGGCGTCCTGCAGCCGGTCGGTGGCGGGGTCGGAGAAGACCGCGTGCGTGGCGGCCACGATCACCCGCTCGGCGCCGTTGTCCTTGAGAGCCTGCGCCGCCTTGACGATGGTGCCGCCCGTGTCGATCATGTCGTCGACGAGCAGGCACACCCGCCCGCGCACGCGTCCGACGATCTCGTGCACGGAGACCTGGTTGGCGACGGTGGGGTCGCGGCGCTTGTGGATGATCGCGAGCGGCGCATCCAGGCTGTCGCTCCAGGTGTCCGCGACGCGGACGCGGCCCATGTCGGGCGAGACGATCGTGAGCTTCTCGCGGTCCTCGGCGCTGAGCGTGGCCTCGAAGTGCTCGAGGAGCACCGGCTTGGCGAAGAGGTGGTCGACCGGTCCGTCGAAGAAGCCCTGGATCTGTGCGGCGTGCAGATCGACGGACATGACGCGGTCGGCGCCTGCCGTGGCGAGCAGGTCGGAGACGAGGCGGGCGCTGATCGGCTCGCGGCCGCGGCCCTTCTTGTCCTGACGCGAGTAGGGGAAGTACGGCACCACCACGGTGATGCGCTTCGCCGAGGCGCGCTTGAGCGCGTCGAGCATGATGAGCAGCTCCATCAGCTGCTGGTTCACCGATCCGCGGAAGGACTGCACGACGAACACGTCGCAGCCGCGCACCGACACCTCGAACCGGGCGTACAGTTCTCCGGACGCGAAGACGCGGTGCTCGGTGGGGGCGAGCTCGGTGCCGATCTGCTCCGCCACCTGACGCGCGAGCTCGGGATGGGAGCTGCCCGAAACGACCACCAGACGCTTGCGCGTCTTCACCTCGAGACCCGGCGCGATGTCGTTCGCCCGGTCGAGGTCGACGAGCCTGTGCTTACCCTTGCGAGCCATCGTCCGCCTTCTGTGCAGGCCGGGCGCGCGCTGCGGCGTCCGCGGCAGCCGTTCCCGGTCGGTTCTTCTCAACCCAGCCCTCGATGTTGCGCTGGGGCGCGACGCTCAGCGCCAGGGCCCCGGCGGGAACATCCTTGCGGATGACCGCTCCGGCCCCGGTCTTCGCACCGTCTCCGATCCTAACGGGCGCCACCAGGACGTTGTGCGAGCCGGTGTGCACCTCGTCGCCGATGACGGTGCGGTGCTTGGTGATGTCGTCGTAGTTGGCGGTGATGGCCCCGGCGCCGAGGTTCACCCCGGTGCCGATCGTGGTGTCGCCGATGTACGACAGGTGCGGCACCTTGCTGGCCTCGCCGATGGTCGAGTTCTTGGTCTCGACGAACGTGCCGATCTTGCCGCGCGCGCCGAGCACGGTGCCCGGACGCAGGTACGAGAACGGACCGACGGTCGCCGCGGCGCCGATCACCGCGAGGGTCGCGTCGGTGCGGCGCACCGTGGCATCCTCCCCCACCTCGCAGTCCACGAGGCTCGTGTCCGGGCCGATCACGGCGCCGGAGGCCACGGTCGTGGCGCGGAGGATATGCGTGTTCGGCAGCAGCGTGACATCCGGCGCCAGGTCCGCGGTGACGTCGATCCAGGTGGATGCCGGATCCTGCACGGTGACGCCGGCGAGCTGCCAGCGGCGCACCGTCCGCACGTTGAGCAGGCGGCCGACCTCCGCCAGCTGCGCCCGGTCGTTGACTCCATAGGTGACGGTCACGTCGTCGACGACGGATGCCGCGACCCGCTCGCCCGCGTCGCGCAGCAGCCCCGCCACGTCGGTGAGGTACTTCTCCTGCTGCGCGTTGTCGGTGCCCACCTGCGGAAGGTAGGTGCGCAGCACATCGGCCCGGAACACGTACATGCCCGCGTTGATCTCGTTCACCGCACGTTCGTCGTCCGAGGCGTCCTTCTGCTCGACGATCCGCACCACCGACCCGTCCGCACCGCGGATGATGCGCCCGTAGCCGGTGGGGTCGTCCACCACGGCGGTCATGAGGGTCTCCGCCGCACCCTCGGCTCGGTGTGCGGCCACGAACGCGGACAGCGTCGCACCGTCGGCGAGCGGGCAGTCGGCGGAGAGGACCAGGACGTTGCCGGTGAAGTCCCCGAGGCGGTCGAGGGCGACCTGAACGGCACGACCCGTGCCGGGGATGTCGTCCTGGTCGACGACGATCGCCTCGGGGGCCAGTTCGGTCACGGCGGCGGCGACCAGATCCCGCTCGTGCCGCACGACCACGAGGGTGTGCGCGGGGGCGAGGCTGCGGGCGGTGTCGAGCACGTGGCCGACGAGCGGACGGCCGCCGATCGGGTGCAGCACCTTGGGGGTGCGCG
Organism: Microbacterium sp.; assembly: GCF_035277845.1. Classification (GTDB taxonomy): domain Bacteria; phylum Actinomycetota; class Actinomycetes; order Actinomycetales; family Microbacteriaceae; genus Microbacterium. The sequence continues at coordinate 2,587 of NZ_DATEJS010000105.1, forward strand.
ACTTCATGCGCGTGCCCTGGCCCGCGGCCAGGATCACGACGGCGAGCTGGGGGTCCTCTGTTACGGGGCTCATGCTCCGCCGCCAGGACTCGAACCTGAACCTCACAGCTCCAAAGGCTGTCGTGCTGCCATTACACCACGGCGGACCGTCGCCGCCGGGTGGCAGCCACGTCGTCCCAGTCTGCCAGACCGCCCCGGGCGATAATGAAGGCGTGACATCCGAGAGCGACGAAGTCGACCGCATCGTGGAGGCGTGGATGACCCAGCGCCCCGACCTGGACTTCTCGCCCCTGCAGGTGCTGTCGCGGGTCGACCGGCTCTCCCGCCACCTCGATCTCGCGCGACGCGCCGCGTTCCGGCGCAGCGAGCTCGAGCCGTGGGAGTGGGACGTGCTCTCCGCACTCCGGCGCGCCGGCGAGCCCTTCCAGCTGAGCCCCAAGCAGCTGCTGCAGCAGACCCTCGTCTCGAGCGGCACCATGACCAATCGCATCGACCGCCTCGTCGGACGCCGGCTGGTGCGGCGCGAAGCGGACCCGGCCGACGGGCGCAGCATCCTCGTCACCATGACCCCCGAGGGGCGGATCCGGGTGGATGCCGCCATCACCCGCCTGGTGGACGCCGAGCAGACGCTGCTCGCCCGGCTGTCGCGGGTCGATCGCGACCGGCTGGCGGTGCTGCTGCGCAAGCTCAGCCTGGGCTTCGACGGCTGACGAGGCGCCGCGCGCGGGCCGCGCGTCACTCCCGCGGATCCGCGGCCGCCTACACCTGTGCGGGCGCGAGCCGTCGTGCCAGAGTGGTCACACTGCGACCGATGCAGCCCGCACAACCGAGGAGCTGAGAATGGGTGCACACCCGCTTGATTCCCTGAGCGCCGAGGAGTTCTCGCGCACCGCCGCGATCCTCGCCGAGCAGAAGGGCGTGGATGCCGGCTGGCGCTACGCCTCGATCATCCTCAAGGAGCCGCCCAAGGTCGAGGTCAAGGCCTGGCGCGAGGGCGATCCGGTCGTGCGGCGCTCGCTGTCGGTGCTGTGGAAGAAGCAGACCAACGAGGTGCACGAGGCGATCGTCGACCTCACCGACGGGACGGTCGAGTCGTGGGAGCACATCCCCGGCGTGACCCCGAACTTCACGCTCGACGAGTATCACGACTGCGACCATGCGATGAAGGAGAACGCCCAGGTGCGCGCCGCTCTCGAGGCGCGCGGCATCACCGACCTCGACCTCGTGCTCTTCGACGTGTGGACGTACGGCGGCGCCGTGCTCCCCGATCGATGGCGCGACCGACGCCTCGGCTGGGTCGACCTGTGGCGGCGGGCGTCGAAGGACGGCAACCCGTACGCACACCCCGTCAGCGGGCTGAAGATCATCGTCGACATGAACACGCTCGAGGTGCTCGAGATCGAGGACCACCACGACTACGGCTTCCCGGAGGTGGACGCCGAGTACGTGCCCGAGGTGCGCGGCACGCCGATGAGCACGGCGATCAAGCCGCTCGAGATCGTGCAGCCCGAGGGCGTCTCATTCGGCGTGGACGGCAGCACGATCACGTGGGACCGCTGGACGTTCCGGGTGGGCTTCAACTACCGCGAGGGCCCGGTCATCTACCAGGTCGCGTTCGACGACGACGGCCGCACGCGCGACATCGCGTACCGCCTGTCGTTCGCGGAGATGATCGTGCCGTACCGCGACTCGAGCTTCGACCACTACCGGCGCACCGCCTTCGACATCGGCGAATGGGGCCTCGGCTACATGTGCACCTCGCTCGAGCTCGGCTGCGACTGCCTCGGCGAGATCACCTACCTCGACGCCACGCTGCCGGACACCGCCGGACAGCCGTGGACGATCAAGAACGCGGTCTGCCTGCACGAGGAGGACAATGCCGTGCTGTGGAAGCACGTCGACCCGGATCAGGGCGCCGAGGTGCGCCGTCAGCGCCGGTTCGTCGTCTCCGCACACGCCACCGTCGCGAACTACGAGTACCTGATCTACTGGCGCTTCTACCAGGACGGCAACATCGAATGCGAGGTGCGCGCGACCGGGATCATGGTGTCGACGCCGATGGCGCACGACGGCGACTCGATGCCCACCGGCACCACGATCGACCAGCGCACGTACGCGCCGTTCCACCAGCACTTCCTGATCGCGCGCCTCGACCTCGACGTCGACGGCGACGCGAACACCGTCGTCGAGTCCGACTCGATGCCGGCGCCGATCAGCGACAGCAACCCGTACGGCCTCGATCTGCACACGCAGGCGACGGTCGTCGAGCGGGAGTCGCAGGCGGGCCGCATGTACAGCTGGGAGAAGCAGCGCACGTGGAAGGTGCAGAACCCCGGGAAGCTCAACGCCTGGGGCACGCCGGTCGCGTACAAGCTCGTGCCGACGGCATCCTTCCCGTCGATGTTCGACGAGTCGTCGCCCATCCTCAGGCGCAACCCGGTCATCGGCAAGACGCTGTGGGTCACGAAGCACCACGACGACCAGTTCTGGCCGGCGGGCGACTACCCGACGCAGGCGGTCGACGATCTGCACAACGGCATGACGGCGTGGATCGCCGACGACGAGAACCTCGTGGACGAGGACGTGGTGCTCTGGTACAACTTCGGCATCCACCACATCACGCGCGTGGAGGACTGGCCGATCATGCCGGCGGACACGATCTCGTTCTGGTTGAAGCCGTTCGGGTTCTTCGACAGGAACCCGTCGCTCGACGCCCCGCGCACGGCGATGGACCACTGCATCCCCGGCCACGACCACGCCGGCCACGACCAGGCCGGCCACGACCACGTCAGTCGATGACCGGGGCGTGCGACGCGGTGCGGCTCGACGCCAGCCAGCCCACCTCGTCGCCGCGGTCGAAGAAGTGGCGGAACGCGTAGACGATCGGATGCCACCGCGCGGGGTCGACCTGCAGGTGCCCGTGCCTGTCCTCGCGGACGACGGATTGCGCGGCGTGCACGCGCACGACCTCCGCCTCGACCATGAGGTATCCGCCGTCCACCGCCGGCGTGAGGCGCCGCGTGCGGGCCTCGAACTGCAGCAGGCACTCCCGCACCCGGGGCGGGGCGACGAGTTCCGAGGCCTGCGCGGTCAGCTGCGCGGCGCCGAACTTGTCCGGCTCGTACCGGTACCGGTGCGCCTTGGCCTCGGGAACCGGGTCGCGGCCGGTGAGGGTGGAGAGCCGCACGAGTGCCGGCCAGAGCCCCGGGGACGGGATGCTGACGGTCACATCGCTGCCGGCGAGCAGGTTGTCCGCCGTCTTGCCCTCGGTCTCGATGCCGAGCACCAGCATCCGGCCGAGCGCCCAGTACGACGACGCCGGGGCGAGGTTGACCGCACCATCCGGGTCGGTCGTCGCGATGAGGAACGCCGGGGTGCCGATGTACAGCGTCTCGGGTTCGATCACGAGGTGCGGATCGCCGGTCTCCGGTTCCGCGCCGGCCGACGGTGCGCCCGCCGAGGCACCGGCCGGTGCGGCGTCGGGTCCGGGCGCGATCCAGCGTCCGTCGATGCGTTCGAGGGCGGTCGCGCTGACGACGACGCCGGAGTCGTCGCGCGGGATCTCCCCGCGGATCCGGGCGGCGCCGTCGGCATCCTGCTCGACAGGCACGCCCTCAGCCGCGAGCCGGTCCGGGTCGAGCGCGACGAGCGTGAGCGGCAGATGGAGGTCGGCGTAGCGGTCGTCGAGCACCGCCTGGATGCCCGCCGCGGTCGTCGCGCGGATGTGACCACCGGGCTCGTATGCCACCCCGCGGGTGGCGGCGCTGTACTCGCCGGCCATCTCGCTCATGTCCCAGTCGTCGGTGATCGCGATGTGGAAGATCAAGGGCGAGACCATGATTTGAACGTACCAGCATCCGGTCAATTCACTAGGCTGATGACGTGCCTGCAGACCTCCGGGATCGCGCGGACGTCGCGGAGCTCGTGACGGCCTTCTACCGCGCCGCCTTCGACGACCCGCTGATCGGGCCGATCTTCACCGACGTCGCGCGCATGGACCTCGACCACCATCTGCCGATCATGTGCGACTTCTGGGAGACCGTGCTGTTCGACGTCGTGCTCTACCGGCGCAACGCACTGCAGCTGCACGCGGCCCTGCACGCGCGGCATCCGCTGAAAGCCGAGCACTTCGACCGCTGGCTCGCGCTCTGGGTCGAGACGGTGGACGCACGCTTCGCCGGCCCCGTCGCCGAGCGGGCCAAGGTGCAGGCGCGGCGCATCGCCGGCTCCATCGGCCGCCGGCTCGACGGCCGCACCGGGACCGTCTACGACACCATCCTGTCCCGCGACCGGGCGCAGCAGATCGGAATCGACACGTCCCTCCCCGGGCAGGCCGCACCATGACCTCCGCCGGCCCGGTGGAACGCACCCCGCGCGAGCAGGTGCTGGACGTGCTGCTCGAGGCCGGCGCCGCGCTGGATGCCGCCGACGTCGCCGGGCGGCTGGGCGTGCACGTCACGACCGCGCGCTTCCACCTCGACCATCTCGCCCGATCAGGACTCGCGCAGCGTCGTCCGGACTCGACCGGACGGCGCGGGCGCCCGCGCATGCTGTTCTCACCCGCCGCCGGCACCCGCGGCGACCGCAGCCGGGAGCAGCTCATCGCCGTGCTGGTCGCGGCGCTCGCCAGGGACGCGGATGCCCCGGCCGAATCCCTGCGGGCCGGTCGACGCTGGGCCGACGCGCTGTCCGCCCGGATGCCCGAGGCCGGCACTGATGCCGGTGCGCGGCTTGTGGAGGAGCTCGATGCGCTCGGCTTCGCCCCCGAGCGGGTTCCCGACGGCATCCGCCTGTCGGCATGCCCGTTCCGGGAGGCCGCTCAGGCACATCCCGAGGTGGTGTGCGCGGTCCACCGGGGACTGGTCGAAAGGCTGGTCGCGGCGGCCGAGCCGCACCGGCCGGTGCAGCTGCTGCCGTTCGTCGAGCCGGACGTGTGCCTGATCAGGCTGGACCGGGAGCCACGCGAAGCGACCGCCGCGCACCCGTAGCCGGGCGCGCGGTGTGCTCCGCGATCGGACGACCGCGGAGCACACCGTGCGATCAGGCCTCGACGGCGTCGAGGATGCGCTCGGCCGTCGCCGTGCCGATGCGGACGGCGCCGTCGACGTGCTGGTAGCCCTCGCCGGCGATGTCGCTCGAGGCGAAGAAGATCGGGCCGACGGGCTGGTTCTGCAGGGCGCCCCAGCGGTGCAGGCCGCCCAGGTCGTAGCTGGTGGCGTAGGCGCCGCGCGTCCACTCCTCGTTGCCCCAGTCCGAGAGGTAGAACGACTCCGGCTCGAGCGCCTCGTCGCCGAGCGACTTCGCGATGCCCTCGAGGACCGCGCGCTTGCGCTCCTCCTCGCCGAGGCCCCACATCTTCTCGGCCTTGATGTCGGAGATGAAGCCGACGAGCGTGCCGCGCTTCTCGCCGTGGTTCGTGTTGTCGTAGACCTCCTGCACGAGACCGGCGTGGTCGTAGACCGTACCGGCGAGACCCTTGTCGCGCCAGAACGGGGTCGCGTAGGTCGCGTGCACCTTGATGACGAGGCCCATCGAGACGTGCTGGTGCGCGACCATCTGCATGCGCGGCAGTGGCGGGTCGTACGAGATGCGGTGGTACAGGTTCGGCGGGACCGCGACGATCGCGTGCTGCGCGCGCACCGTGATGCCGTCGGCGATCGCGGTGACCGCGGCGGGCGCGCCCGCACCGTTGTCGGTCCACTCCAGGGTTCGCACAGGGCTGTTCAGGAAGACGACGTCGTCGCCGAGCTGCTCGGCGATCGCGATGGACACCGACTGCATCCCGCCGACGACGCGCTTGTCGAGGATGAAGTGGTCGTCGAGGAGGTTCGAGAACGACCCCGCGGATGCCGACATCAGCACGGCCTGGAGGGTCGAGAACGCGTACGAGGGCTTCGTGAGCATGCCGCCCGCGATCCACATGGCGATGTTCTCCACGGCCTCGTCATCGTCGCTCTGCTGGTGGAGCCACTCGATGAACGAGATCTTGTCGAGTTCCTCCGCCTTGGCGTGCGCCCAGGGCTCGGTCGCGCCGATCTCCGCCGCATACCCGTCGAGGATCGCCGCGATCCGATCGATCTCGGCGTTGGTCTCGGCGCTCACCGGCAGGTCGCTCGCGAAGCGCGTCGTCGAGCCGTCGGCGCCGACGTAGATCGAATCGCCGTCGCGGTAGCGCGAGTACGTCTCCTTGCCCAGCTCCTCGACGAGCCCGAGCAGCGCGGTCTGGTCGGGCGAGATCCACTGGCCGCCGATCTCGAACCAGCCGCCGTCGCGGACGTCGCTCCAGGTGCGGCCGCCGACGCGGTCGCGGGCTTCGAGCACCGCCACCGACTTGCCGGCCTTCGTCAGCCGACGTGCCGCGTTGAGGCCCGAGGGACCGGCGCCGATGATGACGACGTCGCGCTCGATGGTCTGCATTTGTGAACTCCTTGTTCCGGGGATCTCCTGCGATCCCGACATAAAATAAATGCCGTTCATTTAGTGTAGCGGACACCGATGAGCCCGCCAAGGACGCGGGTCGTCGAGCCTGCCCGGCGGCGGCATCCCGCTACGATGTGACGACGCGGGCACCGATCGACACGACCCGGTCCCAGTCGCGGCGAGGAGGCGGAACGAGCACGATGCCCGAGACGTCGCTCCCCCACCGCCGCGCCGGCAGGCCCGCCACCCGCATCCTGACGCGCGACGGCATCACCGACGCCGCCCTCGCCATCGTGCATGCGAAGGGATACGACTCGCTCACGATCGCCTCCCTCGCGAAGCACCTGCGCGTGTCGCCGAGCGCGATGTACAACCATGCGCGCTCGAAGCAGGAGATCATGCGGTGGGTGCAGGACCGGCTGATGGCGAGCATCGACGTCAGTGAGCTGTGGACCGTGCGACGTGCGGTGGCGGCCGGGGCCGAGGGCCCGCATGCGTGGCGTCACGCGCTGCTCGCGTGGGTCACCGGATACCGCGACCTCATGGCCGGGCACACCCCGCTCATCCAGGCGATCGCCACGATGCCGGTGACGGGGGCTCCCGAGACCCTCGACATGTACGAGGTGGTCGTGGCCGCCCTCGTCGACGTCGGCTGGCCGCGCGATCGGGTGCTCCCCCTCGTCGTCGCGCTGGAGAGCTTCGTCTACGGGTCCGCCTACGACCTGAGCGCCCCCGACGACATCTTCGACACCACCGGGTTCGAGCAGGCCGCGCCGACCCTCACCTCCGTGCAGCTCGAGCGCGCGGGCGACGCGCACTCGTACACGAGGACGGGCGTTGCGCGCGAGTCGTTCGAGCGCGGGGCGATGGCGATCATCGACTCGTTCGCCGCGGCCGCCGGCGTCGAGTCGGCCGATGCCGGGACGTGGCCGGCCGACATCGATTCCGGCGCCCCGGATCCCGCGCGGCGCCGCTGACGCCGACGTCACGCGCCCGCGCGGCGAACTACGCTTGACGGGACATGGCACATCTTCTCGGCGCGGAGGCGCTGCACCTCGAATACCCCACCAAGGTCGTCTTCGACTCCGTCAGCCTCGGCGTCGACGAAGGCGACCGGATCGGCATCGTCGGCCGCAACGGCGACGGCAAGTCCTCGCTCATGGCGATGCTCGCCGGCACCCGCGAGCCCGATGGCGGCCGGGTGACCATGCGCCGCGGGGTGACCATCGGCGTGCTCGAACAGCACGACATGCTGAGCGACGACGAGACGGTCGGCCACGCGGTCGTCGGCGACGTGCCGGAGCACGAGTGGGCCGGAAACGCCCGCATCCGCGATGTGATCGCGGGACTTCTCGGCAGCGTCGCCTGGGATGCCGTGATCGGCACACTCTCGGGCGGGCAGCGCCGCCGCGTCGCCCTGGCCGCGCTGCTCAGCGGCGACTGGGACGTGCTCGCCCTCGACGAGCCGACCAACCACCTCGACGTCGAGGCGATCGCGTGGCTCGCCGGCCATGTGAAGAACCGCTGGGCCGCGAACTCCGGCGCGCTCATGGTGGTCACGCACGACCGCTGGTTCCTCGACGAGGTCTGCACCGCGACGTGGGAGGTGCACGACCGCATCGTGGAGCCGTTCGAGGGCGGCTACGCGGCATACATCCTGCAGCGCGTGGAGCGCGACCGCCAGGCGGCGGCCATCGAGTCGCGCCGGCAGAACCTGGCACGCCGCGAGCTCGCGTGGCTCCGTCGCGGCGCACCGGCGCGCACGTCCAAGCCGAAGTTCCGCATCGATGCCGCCAACGCGCTCATCGCCGACGTGCCCGAACTGCGCGACCCGGTGGCGCTGCAGTCCCTCGCGGTCGCGCGGCTGGGCAAGGATGTGGTCGACCTGCTCGATGCGGGGGTCGTCTATGACGGCGAGCCCTTCCTGAAGGACGTCGAGTGGCGCATCGCGCCCGGTGAGCGCACCGGCATCCTGGGCGTCAACGGCGCCGGAAAATCCACCCTGCTCGGGCTCGTCGACGGGTCGGTGACACCCGACTCCGGCCGGGTCAAGCGCGGCAAGACCGTGCAGGTCGCGACGCTCACCCAGCGCATGGGCGAACTCGACGAGCACCTCGACTCCCCCGTGCGGCTCGTGCTCGAACGGCTCCGGACGACGTACACGTTCGGCGCGGGCTCCAAGGCGCAGGAGCTCACCCCGGGCCAGCTGCTCGAGCGGATGGGGTTCTCGAGCGCGCAGCTGTCCACCCCGGTCAAGGACCTGTCCGGCGGACAGCAGCGTCGGCTGCAGCTTCTGCTGGTGCTGCTCACCCAGCCCAACGTGCTGATCCTCGACGAGCCCACCAACGACCTCGACACCGACATGCTCACCGCGCTCGAGGAGCTGCTGGACTCGTGGCCCGGGACGCTTCTCGTCGTCTCCCACGACCGGTACTTCCTCGAGCGCGTCACCGACCAGCAGTACGCCGTGATGGACGGGCACCTTCGGCACCTGCCGGGCGGCATCGACGAGTACCTGCGACTGCGGGCGGCCCAGCGGGACGCCGGGCCCGCGAAGGCCGCCGGTTCCGCGGCTGCGGCATCCGCCCCAGCCGCGGCTCCCGGGCTCGCCGGATCCGATCGCCGGGCCGCGGAGAAGGAGCTGTCGGCGCTGGAGCGCCGGATGCAGAAGCTGGCCCAGGACATCGACGCCCACAAGCACGCGCTCGTCGACCACGACCAGTCCGACTACGTCGGTCTCGGTGAGCGGATGGCCGAGATCTCGGCCCGCGAGTCCGAGGTCGAGGAGCTGGAGCTGCGCTGGTTCGAGCTCACCGAGCAGCTCGGCTGACAACGCCGAGAGGGCCGGTGCGTTCGTGGCGCACCGGCCCTCTGCGGATGATGCGGCTCAGTCCAGACCCTGGTCCTTCAGCCACTTGGTCGCGATCTGCGCCGCCGACTGCTGGTCGACGGTGTTCTCGACGTTCCACTCCACGAGCACGTCCGGCGTGAGCTTGGCCTGCACGGCGTCGATCACGGTCGAGACCTTGCCGGCGACGCTCTTGTTCACGAGCGGCACGATGTTCGACGACAGGATCAGCGCCTTGGGATCCTGCAGCACGACGAGCTTGTCGGTCTTGATCTTGGGGTCGGACGTGTAGATGTCGGCGATGTTGATCGTGCCGGCCACGAGCGCCTGCTCGGTGGTGTCACCCGTCGCCTTGAAGCCCGAGGTGACGCCGTACGTCGACTTCAGTCCTTTCGGACCGTACGGGCGATCGGCGAGCTCGGCGTTGCCGCCGAGCGTCAGCGGCACCTTGACGTTCGCGAGGTCGGCGATGGACTTCAGATGCCACTTGTCGGCGAACGCCTTGGTGACGGTGTACGAGTCCTGGTCGGCGGCGGTGGCCATGTCGAGCACGGTGAGGCTCGACGGCAGAGCCGTCTTCAGCGCGTTGTACACGCCCTGCGGGTCGGTCTCCGTCGCCTTGGGGTTGAAGTACTGCAGCAGGTTGCCGGTGTACTCCGGGAACAGCTGCACCTCTCCGCTCTTGATCGCGGGCATGTAGGCGTTCCGCTGCCCGATGTCGAACTTGCGCGTGACCTTCAACCCTTTGGCCTCGAGTGCCTGCGCGTACACCTCCGCGATGATCTCGTTCGACGGGTAGGACTGCGAGCCGACGACGATGGTGTTCGATGCGCCGCCGCCCGAGGCGGCGGGCGTGCTCGGGGTCGACAGCGGATTGCCCGAGCTGCAGCCGACCAGCGCGACGGCGACGGCGGCCGCCGTCGCGGCGACGGCGAGCAGTCGCGTGCGGGTGTTCTTCATGGTGTTGCCCCTTCCAATGGGAGTCGTTCACGTCGGGAGGTGGTGGTGCGTGGCGTCCGCGCTCCGCGCGGCACGACGGCGCGCTGCAGGACGGCGAAGAGGATGTCGAGCAGGAGCGCGAGCGCGGCGACGAGGATCGCCCCGCCCAGCACCATGTCGATGCGCTGCAGCGGGATGCCGGCGATGATGTACTGGCCGAGGCCGCCGAGCCCGACGTAGGCCGCGATCGTCACCGTGGCCACGACCTGCAGCACGGCGGAGCGCAGCCCCGCCACCAGCAGCGGCATCCCGAGCGGCACCTCCACGCGCCACAGGATCTGCCACTCGGTCATGCCGAGGCCGCGCGCCGCGTCGACCACTCGGCGGTCGATCGCCTCGAATCCGCTGTACGCTCCGGCGAGGATCGACGGCAGCGCCAGCAGGACGAACGTCACGACCGCCGCAGCGGTCTGGTGGATGACGCCCATGATGATCACGAGCAGGATGAACAGGCCGAACGACGGCACCGCGCGTGCTGCGCCGGTGACCCCCACGGCGACGTTGCGCCAGCGCCCGGTGTGGCCGATCGCCCAGCCTGCCGGCACCGCGACGAGTGCGGCGATCAGCACCGACCCGAAGGTGAACGCCATGTGCACGACGAGCGCGACCGGCACCTCGTCGAACCCGGACTTGTCGCCGCCGAAGATCCAGGCGAACGCCTGGCCGAACAGGTTCACGAGCCCATCTCCAGCGCGATCCGCGTACGAGTGCTCCCGCGCGCGCCGGTCGCGGTGCGCAGCCACGGCATCGCGAGCCGCCCCGCCAGCACCAGCAGCTGGTCGATGATCAGCGCGATGAGCGCCACGGCCACGATGCCGGAGAACACCTCGGCGAAGATGTCGCGCTGCAGTCCGTTCGTGAACAGATAGCCGAGGTTCTGCACCCCGATCAGGATGCCCACGGTGGCAAGGGCCACCGTGCTGGCCGCCGTGACGCGGAGCCCGGCGAGGATGACCGGCCCGGCCAGGCGCAGCTCGACGGTGAAGAACCGCCGCGCCGCCCCGTACCCCATCGCGGAGGCCGCGAGCCGCACGTCGGGGTCGACGGAGTCCAGCCCATCGGCGACGGTGCGGGTCATGAGCGCGATCGCGTACAGCGTGAGCGTCACGACGAGGTTCAGCTCACTGAGGGGGCTGATGCCGAGGAGCACCGGCAGGATCGCGAGCAGCGCCAGCGACGGGATCGTGTAGAGGATGCCGGTGATCACCAGCAGCGATTCGCGCAGCAGTCGGTAGCGCCACGCCAGCCAGCCGAGCGGGATCGAGAGGAGGAGCCCCAGGACGATCGGCGGGATGCTCTGGCGCAGGTGCTCGAACGAGAGCTGTGCGATGAGGCCGAGGTTCTGGCCGACCCAGTTCACATCGCCACCGGCTGGTCGTCGACGAGCGATCCCTGGGTGCGTCCGCGGCCGTCGACGACGACCGTGCCGTGCGGCGTCTCACGCAGGCTCAGCGCCCGCCGCCCGTGCACGGCGCCGATGAAGCTCGACACGAAGTCGGAGGCCGGCGCCTCGATGATCTCGTCGGGCGTGCCCCGCTGGGCGATCTGCGCCTGTTCTTCGAGGATGACGACCTGGTCGCCGAGCAGGAACGCCTCGTCGATGTCGTGCGTCACGAACACGATCGTCTTGCACACCTCGCGCTGGATGCGCAGGAGCTCCTGCTGCAGCTCGTCGCGCACGATCGGGTCGACGGCGCCGAACGGCTCGTCCATCAGCAGGATGTTGGGATCGGCGGCGAGGCCGCGCGCGACCCCGACGCGCTGCTGCTGGCCGCCGGAGAGCTGGTTGGGATAGCGCGTCGCGAGCGCCTCGTCGAGGCCGACGGTGTGCATCAGCTCGCGCGCCTGGGAGCGCGCGGCCCGTCGCGGTGTTCCGGTGAGCACCGGAACCGTGGCGATGTTGTCCTGCACCGTCAGGTGCGGCAGCAGCCCGGAGTTCTGCATCACGTACCCGATGCTGCGACGGAGCGCGACGGCGCTGCGGGCGCGGATGTCGACGTCGTCGATGAGGATGGCGCCGGAGGTCGGCTCGACCATGCGATTGATCATGCGCAGCAGGGTGGTCTTGCCCGATCCGCTGGACCCCACGAGCACCGTGGTCTGCTGCGCGGGGATCGTCAGACTGAAGTCCCGAACAGCCTGCGCCCCGCCCGGGAATCGCTTGCCGACCGCCCGGAACTCGATGCCATCTGCCACCTGCCCAACCGTAGCCCACCCCTCCGACATCCGGGCCGAACGGACGATAACGGTCTGGCGTCGTGATGACGCGTCAGACGGACAGCACGCGCGCCCCGTGCACGGGCCCGTGCACGTGCAGGGCGGTCAGGCCCGCGGCGCTCAGCGCGATCTGCAGGTCGAGCGCGGATGCCTCGTCCTCCGCGAGGAACGCGATCGTCGGCCCGGAGCCGGAGACGAGGCCGGTCAGGGCCCCCTCGTCGTGGCCGAGCTGCAGCACGTCGTTGAGCTGGGGACGCCGGCGCACCGCGGCGATCTGCAGCTCGTTCGACGCGGAGGCCGCCAGCAGCCGGGCGTCTCCGGTGCGGAGCGCCTTCAGCACGGGCGGGAACACCTGCGGGCTCAGCCCGCCCCAGAGGAAAGACTCCGGGTGGACTTCGCGGTAGCCGTCCAGTTCGCGGTAGATCTCCGGCGTCGAGAGCCCGTCGCCGCTGGTCACGATCACCCAGTCGAACCGCCCGCGTGCCAGTGCCGGGCTCAGCTGCTCGCCGCGTCCGAGGCCGATCGCGGTGCCGCCCATGAGCGCGAAGGGCACGTCGGCGCCGAGCTCCGCCCCCAGCTCCTGCAGCTGGAGGCTCGAGAGCCCCGTGCCCCAG